>NZ_AWTT01000018.1 GCF_000876205.1 Paucilactobacillus wasatchensis | reverse complement strand
TAGTTTTTACATCAGCCTCATTTATTTTATTTTTCTATCACGAAAGTAAGAAATAGGAAAAATAATATCTTGCATGTCATATTTACTTAAAAACTAATTGTGACTAACTTGTCCGTCATTGGTGACAGTCACAGTAAAATTGGATGATGGATCGCTGAATTGCCAACCATTACTGGTCTGGTGTGCTTGCAGGTTGCCACTGGCACCACCAATCCTATAGTTAATCCAACAGTGTAGTGTTTTTGGCTTTCAAATTTGCAAGTTTGATTCGGACTCAAAGACTGTAAATTCCAAGCGTGATGATGCTTAGTAATAACCACTTTATCCAGTTACCAAACAGTCCGATATCAGAACCTTGAAGCTTCGTATGGTTACGATGCCAGCCCAAAAATCGGGCAATGGATAATTTGAGATTGTAAGCTTAGTAAATTTATTTTTTTGATTTAAAAGGTTGTTATAAATACATATACACCAACTAATTATGTTATCATTCAAGTGATTACTATTTGATTTAGAAACATGAAATTATCAGAATACTTTATGACGGTCTTACAAGCTGACACAAAAGAGGCTCATAAAAAAATGATTTTTATGCTACTAAAACAAAAATTAGTGCAATTAATGCTGGTAATAACTGAATGACAAATATTTTTTTGG
Source organism: Paucilactobacillus wasatchensis (assembly GCF_000876205.1). GTDB lineage: Bacteria > Bacillota > Bacilli > Lactobacillales > Lactobacillaceae > Paucilactobacillus > Paucilactobacillus wasatchensis. The sequence goes on along the minus strand of NZ_AWTT01000018.1, from coordinate 36,430 downwards.
TAGCAGTAAAGCCACCAAAAATTGCAACAACGACAACATAGCCGAGCAATAAACTTAACACAAGTGATTGGGTTGTTCCTGTAAATAGGATGGTTGCTAAAATTAACAGTAGCCCCAAACCGCCGTTATAAATTCCTTGATTTGCGAGTGCGGTTTTAGTATTTGACAATTGTACGTACTGTAACGGCATCTCGAATGATTGTGCCTTTTTCTCGTCGCTACCAAATATTTCTAACAACATTATCCCGAAATGCTCAATGCCAATTAAAATGACGAGTATATTACCTACGATTTGCATGGATGTAACCTCCAATTAAAATTGATGACAACTAAGTATTTACTGACTTTCTATTTTACTATAAGGATTGTGGTTATACAAAAAGTAAAATGCTTTTGTGAAAAGCATCATTATCTAAGGCAAAAAGCTTTACAAGTAAGGGCTAATCGAGTATTATATTTATTTAAAAGCAAAATCGAAATTAGAAATAGTTTAAAAGAGGAGGTGATTACCGTGCTAAATAAGACGAAAGTATTTATGCGTAAGTATGACCTAAGATATAAAAAAGAATATATTCGGCCAATGATGACTCCACAACACGTTTATGTCTTTACGTTTGGCAAGCATGAACTGAATAATCGGGTAATCATTCGTTACTCCCATACTTGGACAGGTCGTTTAAAAATTAATGAAATTGATTTACGACTTCATAAGCAGCTTAATCCCCGTATCTTTAAGACAGAGGCCCAGTTGGTCGACTATTTAGAACGCCACCTAGAATCAAACATTTTAAAGTATGCTGATGAACCTGCTGAATATCATGTACCTTCTAGTAATGCTAGTGAAGGTTAATGATATGGGAGCGATCAGAGAACAAGACAGCCGTTTTGTTCTTTTTTTGTTTAATGATGAAATGTTTCATTGCTGTTGCGGCTATGCTAAAATGAATACTATTATTTATTCAGTTCAGGTGTAGTGAAATCAACACGGTCGAAGAAAGCGGATCAAATTATGGAATGGACACAAGTCACGGTCACAACACAAAGCGAGTCAGTGGAAGCAGTCAGCTATATCTTAAATGATTTGGGAGCTGCAGGAGTTAAAATCGATGATGCCAAGGATTTTGCCAAGTTAAAACCAGGTGAATATGGCGCTCATGGTGAAATTATTGACCCTAAAGATATTCCGCATATTGCCACAGGTGCGGCTGTTACTGCCTACTACCCACAAACCGTTTTTGTGCCAGAAATAATACCAACAATCGAGCAACGGGTGGCTCAACTAAAGGAATTTGGCCTTGATCCAGGAAGTGGTGCGGTAACTAGTAAAGCCGTTTCTGATGAAAATTGGACCACTGCTTGGAAAAAATATTATCATCCCGTCCGGGTAACCAGTAGTTTAACGGTGGTTCCGAGCTGGGAAGAATATCAGCCTAAGCAGCCTAATGAACAATTGATTTATTTGGATCCGGGGATGGCATTTGGAACGGGAACACATCCCACAACCCGGTTAATGCTGCAAGCATTGGAAATGGTTGTTCGGGGTGATGAAACCGTGCTGGATGTTGGCACTGGTTCTGGTGTTTTAAGTATTGCAGCTAAGCTTTTAGGTGTAAGCAAAGTTTATGCCTTTGATGTTGATGACGTAGCTGTGCAATCTGCAGTGGAGAATCTCAAACTTAACCCGGTGGCTTCGGATATTCATATTCGACCCAATGATTTACTGACCGGAGTCACCCAGATGGCAGACTTAATTGTTGCTAATATTTTAGCAGAAATTATTGTACCGCTGATTCCACAAGCGTACGAACGATTAAATACCGGAGGCCATTTTTTATGTTCCGGAATTATTGCAGACAAAGTAGCACTAATCCTTAATAAATTGCAAAACCAAGGTTTTCGAGTGGAAGAAACATTGAAGATTGGTGACTGGTATGGCATTATTGCTTATAAGCCATTTTCGGATGAATAGGTGAACGGACTTGCAGCGATATTTTTTAACAACTAAACAAACGGTGGCACAACCATTTAAGCTAGACCAGGCAACGGCACATCACCTAGTAACGGTGTTACGAGCAGAGGTTGGTACACAAGCAGAGTTCGTCTTACCAAATCAACAGGTGTATTTAGGACACATCAGTGCACTTAATTTGCCCAATGTTGACGTTGTTTTGGATCGATTGCTTACTCAAAATAGTGAGCTGCCAATCGAAATTACAATTGCGTGTGGTTTGCCCAAAGGTGAAAAGGCACAATTAATCGTACAAAAGGCGACCGAGCTTGGTGTCCATCAAGTTATTTTCTTTGCTACTGAGCGATCGATTGCCAAATGGCCAAGTACTAAACGCGAACGAAAGATCACTCGATTACAACAAATTGCGCAAAGTGCAGCAGAACAATCACACCGCAATATAGTACCAGTGGTGAGTTATCAAGATTCACTAACTGCCGTTTTGACAGCTACAACCATAATGAATAAGCGGATCGTGGCGTGGGAAGAAGCGGCCAAGCAAAATGAACAATCATCACTCGCAGCTGCGTTTAGCCAATTAAGAGCTGGTGATTCATTACTAGTCATATTTGGTCCTGAAGGTGGGTTAACGCAGTCAGAAGTGGAGCAGATGAAACGAGCCTCTGTGACAGTTGCTGGGCTAGGACCGCGAATTTTGCGAACAGAAACAGCACCGCTATATTTATTAGCGGCAGCTTCCTATTATTTTGAATTGGAGAATTAATGAATGAAACAAATTAAATTAGGCAAAAAAATTTGACTGGTGGTTGTGGTGCTGGGCAATTGGACTTGGGATCGTTTTGACCGCCATTATTGAGTATGCTCCCTTTGTTCATCGTGCCAGCTCGGTGTTGGTGGTGTTAATTATTATTAACGGGGCTTACTGTATTTATCAAGGAATCAAAACGGCAAAGCAAAAACTGGGTCGGTGGCGACTCCTTGTTTTTCCCATTGGTTACTTTATTGGCGCTTATTTATTTTTACCACGGTATACCTACTATTTTGGCTTGATATACTTGTGCGTTAGTTATTTAAGCTATGCGATGACCAATGAAAACGATAAGATTGCCAAAAAAGGCTAATTAACTGTATAATTACTGCAATTACAATGCACTTAATAATTTGAAAGTAAGTTGGTGAAAAATGCCGAAAGAAAAAAATTTAACTCATGAAGACGTCAAAAACATAGTTGCTTCTTACATGAATGCAGATCACGTGAAATTAGTTGAAAGTGCGTACCATTTTTCTGAAACGGCACACAACGGGCAACTGCGCCAATCGGGTGAACCGTATATTATTCATCCGATTCAAGTGGCAGGAATTCTAGCCAATTTACATATGGACCCAGAAACTGTGTGCGCTGGCTATCTGCATGATATCGTTGAAGACACTGGCGTTGTGCTAGAAGATGTTCGTGAACTGTTTGGTCCAGCTGTTGCAATGATCGTTGATGGAGACACCAAATTAAGTAAAATCAAATATAAATCAAACAAAGAGCAAATGGCTGAAAATCACCGTAAGCTCTTATTAGCCATGTCCAAGGATATTCGCGTTATGATTGTCAAATTGGCGGATCGATTACATAATATGCGGACATTACAACATTTGCGTCCAGATAAGCAGCGTCGCATTGCTAATGAAACGTTGGAAATATATGCACCAATTGCGGATCGGCTAGGAATTAGTACGATTAAGTGGGAATTAGAGGATCTATCACTTCGATATTTGAACCCACAACAATATTATCGGATTGTTCACTTGATGAATTCGAAACGTGATGAACGAATCGAGTATATTAATCATGCCATTGGAGATATTAAAAAGGCAATTGATGACCTTGATTTAGGTAATGAAACTGAAATCTATGGGCGACCTAAGCATATTTACTCTGTTTATCGCAAAATGGTAACACAGCACAAACAGTTCAGTCAGATTTATGACCTATTGGCCATTCGAGTAGTTGTAGACTCCATTAAAGATTGTTACGCTGTTTTAGGCGCAATTCACACTAACTGGACCCCTATGCCTGGTCGTTTCAAAGATTATATTGCCATGCCTAAAGTCAATGGTTATCAGTCATTACATACAACCGTGGTGGGCCCACAAGGACGTCCATTAGAAGTGCAAATCAGGACCCATGAGATGCATGAAGTTGCTGAATACGGGGTTGCTGCGCACTGGGCCTACAAAGAAGGTAACAAAAACGGAGTTAAAGAAACTGCTTCAGACGACAAGCTAAATCTGTTCAAAGAAATTTTAGAAATGCAAAGTGATAGTAATGATGCCGATGAATTCATGCAAGGCGTCCAGGGCGATATATTTACTGATCGTGTCTATGCATTTACACCTAAAGGCGACGTACTAGAGCTACCAAAGGGTGCAGGACCGCTTGATATGGCATACACGATTCATACTGAGGTTGGTAATAAAACGACTGGTGCCAAAGTAAATGGCAAAATTGTGCCATTGGATTACGAAATCAAAAATGGTGACATTGTTGATATTTTAACTTCCAGTTCTTCTGCTGGTCCAAGTAGAGATTGGCTCAGTTTGGTGTCAACACGACGAGCGCGCAATAAAATCAAACAATTTTTCAGGCTAACTGACCGCGAAGAAAATATTCGCTCGGGCATGGAAATGGTCGAACATAAATTACGTGACGATGGGTTTGATACCAAAAAAATTATGACACCGGGAAAAAATACACAGGTGGCACTAAAATTACACTATAGTAGCAGCGATGACATGTTTGCCGCAATTGGATTTGGTGATTTACAACCGGTTGGTGTGGCTAATCGAATGTCACAAGATGCTCGGCAGCAAATGGAAAATGACCGCCAACGCAAAGCTGAAAAGGAACTACTTGAGGAGCATAAAACACTTTCAGACGAGCGAACAACCACTCAAGGACAACACCATGAAAAGAAAAAGATTAGTTCACAAGGCGGTGTTATTATTGAAGGCGTTGATAACTTACTAGTTCGTTTGAGTCATTGTTGTAGTCCTGTACCAGGTGATGAAATTGTTGGCTATATTACCAAGGGGCGTGGGGTATCGGTGCATCGTGTCGATTGCCCTAATATCAAGGCTGCAGAAGAGCATGGTGAGCGGATTGTCAAAGTTGACTGGGAAAATGTCGAGGGTGATAAAACTAATTACAATGCTGATTTAGAGGTGCAAGGCTATAATCGCAATGGTTTGTTAAACGATGTGTTGAAATCGATTAATAACAATACTAAGTACTTAAATTCGGTTAATGGTAAGGTGGATCATGATAAGGTGGTTACGATTAGTGCTTCGATGGGCATTCGCAATCGAACCCATTTGCAACGAATTATGGATAATTTGAAAAATATTCCGGATGTATACGTGGTCAAGCGAACCATCCACTAGCTGGAGGAAAATATGCGAGTTGTAGTACAAAAAGTCAATCATGCACAGGTGACAATTGAGCACCAAGTTGTGGGTCAAATTAAACAAGGTTATATGCTGCTGGTTGGATTTGCCCCAGATGATGAGGAACCATCATTAGATTATTTAGTGCATAAAATAATTAATTTACGTGTGTTTGAAGACGAAAACGGCAAAATGAATTTGAGCCTACAAGATGTTGCTGGTGCCATTTTATCCGTATCTCAATTTACATTGTATGCGGATACTAAGCATGGCAATCGTCCGGGCTTTTCACAAGCTGCTAGTCCTGAAATTGCGGAACCACTTTATCAGACATTTAATCAAAAACTGCGGGATGCAGGTATTCATGTTGAAACGGGTCAGTTTGGGGCTGACATGCAAATTGAGCTTGAAAATGATGGCCCCACGACCATCATTTTGGAAAAGTAAATTTAATTTGTTGTTATCGATGGAGGATCAAAACAAATGTATCAGTCGTATTTTTGGGATTTAGATGGCACACTTTATGACACTTACCCGCAAATGGTTAATGCTTTTGCTCAAACACTAAGTCATTTCAAGGTCGAGCCGGAGCAGACCACCATTTACCACATGATGCGGCAGACTAATTTGGGGGCGACATTTGATTATTATAGCGACCAAACTGAAATCAAACGCTCCGATCTTGAAGCCATCTATTATCCATTAGAAAATCGTTTGCAGCAACCACAATTATTTCCTGGTGTGCGAGAATTATTACAACGAATCGTTCAAAATGGGGGCCATAATTATTTACTTACCCACCGTAACAACAGTGCAATGGAATTTATTACTCAAGACGGGATTAAACAGTTATTTACTGATTTTGTAACGGCTGCGCAGCCATTTCCACGAAAACCAGATCCGACATCACTAAACTACTTAATTAATAAATACAAGGTGGAGCGTGCTCACGCTGTCATGGTGGGTGATCGTAATCTGGATATCGAGGCGGGCCATAATGCAGGCATTGCAGGAATTTTATTTGATCCAGATGACTTGATTGAAGCTTCTGTATCGCCCGAACGGCGGATTAAAGAATTTAATGTTTTATCGTTTCAATGATCACAGTTGAGTAAAAAGGCTAGGGAAAAATTATTTTCCCTAGCCTTTTTTAATTAATAATTTGCTAAAATACGGTCAACAGCGCCGCCATATGACTCACCAAATAGATTGAGATGCATGCATAAATAATAAAATTGATACCATGGTAACCGTTTTTCAAACCCCGCCGGCAATGGATAGGATGATTGATAGGCTTGGTAGAATTGGTCACTAAAGCCACCAAAAATGGTGGTCATTGCTAAATCAAGTTCGCGATCACCATAAAAAACATCGGGGTCGATTAAAATTGGAGTGCCATTAGTGGCAAACATGTAATTACCAGACCATAAATCGCCGTGCAATAAACTGGGTTGTACTTCATGACCATGGTAATAGTCAATGAATTCACTGCGCATTTGTGCAAAATGGGCTTGGCGCCAATTATTCCATACGTGGTTCTTTTGTGCTGCCTCAGCCAACGTATCTAGACGTTGCTCGGCGTAAAAGGTAGCCCAGTCCGATTGCCACTGATTATTTTTGATGATGTTGCCAGATTGATGATTGTGGTCAAAGCCAAATTGGACATGATGTTGTTGGTGCATGGCCGCAACCGCAGTACCAAGATCTCTTTGACTGCCATTACCGCTATCAATCCAATTGAGCATTAAGTAGGCATCACCATTAATTTGACCCTGAGCGGTTGGCTCTGGGGTAGTGATCACATTGCCAATTAACCTCAAGCCGGCCGCTTCATGGTCGAAATATGACTGGGGGTGTTGTGGTTGAACTTTTAAAAAATACTTAGTTTGATCTTGAGTTATAATCTGATAGGCTTCATTGATGTCGCCGCCACTAACTGAGCGAACGCGTTCAATTGATGTTAGTGGGAGTTGGCTTAGCCAGTCTTGATTTAATTCGGACATTAGCTGATTACTTCTTTCCTTATTCGTTAAAATATTCTTTCAGGCCACTGGTTATTTTACTGGCAACCTTTAAGCGGTATGAGAGCTTTTTTATGGACTTAAAATCATGGGTATCGTTAATATAACCCATTTCGCAAAGAACAGCGGGCCGGGTGTTATCACGAATTACCAAGAAATCACCAAAGCTGATGCCACGATTGGTAACTGCTAAATCATTGAAATTGGTATTTAACGTTTTGGCTAATTTTTTAGAAGCACCTTTGTGGTAGTAGTAGGTAGTTAAACCAGTTGCTTCATTGCGATTAGGAGATGAATCAAAGTGAAAGCTAATAAATGCGTCTGCTGAGACTTTTTCAGCCAATGCCGGCCGTGCTTTTAAGCTAACATATTTGTCGGCATTACGAGTCATGATAACGTGTGCTCCCTGAAGCCTGAGTTGGGTTGCTACGGCTTGTGCCATTTTGAGAGTATACGTTTTTTCCATGTACTTTTCCTTTTTGCTTGTTTTGTATTCCGCACCTGAATCCCAGCCCCCATGACCAGGGTCGATGACAATTGTGGCTTCCGATAAGCGGGTCGCTTTTTTCAAGTTATCACGCCGATTAACTAACCAACTGGCAATCCAGCCAAATTTGTGGTCACTAATTCGTACTTTGTACCAATCATTTTTTTCTGCCAGCACGTTTAGTCGGGTTTTGTGATCAACTGTTTTAATGGACTTATATTTGAGCCCGGGTCCTTGTCTGATATTTACGTTTTCCACACTTACAACAATTGTTTTTTGCCGAGTTAAGGTGAAAGTGAGACCAAGAGCAAGAATAATGAAAATGGCTGTGATAATTAGTTGTAGTCTTGTCGGCCGAAATTTATTCATCGCGTGGCTCCTTTTAATTTCTTTCTTCTATTCAGTTAGTTTAAGAATTTTGGCCGGTAAAAGCAAGTTAATTCAAAAATTCACTTTACTTTAGCATTAATTTCGAGTAATCTTTAGTAGTAAATTTAAATAAATATAACCGACGATAAAGAATGCTGAATCAATGGTTCGAACAGAGAGTAAAACAGTGCTGAAAGTTTTACGGACCAAGTATTTAGTTGACACTTTGGAGGATGGAAGCCGATCACTTCCCGTCATTTGACGTTATCTAAGAGCAACACTAAGGTGGTACCGTGCATTTTGCACCCTTGTAATTTTACAGGGGTGCTTTTTTTATTTTTGGTTGTTAGTAAAGTTAATCATAAGGAGGATTTTTTCATGCGTTATCAGCGTCCTAAAGGAACCAGTGATATTTTACCAGGACAGTCAGAAAAATGGCAATACGTTGAGGAAACAGCCCGATTGTTATTCGCGGATTATCAATATCATGAAATCCGGACACCAATATTCGAAAATTTTGATATTTTTGCTCGTTCGGCCGGTGACACATCTGATGTGGTTACCAAGGAAATGTATGATTTTAAGGATAAGGGCGATCGTCATATTGCCCTACGTCCTGAGGGCACTGCGGGTGTGGTACGCGCGTATGTTGAAAATAAATTGTATGGTCCAGAAAATACGAAGCCATACAAAGTTTATTATCTTGGACCAATGTATCGTTACGAACGACCACAATCAGGACGACAACGGGAGTTCCATCAAGTTGGTGTCGAGGCATTTGGCTCCGCCAGCCCAGCGTTGGATGTTGAAGTCATTGCCATGGCACTAGCCTACTTTAAGCAATTGGGAATTTCTAGTCTGCGTGTGGCGATTAATTCATTGGGTGATGAACAGAGTCGCAAGGACTATCGACAGGCCTTAATTGATTATTTGCAACCGCACTTTAACGAATTAAGTCATGATTCGCAGGAGCGATTGGCAAAAAATCCATTGCGTGTGTTGGACAGTAAAGAGCCTGAAGACCAACCATTTGTAGCTGCAGCACCATCAATTTTAGATTATTTAACTGATGAGGCAAAACAGCACTTTACACGGGTTAAAGACCTATTAGATTCATTAGACATTGATTACGTCGTTGATTCAACTATGGTTCGGGGACTTGATTACTACAACCATACAATTTTTGAAATAATGGTTAACTCCAAGGCACTTGGCCATGGTTATACGACCATTTGTGGTGGTGGACGCTACAACGGTTTGGTGAAGGAGCTAGGCGGTCCAGACGAGTCCGGTGTTGGTTTTGGCTTAGGATTAGAACGATTATTACTGTTGCTTGATGCTGAAAATATTGAAGTTCCGGTTCAAAATCATTTGGATGTCTATGTGGTTGGCATTGGTGAGTCTACCGATGTTGAATCCCTCAAGCTAGTTCAAGCTGTTCGTGATTTTGGCTTTTCAGCGGATCGTGATTACTTGGATCGCAAGCCAAAGGCACAGTTTAAGACGGCTAATAAAGTAGATGCAGCGTTTGTGGTTACGATTGGTGATGAAGAGCTAGCTAATCAAACTGTTCACTTCAAGTCCATGGCTTCGGGTGAAGAAGAAACAATTGCATTGGACGATTTTTACAGTAATTTTCCACAAATTTATGATAAATATTTAGGAGAATAGAGATTATGAAACGAACAAGTTATGCTGGATTAGTTGATGAAAAATTAGTTGATCAAGATGTTGTGTTAAAAGGATGGGTACAAAAGCGCCGTGATTTAGGTGGATTGATTTTCATTGATTTACGCGATCGTGAAGGAATTTTACAATTAGTGTTCAGCCAGGAATTTAGTAAAGCTGCATGGCAGGTCGCTGATACTTTGCGGAATGAGTACGTCATTGAAGTTAAAGGAACTGTTAAACACCGTTCTGAGGGTGAAATTAATCCTAAAATGAAAACCGGCCAAGTTGAAGTAGAAATCCACGAAGCTAAGTTATTGGCTGCAGCTAAAAACCCACCATTTTACATTGAAGATAATATCAATGTTTCTGATGAATTACGGTTGAAGTATCGTTACCTCGATTTACGCCGTCCTGAAATGCAAAAGAATTTAAAAATTCGTAATTTAATTACCCGAGCAGTTCATACTTACTTTGATAATCATGATTTTTACGACATTGAGACACCAGATCTAACTGCTTCCACCCCTGAAGGTGCGCGTGATTATTTAGTTCCTTCTCGAGTTTACCCTGGTCATTTTTATGCCTTGCCACAATCACCACAAATTTTTAAGCAATTATTAATGGGCGCGGGATTTGACCGGTACTATCAAATTGCACGTTGTTTCCGTGATGAAGATTTACGTGGTGACCGCCAACCTGAATTTACCCAGATTGATATGGAAACTAGTTTCTTGTCAGCCGAAGAAATTCAGGATCTGACTGAAGGCTTACTCAAACAAGTAATGCATGATGCAATGGGTATTGATATTAAAACACCAATCCAACGAATTGAATGGCAAGAATCAATGGATCGGTTTGGGACTGACAAACCAGATATTCGATTTGACATGGAATTAAAGGATATTTCAGATGTTGTGAAGGACATCGATTTCAAAGTATTCCAGAATGCTATTGCTAACGGTGGGTTTGTTAAGGCCATCTGTGTCCCTGGTGGAGCAGCTAAGTATTCACGTAAGGATTTGGATGCTAAAACTGATTATATTGAACGTTTTGGCGCCAAAGGGATGGCTTGGATTAAGGTGACAGAAGATGGATTCACCGGACCTGTCGGCAAGTTTTTGAAGGTTAAGCAGGATGAAATCAGTGCTGCAGTCGGTGCCAAACCTGGGGATTTAATCTTATTTGCTGCGGATAGTTTTAAGATTATTTCTGATACTTTGGGATACCTACGTAATTCCATTGCAAAAGAAATGGGAATGATCGACGAATCTAAGTTTGCCTTTATCTGGGTGGTCAATTGGCCATTGTTTGAATATGATGAAGGAATCAAACGCTGGACGGCTGCGCATCATCCATTCACAATGCCTAACGAAGAAGACGTCCATTACTTGAATGATGGCGAAGATCCACATAAGGCCCACGCACAAAGTTATGATATTGTCTTGAATGGTTACGAACTAGGTGGTGGTTCAATCCGTATTCATACACGTGAAGTTCAAGAAAAAATGTTGAAGGCGCTGGGCTTTACTAAGGAACATGCCGAAAGCAGTTTTGGCTTCTTGATGCATGCTTTAGATATGGGCTTCCCACCACATGGTGGTTTAGCTATCGGGCTAGATCGCTTTGCAATGCTGCTAGCTAAGCGCGACAACATTCGCGACATAATTGCCTTTCCAAAGAACTCAAAGGCCACAGAGCCGCTAACAAATGCTCCTGCGACCGTTTCAGATAAACAGCTATTGGAATTAGGCTTGTTTGTTAATAAAGTTGATGAAGATAAATAATTTACTGATTTAACTAAGAATACTCATGATCATTGGTATGTTTCCAATGATCATGAGTATTTTTTGAGTTGAGGTACTATATTTTGTGTTTGATTTTTAATGAGTTAAATTAAAGATTGATAAGTTCTTGCTGTAATTTAGGAAACTAGAGACGTTATTTGCTATACTTAAATTATCAAATCAGCGGAGTTGAGCAATCTAATGGAAGATTTACAGCGTTTAATTGAACGTCATCAATATATTGGCAAGGCAGGAACAGCATTTATTTACGCTATTTTAGTTTCGATGGCGGTTAATTTTTTCTGGACGCCAGGCCATATCTATTCTTCTGGCGTTACCGGTTTGGCACAATTAATCACTACGTTGACTGGTCGCTATGCACCGATCCAGTTGAGTACGGCTCTAATGTTATTCGTGCTAAACGTTCCGTTATTTGTTGTTGCCTGGTTTAAAATTGGTAAACGATTCACTTTTTTTACCTTTATTTCAGTTGCGTTAGCTAGCGTTATGATGCGTGTGATGCAGCCGGTCACTCTGACGCATGATCCATTAATTTGTGCCATCTTTGGTGGAGCCATCAATGGCTTAGGCACAGGCTTAGCGTTACGATATGGGATTTCAACTGGTGGCTTGGACATTGTTGGAATTGTACTGCGCAAAAAAACGGGCAGCAAAATGGGAACCATCAACATTTTGTTTAACGCCCTCATTGTAATTGCTGCCGGGTTTGTGTTTGGATGGCCATATGCGTTGTATTCAGCGATTGGTTTAGTGGTCAATGCACGGGTGATGGACATGGTTTATACACGCCAGCAGTTACTGCAAGTTATGATTGTGACTGGTCGGCCTAAGTCGGTGATTGATAGTGTACAAAACCATGTCAGACGTGGAATTACGATTGTTCATGATGCTGAAGGTGCTTACCATCACGACGAAAAGGAAATCCTTTTTACGGTCATTTCGCGCTATGAAATGTATGAATTTCGTGAAGCAATGGAAGAATCTGATCCACGCGCATTTGTGTCAATCACTGAAACAATGCGGGTTATGGGTCATTTTTATGAACCTAAACTTTAAGATATAGGGGAGATTAATTATGCTGATTGGATCACATGTAGGAATGAAGGCACCAAATATGTTATTAGGTGCCGCACAAGAGGCAGTAAGTTATGATGCAAATACATTTATGATTTATACTGGTGCACCTCAAAATACGAGACGCAAAGATATATCGGAAATGAAAATTGACGAAGGTGAACGATACATTGCACAGCATAAGTTATCGCATATTGTCGTACATGCGCCATATATCGTCAACTTGGGTAATACAACTAATGCAGAAAAATTTGCTTTTGGTATTGAATTTTTGCGTGGTGAAGTGATGCGAGCCACTGCGGTTGGTGCAGAGCAAATCACGCTGCATCCCGGGGCTCATGTGGGAGCAGGAGTTGAGGCTGGCTTAACCCAAATTATTAAAGGCTTGAATGAGGTCATCACGACAGATCAAGTTCCTCAAATTGCAATTGAAACAATGGCTGGCAAGGGGACTGAGGTTGGGATTACTTTTGAACAAATCGCAACGATTATTGATGGAGTTACTAATAATGATAAATTGTCTGTCACCTTTGATACCTGTCATACAAATGATGCCGGTTATGATATCAAAAATGATTTCGATGGTGTTTTAAACGAATTTGACCATGTTATCGGGATTAAACGACTTAAAGTATTACATTTAAATGATTCTAAAAATGAACAGGGAAGTCACAAAGACCGTCATGCAAATCTGGGCATGGGCACCATCGGGTTTAATAGTCTTAATTATGTGGCTCATCATCCACAGTTGACAACAGTTCCCAAAATATTGGAAACACCATACATCAAAGTAGATGATAAACACAAAGTGGCGCCATATGGGGCTGAAATTGCAATGATCAAACAACAAAAATTTGATCCAGAGTTTGTTGACAAACTTGTGAATGCTCAATAAATATTAATCAAATGGTGCTGGTTCTAAACCAAGCTTACTGGTGATAAGAGTGGCAGTTTCTTCAATCGATTTGTTGGCTACATTAATCACCAAGCAATTTAATTTAGTAAAAATTTGATTGGCAAAATCTAATTCTTGGTGAATTTTTTCTTGATTGGAGTAATTACTGGCGGGGTCCATGCCATATGCAATCATTCGCTGGGCGCGAATTTGTTCTAAAATTTTTGGTGAGTTTGTTAAGCCGACGATTTTTTTTGGATCAACTTGCCATAACTCGTCCGGTATTTTAGTGTTTGGCACTAGCGGTAAGTTGGCAACTTTAAAATTTTGATTAGCTAAAAATAGTGACAAGGGAGTTTTTGAAGTGCGTGACACCCCAACAAGCACGAGATCGGCCTGTTTGAATCCAGCTGGTAATTTACCATCATCATAGGTAACTGCAAATTCAATTGCCGCAATTCGATCAAAATAGGTGTCATTAAGACTATGGTTAACACCAGGTGTTTGCAACGGTTCTTGGTGAATCCTTTGTTTAATGGCGTCAATTGCTGGATTTAGGCCATCATATTGGACTAGCTGATGTTTTTGACAAAAATTAATTAGTTCAGTTGACAAAGCCCGTTGCACCAATGTGTGAAAGATAACGGCGTGAACCTCATTTGCCTGTTGCAGAATATTAGTTAATTTATTTTTGGTGGCTGTAAATGGAAAACGGGTTACTTGAACAGATAAATCTGGGAATTGTGACACGGCTGTTTGTAGCGTGGTAATTGCGGTCTCACCACTTGAATCTGAGATAATAAAAATTGGCAATGGGTGCATTTGATGACCTCCAACGAAACTTTTCTTTTAGTATACAACTTGTTTTAATTATTTTAGCAATAAAAAGAGTCAATAACTTGAAAACAATTGTTGACGATACAAATCAATTTATGTATAATACTTACAGCAGTATAGCTACGTCAATTTCTGTAGTTTGCCGTGACACTTTAAGCTCGGAGGGAGGGAATTCATATGGCAAAAACAGTCGTTCGTAAGAATGAATCTCTTGATGACGCTCTTCGACGCTTTAAACGTACAGTTTCAAAAAATGGTACGTTGCAGGAATATCGTAAACGTGAGTTTTACGAAAAGCCTAGTGTTAAACGTAAGTTGAAATCAGAAGCGGCCCGGAAACGTAAGAACAAGAAGCGCTTCTAGTCGTTAATGCTCCTGAATCGGATGAGTTTTCATTCGGGCAGGGGCATTTATTTTGTTATCGCTAATTTTAGGAGGAAACAATATGAGTTTATTAGAGACACTAAATGAAGACATGAAGACTGCAATGAAAGCTAAAGATAAGTCTACTTTGAGCGTTGTGCGGATGTTAAAATCTGCAGTAATGAACGAAAAAATTAACTTGGGTCACGATTTGACAAATGATGAAGAAGTTGCTGTGTTATCACGTGAGCTTAAACAACGAAAAGATTCTGTCCGAGAATTTGAAAAGGGCAATCGTGACGATTTAGTTGCCGATACTAAGGCAGAAATAGAAGTAGTTGAAAAGTATTTACCAGCTCAATTATCAGAAGCAGATGTTAAAAAAATTATCACGGAAACTGTTAGTGAAGTAGGCGCCCAAAGTATGGCCGATTTTGGTAAGGTAATGAGTTCAGTGATGCCAAAGCTAAAGGGCCAAGCAGATGGTAAATTAGTTAACCAAACAGTTAAACAACTATTACAATAAAGTGGTGATTCCTTGTTGCAGTGACGAGTTATATGGTAGTATTTAGGCATATTATTGTTGAAAAGAGGACTCTTATTTGGCTGAAGAAACGACAAATTTAAGTGAACAAACGTTTCGTGTTTCTAATCCTGAAGTTGAAGTGGGATTGTTGGGAACGCAAGACAAGTATGTGGCGCTTCTTGAAGAGGGCATGCATGTCACTATCCGACCATTTGGCGAGCAACTCAAGATTAGTGGTGCTGCAGAAGCAGTTAGCGAGACTATCGCAATTTTGAAAAATTTGGCCAATCTCATCACGGCGGGTATTCGGCTGAGTAGTACAGATGTTGTGAGTGCAATGAAAATGGCACAACGAGGGACGCTGGATTACTTTGCAGACCTCTATAACGAAATCTTGATTAAGGATCGTCAGGGTAAAGCAATCCGAGTAAAAAACTACGGGCAACGGCAGTATGTTAAGGCAATGACCGAAAATGATGTCACTTTTGGCATTGGACCTGCCGGAACTGGAAAAACATTTCTGGCTGTGACGATGGCGGTGGCTGCGCTTCGACGTGGCGATGTTGAGAAAATTATTTTAACGCGTCCCGCTGTTGAAGCTGGCGAGAGTCTCGGGTTTTTGCCTGGTGATTTAAAGGAAAAAGTTGATCCCTATTTACGTCCAATTTATGATGCACTCTATCAAATTTTAGGAGCAGAGCATACCCAGCGATTGATGGACCGAGAAGTCATTGAGATTGCACCGCTAGCGTATATGCGTGGTCGGACACTTGATAATGCATTTGTCATTTTAGATGAAGCTCAAAATACAACTAATTCACAAATGAAGATGTTTCTAACTAGGCTTGGTTTTGGTTCCAAAATGGTGGTCAATGGTGATATCACACAAATTGACTTGCCGCATGGTTCCCGCAGCGGTCTGGTTAATGCTCAAAGAATTTTACAACACGTTAGCAGAATTGAGTTTGTGACATTTGATGCGGATGATGTTGTGCGTCATCCAGTTGTGGCAAGTATTATCAACGCGTATGAACAACAAAATGAAAAACGGTAGGAAAAAGAATGGATTTAGAAATATATGACCAGACAAAAGCTGGTTTTACAGCCGAGCAACATGATTTGGTTGCCAATGTATTGGAATATGCTGGTAAGTATATTAAATTAGCAGAAAATACTGAAATGTCTGTGACATTTGTTAATAATGATCGAATTCAAGCATTAAATCAGCAGTATCGCGGCGTTGACCGTGCAACAGATGTAATTAGTTTCGCGATTGAAGACGATGCGGATGATGATTTTCCGATGATTATGGATGCTGAAATGAAGGCTGCTATCCCAGAAAATATTGGTGATATCTTTGTTTCAATCGACAAAGTTGCTGAACAGGCCAAGTTTTTGGGCCATTCTAATGAGCGCGAATTAGGCTTTCTAGTGGTGCATGGGTTCCTGCATTTAAATGGCTATGACCATCAGACTGATGCTGACGAAAAAGAAATGTTTACCTTGCAAAGGACAATTTTGGATGACTATGGACTCACACGATAAACAGACAACAAAAAATCGTCATTTCGGCCAGGCAATGCAGCATGCATTGAGCGGCGTATGGAATGTTTTTTCACGTGAACGCAACATGCGCTATCACGGTACTGCAGCTGTGATAGCAGTTGCTGCAGGTTTTTGGCTTAAAATTAGTGAACAAGAATGGCTCTGGATTATTTTTGCCATTTTTTTTGTTTTTTTAAGTGAATTTGCGAATACCGTTGCCGAATCGTTGACTGATTTGATTGTCAAAGGACAGTATCATCCGTTAGCCAAACGGGTGAAGGATGTGTCCGCTGGTAGTGTATTAATTTCAGCGCTGTTTGCGATTATTGTTGGTGCTATTATTTTTGTTCCTAAACTTTTTAGATTGTGAGAGATAAAATGGATAATCCAAATTATAAATCTGGTTTCGTGGCGTTGATCGGGCGCCCTAATGTTGGTAAATCAACATTATTAAACCAAGTGATCGGGCAAAAAGTTGCTATTATGAGTAATGTTGCCCAAACGACGAGAAACAAAATTCAGGGAATTTATACAACTGATGAAGCTCAAATTGTGTTCATTGATACACCGGGCATTCATAAACCACAGACCAAACTGGGTGATTTTATGGAACGCTCATCTTTATCAGCCCTTGATGAAGTGGACGCGGTTTTATTTGTGATCAATGCAACTGAAAACAAAGGTGCCGGTGATAACTTTATTATTGAACGCTTGAAACGGGTACATCAGCCAATCTATTTGATTATTAATAAAATTGATCAAGTGCACCCAGACCGGTTGCTAGCAGTGATGGATCAGTACAAGGATTCATTAAAGTGGGAACAGGTATTACCGGTGTCGGCGTTGCAAGGTAATAATGTTCGTGAAATGTTGCAAGAAATTGTTAAAAAATTACCAACTGGTCCACAGTACTATCCAGAAGATCAAGTGAGCGATCATCCAGAGCGGTTTGTGGTGGCAGAGTTAATTCGCGAAAAAATATTTCAATTAACCAGAGACGAGATTCCACACTCTGTTGCAGTTGATATTGAACAAATTAATCGTGAAGATGAAAAAACAATCCATATAGCTGCGACTATAGTAGTAGAACGGCCAACCCAAAAGGGCATTATTATTGGTAAGGGCGGCCAAATGCTTAAAAAAATTGGTTCATTAGCACGACAAGATATTGAACGGTTGATGGGTGACAAAGTTTATCTTGAATTGTGGGTGAAAGTTGTCGAACATTGGCGTGATAAGTCATCAACGCTGAAATCATATGGTTATCGCAAGAATGATTATTAAACATAACCAGTTGTAATTGGGGGTAACACGGTGGCACAGATTAATGAACGCTTTAACGGGATTATTATGTATCGGCGCGACTACCGTGAACGTGATTTACTAGTTAAAATTTTGACTGATCGTGTTGGTAAAACCATGTTTTTAGTTAAAAATGCCAAGAAACGAGGATTTCGGCTGACTGCTGACATTTTACCATTTACCCATGGTACTTATATTGGTGTGCTTAATCGGCAAGGCCTTAGTTTTATTAATGCCGCCGCTGACACGGAACAATATCAGACAATTACCCAAGATATTGTTAAAAATGCATACGCAACTTATATCTTAGGGTTGGTTGACAGCGCATTTCAAGATGAGCAGCCGCTTGGTGGTTGGTTTGATAATATTGCTGCTGCACTGCGATTAATTGACGAAGGCAGCGATGAAGCAATAATTGCTAATATTGTAGAGGTTCAATTGTTGACCGCATTTGGTGTGGCACCGCATTGGCAGGGATGTGTTATTTGCGGCCGTACTGATTTGGCGTTTGATTATTCAGAACGTTATGGTGGTTTATTGTGCAGCAATCACTTTGCTTTGGATGAACATCGATTACATCTTGATCAGCGCACAATTTACTATCTTCGGCAATTTTCTGTGATTAAATTAACCCAGCTTAATTCGATTAACGTCCATGAAATAACGAAGCAACACTTACGGGCGGTGCTTGATCAAATTTACGATGATTCGGTTGGTCTACATTTAAAGAGCAAACGATTTATTGACCAAATGAGTTCATGGACACAAAAATTAACCAAACGATCATCAAACGATATTGACAACGATAAATGAGTCGATTATTATTAATGAGAAATGAATAGTCAACGAAGACAAAGAAAAAGCAATCGTGCAAGCGAGATGGGTCAGTGAAAGCCATCATTACGGTTTTGTGAGGCACTTTATCAGTTGACAGTACGTAATGAAGCTGTTTCGCGTGAGCGAAAAAGCAGGGTGGAACCGCGATTAATTCGTCCCTGTAGAGACTATTTTGTAGTCTTTACAGGGCTTTTTGTTTGCGATGAGAGGAGAAAATTATGACCAAGAAATTAGCTATTCAAGACATTGTGTTGACACTTCAGAAATACTGGGCTGACCAGGGATGTATGTTAATGCAAGCATACGATACAGAAAAAGGCGCCGGTACAATGAGCCCCTACACTTTCCTACGGGCAATCGGGCCAGAGCCCTGGAATGCCGCATACGTGGAACCATCACGCCGACCAGCGGACGGACGCTATGGCAATAATCCCAATCGGTTATACCAACATCATCAATTTCAGCTAGTAATGAAACCATCCCCTGACAATATTCAGGAACTATACTTAGGTAGTCTGAAAAAGTTAGGTATTGAACCACTGGAGCACGACATCCGGTTTGTCGAAGATAATTGGGAAAACCCATCAATGGGCTGTGCTGGTGTTGGTTGGGAAGTCTGGCTTGATGGAATGGAAGTAACCCAATTTACGTATTTTCAAGTGGTTGGTGGACTACAAGTTGACCCGGTTACATCCGAGGTTACATACGGTCTTGAGCGATTAGCCCAATACATTCAAGATGTTAACAATGTGTTTGATTTGGAATGGGCGGATGGCGTTTTATATGGTGACATTTTTAAAGAACCGGAATATGAACATTCGAAGTATAGTTTTGAAATAAGTAATCAAGAGATGTTATTAAATTTCTTTGACGAATATGAGCGTGAAGCCAGGCGTTTAATTGATGCAGGGCTAGTTCATCCAGCTTATGATTATGTACTAAAATGTAGTCATACATTCAATTTATTAGATGCGCGGGGAGCTGTCTCAGTTACAGAACGCGCTGGTTATTTATCACGAATTCGTAACATGGCACGCGCAATAGCTAAAGCATTTGTAGCAGAACGAAAAAAATTAGGCTTCCCATTAATTAAGGACGAAGCCAAACGTCAAGCCTTATTAGCAGATGAAAAGGAGGCCAAATAAATGACTCATTCATTTTTATTAGAAATTGGTGTTGAAGAAATGCCAGCCCACGTGGTTACTCCTAGTGTCACACAATTGGCAGCGCGGGTTAGCGACTATTTGGCTGACCAACGCATTTCATTTCAGCAAATGGATCAATTTGCGACGCCCCGCAGACTAGCATTATTGATTCACGGGATGGATGATAAGCAACCAGATATTGACACCGAAGTTAAAGGTCCTGCTAAAAAGATAGCACAAGATGCAGACGGTAATTGGACTAAGGCGGCCATTGGTTTTTCTAAAGGCCAAGGTGCAAGTGTAGATGATATTACATTTAAAGAACTTAAGGGAACAGAATATGTGTATATCGATAAACATGTCACAGGCAAACCCGTTACTGAAGTTTTGACTGGCCTTAAAGAAGTCATTATGGCAATGAATTTTCCGACAATGATGAAGTGGTCAACTCATAAGTTTGAGTTTGTGCGTCCAATTAAATGGCTAGTTGCACTGCTGGATGACCAGGTGATTCCTTTTTCAATTTTGAATATCACAACTGGGAATGTTACCAATGGCCACCGGTTCTTGGGCGGCAACGTTACCCTAAAGCAAGCTGACGATTACGAAGTAACACTTCAACGGGAGTTTGTGATCGCTAATCAGGACAAACGCAAACAATTAATTCAGCAACAAATTGAAACAATTGCGGCCGACAACCGTTGGCAAATTGCATTAGATCCAGATCTATTGGAAGAAGTTAATAACCTCGTTGAATGGCCAACCGCATTTGCGGGCCAGTTTGATGAAAAGTACCTTGATTTACCGGATGAAGTCTTGATTACTTCGATGAAAGACCACCAACGTTTCTTTTATGCCCGTGATCAAACAGGAAAATTATTGCCTGATTTTATTTCTGTTCGTAACGGTAACACAGACCATATTGATAACGTGGTGCGAGGCAATGAACGCGTATTAACTGCCAGACTGGAAGATGCTCAGTTCTTCTATCAAGAAGACCAGCAATATACAATTGACCAGTATGTTAATAAACTTAAGAATGTTAGTTTTCACGATAAGATCAGTTCAATGTATGACAAAATGCAACGAGCTAGTGTACTAGCTAATGTCATCGGTAAAAAATTAAATCTGTCTGAGCAATTATTGGCTGATTTGGATCGTGCTAGTCACATCTATAAATTTGATTTAACCACGGGGATGGTGGGTGAATTTGCGGAGTTACAAGGTGTGATGGGCGAAAAATACGCGCTCTTACAGGGTGAAAAAGAAGACGTTGCTACAGCTGTTCGTGAACACTATTTGCCAATTTCTGCTGAAGGTGATTTGCCAACCACGACAGTTGGCGCTGTACTAGCAATTGCAGACAAGTTAGATAGCATTATTAGTTTCTTTGCAGTTGACTTGATTCCAAGTGGTTCCAACGATCCGTATGCATTACGCCGGCAAGCGTTTGGTATTGTGAGAATTATTGCTGTGCGCGATTGGCATTTGCCGCTACTAAAAATGGAACCAGAATTCATTGCAGCACTCAAACAAGCTGACATCTTGCCATCTTTTGATTTAGCTGCCCATGCCGGTGAAGTCCGTGCATTTGTTCAAGATCGGATTAAGCAGTGGTTTGCTAATCAAAATGTTTCGCATGATATTGTGGACGCTGTTGTGGCAGGCTCACAGACGGATATTGCTAATATTTTGGCAGCTGCAAATGTGCTCAGTGACCATAAAGATGATGCGCACTTCAAGGATTCAATCGAGGCCTTAACACGAGTTCTTCGCATTGCTAAAAAAGGTGAGTTTGATTCAGCTGAACTAACTATTGATTCAACGCTGTTTGAACATCCATCAGAACAACAACTTTTTGATGCAGTTGCTAAAATTCAGGCGGCGGTGCCACATCAAACAATTGCGGCTAGCTTTGAGCAGTTGACTGCACTTCGTTCGTTGATCGAAAATTACTTTGATGAGAATATGATTATGGATAAAAACGAAGCAATTCGAGATAACCGATTGAAACAGTTAAGTATTTTAGCTCGGTTAATCTTTATTATTGGTAATTTAGATGATTTAGTGGTTAAATAGTAACGCTTGACAAAAATGTAATTTAAAGAACAATATTATTGACAAAATTTCTGTTTGTGTTAACATGTATTATGAATAACTGTGAGGAGAAGGTCGCATTCCATGTTGGAAGCGGCTTTTCGTAGCTAATGGCGAATCGAAATGGGGTTTTTTGATGGCAACCATGATTCCTGAAGAAGTAATCGATCAAGTCAGAAGTGGGGTAAATATTGCTGACGTAATTGGCCAGTATGTTCAACTAAAAAAGTCGGGTAAAAACTTGTTTGGTCTTTGTCCCTTTCATGAAGAAAAAACAGGTTCATTTTCAGTTAATGAAGGTAAACAGATTTTTCATTGCTTCAGTTGTGGCCGTGGTGGCAATGTTTTTAAATTTATTATGGAAATCGAAAATATTTCGTTTCCACAGGCTGTCATTAAGGTGGCTGAAGATGCTAACATCACCTTGCCAACTGAGTACCAAGAAGTGCAGGAAAATAGCAATCAAAATTCAACGGCCAACAAGCTAATTGAGTTGCACGAACAGGCAGCTAAACTGTATCATCACATTTTAGTCAATACTCAAGCGGGTAAACAGGCATTGAATTACTTGCAGCAGCGAGGCTTAAGTAGTGACATTATTTCTCAATTCAATATTGGCTTTGCCCCACAGCAGCGATTACTTAGTCCTTTTTTTAAAGAAAAAGGAATTGATTATCAAAGGTTGCGACAGTCGGGTCTATTTATTGAGGATCAAGAGGGGAAACTGCGAGATCGTTTTTTTGACCGGGTGATGTTTCCAATTAAGAACCCTCAAGGAAAAATTATTGCTTTTTCTGGCCGGTTACTATCGACTGAGAATACAGAAATGCCCAAGTACCTCAATAGTCCTGAAACCGAGATCTTTAATAAGCGTCGAGTACTATTTAACTTTGACGTTGCCCGTAAGAGTGCCCGTAAAGAGCAGAAGATGATTTTATTTGAAGGATTTATGGATGTAATTGCTGCCTATCGGGCGGGGGTTACCAATGGAATTGCTTCGATGGGTACGAGTTTAACTGAAGAGCAGGTCAACATGATTGAACGAGTCACCTCGCAACTAGATGTTTGCTACGATGGTGATGCAGCTGGTCAAAATGCAATTAGGCGCGCGTTGGATCTAATTGCTACCCAAAGCAATCGGCTGCAGTTAGGTGTGATTGCAATGCCAGCGGGGGTTGATCCAGACGAATATCTGCAGCAAAACGGGGCACCGTCATTTAAGCAAATGTTAGTTGATGCGGCAGAAACACCGGTCGCGTTTACGTTGCATTTTTTGCGACAAGACTTGAATTTGAACAATGAGGCCGATCAGTTAAACTATCTCAATAGTGCTTTGAAAGTAATCGCTCAGGTTAAGACGCCACTTGAACAGGATGTTTATTTAAATCAGTTGGTGAATGAATTTCAGTTGGATAAAGAAAGCTTGCAGGCCCAAATGCAGCAAATTATTCGCCAAACTGCGACTAAGCAAACCCGGCAACAAATCACTGTGCAAAATGATCATCGTGAACAGACACCAGTGTATCAACAACAACAAACGCAGACAGTGGATCGAATTAATTTAGCAGAACGCATGTTGCTTCGGCAAATGCTGCATGATCATGATGTTTGGTTACACGTCCAAGCGGTTGATAATTTCAATTTCATTCATGAACAGTACCAAACGTTGTACTTATTAGCAGCTAGCTATTTTGACACGCATGCCAGTTACTCATCGGCTGAATTTATTGATTATATTGATGATGAGCAGTTGCAGCGATTATTAGTTGATATTGAACTGAGTCAAGCGAATGATGATATGAACATGAACGCAATCAATGATTATTTAAAAATAATCATGCAACAAACACCGTTACAGCAACAAATTAAGACAAAACGGGCGCAATTGCATGAGGCTACTCATTTGAAAAATCGGGATTTAGAGCAACAGTTGACGATTGAATTGATGGATTTATTAAAACAACAACAGCAACTATAATGCGGAGGGATTTTAAATATGGCAAAAAGTAGCAAGAAGAGTAAAGCAAAAGAATTAGTTATTTCAAATTTGGAAGATTTTGATCCAAAGAAATACGATGCCGCTGTCGGTAAATTAATTCGAGACTTTAAAAAAGAAAAAGAAATCAAATACGACGAGTTAACCGATAAAATTGCAACTCCATTTGGGTTAGAAGCCGATGGAATGGACAATTTAATTCAAAACGTGGAGGATGCTGGCATTAGCGTTGTTGATGACAATGGTGATCCGGATCCACGAGCACTAAAGGTCGCCGAAAAAGTTTCAAAAAAAGCACTTAGTGATACCTCCGCTCCAGCTGGTGTAAAGATTAATGATCCAGTGCGAATGTACTTAAAGGAAATCGGACGAGTTAATTTATTAAAGGCTGAAGAAGAAGTTCAATTAGCGCTACGAATTGAACAAGGTGATGACAGCGCTAAACAAGAACTAGCTGAAGCCAATTTACGGTTAGTAGTTTCGATTGCTAAACGGTACGTTGGTCGTGGAATGCAATTTTTGGACTTGATTCAAGAAGGTAACATGGGTCTTATGAAAGCCGTGGAGAAATTTGACTACCGCAAAGGATTCAAATTCTCAACTTATGCTACTTGGTGGATTCGTCAAGCAATCACTCGCGCCATTGCTGATCAAGCCCGGACAATTCGAATTCCGGTGCATATGGTGGAAACGATCAACAAATTGATCCGGATTCAACGACAATTACTGCAAGATTTGGGACGTGAACCGACCCCTGAAGAAATCGGGGCTGAAATGGACATGCCAACTGAAAAAGTTCGTGAGATTCTTAAGATTGCACAGGAGCCAGTTTCATTGGAAACACCGATTGGTGAAGAGGATGATTCGCATTTAGGTGATTTCATTGAGGACCAAGATGCCACTAGCCCTGCTGATCATGCAGCGTATGAATTATTGAAAGAACAGTTAGAAAACGTGCTCGATACTTTAACTGATCGAGAAGAAAATGTTTTACGGTTACGATTTGGTTTGGATGACGGGCGGACACGGACACTGGAAGAAGTCGGCAAAGTGTTTGGTGTCACTCGTGAACGAATTCGACAAATCGAAGCCAAAGCACTACGTAAATTGCGCCACCCATCACGTTCAAAACAGTTAAAAGACTTTTTGGAATAAGTGGCCGGTAGAACTAAATTTTAATTTAATTTACTCAAAAAGAATTGTATCGCATTGTGCGACTACAATTCTTTTTTTGGTTTCAACAGATAAAAACTGACTACGCCTAGCAACTGAAACACCCCAATGACGATAATCATGGGTAATGCACTGACAGTACCAAATAAGCCCACAATTGGCGAGCTGATTGAGCCGACAGCATTTGAGCTCAGACCGATGATTGCTGATGCCAGACCTGCATTCGTAGCAGATGTTTGCATTGCTTGAGCGGTCGCGATCGTAGAAGTTACACCAAATGTGGCGATGACGATGAAAATCCCCCCAACAAATAGCCATGTTGAGTTAATGGTAAGTGAGTTAATTACTAACATGGTGATTGATATGAGCGGGATTAGGAGGGCACCACGCAAAATGATAGTATTAGTAAAGTAATTAATTAAGCGCCCTGCAAGCGAGCTCATTAATGCAATTCCGAGGCCATTAACTGCGTATAATAGACTGAATGTTTGCGTTGAAAAGTGAAAGACTTGCTGAAAAATGAAGGATGAGCCGGCGATATAACTGAATAACACACCACTGGCAAAACTTAACACAACGGTAGGCTGCCAAAATGACCGGCTCTTAAAGATACTAGGATGGCGTTGTGCCAGGTTTTGACTTGACATAGCTACCTTAGTTTCAGGCAAGACAAAAAGCGAGCCTACGATTAAAAGGGCGCCGATAACAGCTAGTAGCATAAAAATAGCTTGCCATGGAGCAATTGCAAGAACAGCTGCGCCTGCAATTGGTGCAATTACAGGGAAGATGCCATTGATTGCCATTAATGTCGCATAAAATTTGGTCAGTTGTTTGCCAGTAAACATGTCTTTAGCGATCGCACGCGACAACACTTGACCAGCTGATCCAGCCAGACCTTGGATAAAGCGAATTGATAGGAACCACCAAATATTATCAATCCAGCCTAGTGCAAGCGAAGTCAATGTAAATAAAACCAATCCGACCAGTAAGGGTGGCTTTCTACCAATGTGATCACTAATTGGCCCAACAAACAGCTGACCTACAGCTAATCCGATCAAACAAGTGCTGATGCTAAGTTGTACCAATGAAGCACTGGTGTTCAATGAGTGCTGAATCACAGGCAACCCAGGTAGGTACATGTCTAATGAGAGTGGACCAAATGCACTCAATGTTCCTAGTAGTAAAATTATGCTCAATTTAGGCCGTGGTGGTTTCATGTGGAATTCTCCAATCAATTAATAAAGCGATATACTGTTTACTCATGATACATAAAATTGCAAGAAGACGATACTTTGAATTTCATTGGGCTTAATTTTGCTATATACTAAGACGAGCATTTAAAATGAGAGGAAGTAAAAAAATGGACGCAGTTCAGTTGTCAAAACGGTTGCAGCTAGTAGCTAATTTTGTGCCGCAAAAAGCGCGGTTGGCTGATATTGGTTCGGACCATGCATATTTACCTGTTCATTTAGCACTCAATGGTCAAATTGAAAAGGCAATTGCAGGGGAAGTAGCAAAGGGACCATTTCAAAATGCAAGTCATGAAATTAAAGCGAGGAAACTTACTAATATTATTGAACCACGACTTGCTGATGGCTTGGCTGCAATTGAGTTAACAGATCGAATTGATACTATCACGATTGCTGGAATGGGCGGTACGTTAATTACTGAAATTTTAGATCAAGGGCAAGCAAAACTAAGTGGTGTTAAAACATTGATTCTTCAACCCAATGTCGGTGAAGATGGCTTGCGGCGTTGGTTGATGGAACACCAGTATCAAATTATTGCTGAAAAAATATTAAGCGAAGACCAACAGATTTATGAAATTATGGTGGTTCAACCAAGTAGTCAACCAGTAACGTACTCTGAACAGGAGCTGCAGTATGGACCAATATTGTTACAAAATAGGACGCCTATTTTTATGGAAAAGTGGCAACAAGAAAAACAACATCTAGAGCAGGCCGTAGTACAAATGAAACAGGCAAAACAATTACCGGTAAAACGAATTGCAGCGTTTGAACAAAAAATTAATTCAATTGAGAAGGTGTTAAGATGATTGCGCAAACATTAATTGACCGATTTGAACAATTTGCATCACCAAAAATTGCAGAACCAGGGGATCCAGTTGGACTCCAGTTGGGTAATGCCAATCGTGAAGTCAAGACAGTGATGACCACGTTAGATGTTCGTCCTGAAGTAGTTGAAGAAGCCATTGAACAACAAGTTGACTTCATTTTTGCTCATCATCCTATGATGTTTCATGCGGCTCATAATCTAGATTTAAGTGATCCACAAAACGAAATGTATGCGGCATTATTACGGCATAATATTGTGGTTTATGGAGCGCACACAAATCTGGATAACGTAAATGGTGGTATGAACGATTGGCTAGCGGAGCAGTTAGACCTGCACGACACCAAACCGTTATTAGCTGGTGGGACAGACCCACTTACCGGCCAGCATTATGGCATGGGAAGAGTCGGTACTTTAGCCCAGGAAATACCAGTTTCTAATTTTGCCGAATATTGTTGTCAAGTATTCAATTTAACAGGATTAAGATTGATTAAACCATTACATGAACGATTAATTAAGACAGTGGCGGTGTTAGGTGGTTCTGGCGGTCAATTTTATCGGCAAGCAGTCAACCAGGGTGCTGATGCGTATGTGACTGGGGATGTTTCATATCATGTCGGTCACGATATGATTGCCCAAGGATTGACGGTTGTTGACCCAGGCCATCACATTGAGTGTGTCTGCAAAGAAAAATTACAAGCAATGTTTATCAATTGGGCGCACGAAAATGATTGGGACATTAAAGTGATTGCATCGCAGCTAAATACTGATCCAGTCACATTTATTCAGGGGGCAAAAAGATGAGCAAATTTGACAATTTGATGCCACGATTTTTGCGCTATGTTAAAGCAGAAACTAGGTCAGATCCCAATTCGGACACCATTCCATCTAGTGAATTAGAAACGGTGTTTGCCAATCAATTAGTTGCAGAGCTGACAGAAATTGGTTTGAGCAATATAAGAATTCATCCGCAAAATAGTTATGTGCTAGCAACAATTCCTAGCAATGTTACAACTAAAGTACCGACAATCGGTTTCATCGCGCACATTGATACAGCTGATTTCAATGCGCACAATGTTTTACCACAAATCGTGAGCAATTATGATGGGCACAGTGACATCCAGCTTGATGACGATGGTCAGTTTGTGTTGACTAGCAGTGAATTCCCAGCACTCAAAAATTATGCTGGACAAACTTTGGTGACAACAGATGGAACCACGCTTCTTGGGGCAGATGATAAGGCAGGAGTAGCTGAAATCATTACGATGGCGGAATATTTACTGGAGCATCCTGAGATTAAGCATGGGACGATTCAAATTGGTCTTGGTCCAGATGAAGAGATCGGTACAGGTGCTGATCATTTTGATGTTGCAGACTTTAATGCTGATTTTGCATACACGGTTGATGGGGGTCCGCTAGGAGAGTTAGAATATGAAACGTTTAACGCTGCACAGGCAGATATTTCGATTCAGGGAAAAGAAGTCCATACTGCTACCGCCAAGGGTGTGATGGTGAATGCATTACAAGTGGCAATCGATCTACATAATAAATTGCCACAGCATGATCGGCCAGAGCTAACAGACGGGCGCGAAGGTTTTTATCATTTGGATCAACTTTCAGGTACGCCCGATCATGCCACCATGAGTTATATTATTAGAGATCATGATCGGCAGCAATTTGAAGCTCGTAAGCGTACAATGGAACAGCTTGTTACCAAGATGAATACTGCTTTGGGACAACAGCGAATTAACATGCGGCTGGTCGATCAGTATTATAATATGCGTGAACTGCTTGAAGACCACATGGAGGTCGTTAACCTAGCCAAACAAGCAATGACGAAACTGAATATTGAACCGATAATTTATCCAGTTCGCGGCGGTACCGATGGTTCTAAAATTTCATTTTTAGGTTTACCAACGCCGAACCTGTTTGCTGGTGGCGAGAATATGCATTCACGGTATGAGTTTGTATCGTTGCAAGTGATGGAACAGGCAGTGGCTGTTTTATTACAAATTAACAAATTAAATGTTGCGGCTAAGTAATTAAAAAAAGACAGGTCCGAATTCAATTGAACTCGAACCTGTCTTTTAATTTGATTAGTTTTATTTTACTGGTTTACTAAGAGCATTGATTGCGTTAACGCCAATGACAGCAGTTATTGCAGCAACAATTCCCATTTCAAGAGGATTAACACTGAGTACTTCCAATTGACCACCAATATAACCGAGCACTTCGCCAAGCAAAAATGCCCAGAAAATTACAACTAAGTTTTGTACGAAAAATCGCATTTCTCTCACCTCACGTTTAACATCTATAATTTTAGCACAAAACCAGAGGAAACTGTAACAATATTTTATTGTAAAAAAAGATAAATTGGTATAGATTCTTTTTAAAGCTACTAAATGAGCTTTAAAAAGAACTAAAACCCTTGACAAAGCGAAGAAAAATCTTCAATATAGAAAATGTTATAACAAAACAAAAAAATTGGTATACCTGATGTAAATGGTATTAGTTAGAAATGGGGGTGACTTTTGGTATAATTATTGTGAGAGGATGATTGGCAATGAATTTTGTACCCTTGCAGGTATTGAGTAGCTTTAGTTTACTTAAAAGTACCAATAAAATTGAACAGTTAGTTAAAACGGCCAAAGACCGAGGTTACCAGTCCTTAGCACTAACTGATGAGAACGTGTTATATGGTGTTGTTGATTTTTATAATGCGGCCAAACGGGCAGGAATTCATCCAATCATTGGGTTAACTTTACATGTGCAGACTATGGCGGCAACAGCCGCGGCTAAACCGGTGGTCTTGTTAGCGAAGGATCAGACTGGCTACCATAATTTAATGACATTATCGACGTTGCATCAAACGATGACAAAAGATGCTTTAACGTTTGCGGACATCAAATCGTTTCTGCATCACTTATTTGTTATTTTGCCTCCTGATGGTGAATTTTATAGTTTTGTACAGGCCGGTCAAACTGATTTTGTGGGCGAATTATTAGATCAGTGGCAGGCAAATGTCGATGTTGCTAGTCTATTAATTGGGATCAGTGACCAAAGTGACGTTGTTTTACGGCAATCATTGCAGCAAATTAGCACGCAACAATCGATTGCATTAGTGGCACTGAATCGTGTTGGTTATCTAAATGCGCAGGATCATTTTGCAGTAGAGGTACTCCGAGCAATCGATCGAGGAGATAAATTTAATCACCCAGCGGCACTAGCTGATGAAGTGGGGACTCATTGGCTCAAACCCATGGCTGATGTTATCCAAATGTATGACTCATTACATCTAACACAAGCTGTGTATAAGACACAGTGGGTTAGTGAACAGTGTCAGGTTGACTTTGCGTTTCAAATGCCAGTATTACCACATTTTACAAACAACCAAAATTTAACATCAGCTCAATATTTGCAACAACTTTGTGTTAAAGGATTACAACGGCGACCGTTGGCACCTAATGTAACTAGCGAGGATTATCAAAAAAGATTGGGCCACGAATTAGGTGTGATTCACAAAATGGGTTTTGATGATTATTTTCTGATCGTGTGGGATGTGATGCGCTATGCCCACGAACAAAAGATTACTACTGGCCCAGGACGAGGGTCTGCCGCAGGGTCGCTTGTTGCTTATGCGTTAGCAATTACCGAGGTTGACCCATTACAATATCACTTATTATTTGAGCGATTTTTGAATCAAGAAAGAGCCCAAATGCCAGATATTGATTTGGATTTACCTGATGATCGCCGCGAAGAAGTTCTACAGTATGTCCACGAGCAATATGGGCACGAACATGTCGCACAAATTATTACGTTTGGGACGTTGGCAGCTAAACAAGTAATCCGTGATGTCGGCCGTACTTTTGGATTATCACAATTTGAAGCAGCATCCTGGAGTGCAGCTATTCCTAACCAGTTGCATATTTCACTTCACCAGGCTTACCAGGATTCGCAACGGTTGCAAAATTTAATTTCAGATAATCAATTAAATCAGTTATTATTTCAGATTGCACTGTCGCTTGAGGGATTACCGCGCCATTACTCAACACATGCTGCTGGGATTGTTTTATCAGATCAACCACTAACTGAATTAGTGCCGCTACAAGATGGTAGTGAAGGACTGTTAATGACACAATTTCCTAAGGATACAGTTGAAGCATTAGGTCTGCTTAAGATGGATTTCTTAGGACTGCGCAATTTGACGATCATGGCTGAGACACTAACGTCAATTAGGAAAACACAGCCTGATTTTACGTTGGATAATATTAGTTTGAGTGATCCTGCAGCGTTAAACTTGTTTCAACAAGGTGATACCAATGGAGTATTTCAATTTGAATCGACGGGGATAAAAAACGTGTTGGTGCAACTTCA
Organism: Paucilactobacillus wasatchensis; assembly: GCF_000876205.1. GTDB lineage: Bacteria > Bacillota > Bacilli > Lactobacillales > Lactobacillaceae > Paucilactobacillus > Paucilactobacillus wasatchensis. The sequence goes on along the minus strand of NZ_AWTT01000018.1, from coordinate 4,436 downwards.
TCCAGACAATTTTGAACTAATTGTTGCCGTTAATGCGTTGTATCGGCCAGGTCCAATGGAAAATATTGATCATTTTATTGCTCGAAAAAAAGGGACTGAGAAAGTTACTTACCCTGATGAATCACTACAACCAATTTTAGGTCCCACCTATGGGATCTTGGTATACCAAGAACAAGTGATGCAGGTGGCGTCACAAATGGCTGGTTTTTCAATGGGTGAGGCCGACTTGTTGCGACGAGCAATGAGTAAGAAAAAGCGGGCAACCATGGACAATATGCGGACCAAGTTTTTGGCGGGGGCTAAAAAGCGTGGTTATGCTAATAAGGTTGCAAATCAAGTTTTCGATTATATTGATCAATTTGCAAATTACGGCTTTAACCGGTCGCATGCCGTAGCTTACTCAAAAATGGCATTTCAAATGGGGTACCTGAAGACCCATTTTGCTGGGGCATTTTTTGTAGCACTGTTAAATTCTGTGATGAATAATCCGGATAAGACAAAGTTATACCTTGGCGAAGCAAGTCACAATCAGGTAAAGGTTGCTGGACCTAATATCAATAAGAGTATGGGGACGTTCACATTTAATGAAAACCAAATATTATTTGGGCTGGCCAGCATTAAGGGGATGCGCCGTGATTTCATTACTGCGATTGTGAAAAATAGGCAAGCACAAGGTTCGTTTGTGGATTTATTGACATTTATCCAACGAATGGATAGTCGGTGGCGCAAAGCTGATTTAATTAGTCCATTGATTTACAGTGGTGCGTTTGATGGCTTGGGTTACAATCGAGCCGAGTTGATCGACGCTTTACCAAAATTGCTAGATAGTGTTGAGTTAACAGGGGAAAGTCTTAGCTTATTTGAGGAGTTAAAACCATCAATTGATGGTAAATCAGAATTTTCTTTAACCAAACGATTAATGTTAGAAGAACAATATTTAGGCGCGTATTTATCAGGTCACCCGGTTACTCAGTACGTCAAACGGTTACCGCAAGTGAAACTGACAACGATCGCCCAGTTGCAAGAAAAAATGAATGTGTCGATTTTATTATTTGTCAGCCACATTAAGGTTATTCGAACTAAAAGAGGCGAACAGATGGCATTTGTTTCTGGCAGTGATCAAACAGGTTCAATTGACGTAACCGTTTTCCCAAAATTATACAAACAAGTGGGAGAACTACTCGAAGATAATCAGATTCTGTTAGTGACGGGAAAGACTGAAATAAATCGAGGACTCCAAATAATTGCTAACCAGATTGTCGAAGCTAAGCAGGCGGTAGCACAAAATAGGTCGACCAAATCACAGTTACGGTGGGTGTTGCGGATTGATCAAGCACATCAAACCAGCACGGTTGAAAATGAATTAAAAACGATTTTAACGACTCGAGCAGGAAATATTCCAGTGATTTTATTTTATGCGGCCAGTGACCGAAAGTTCATGCAACCAAAAGATTTGTGGTTACCAGATGATGCAGCTGTCAAAGCACGATTGGAGCAGTTGCTGGGAGCCACAAATGTAGTACTACAAAAATTATCATAAATTAGAAGGGATTGAGTATTAATGCAACCAAAATTTGACATTGAAGTTTACTCTGATGGAGCAGTAATTGAAGATATGCGTGAGGTGGCTAAAAACGACTATGTCACAGGATTTACCACTAACCCATCGCTAATGAAAAAAGCGGGAATCACTAATTATATGGAATTTGCTAAACAAGTAGTGAGTGAATTTCCTGATTATAGTATTTCCTTTGAAGTTTTTGGTCATGATAATGAAACAATGAAAAAAGAAGCTGCTGCAATCTCTTCTTTAGGCGACAATGTCTTTGTTAAAATTCCAATTATTTTAGCCAATGGCAACAGCAATGCAAAACTGATTAATGAATTATCACATGCGGGTATCAAAGTTAATATCACTGCAATTGCGACTTTAGCGCAAGTGAAAGAGACTCTTGAAAATGTTGATGATCAAGTGCCAGCGTTGGTTTCAATTTTTGTTGGGCGCGTTAATGATACTGGTCAAAATACCGATCAATTTGTTAGAGATAGCGTTGAATTAACTAAGCTACATCCAGCCGCTAAATTATTGTGGGCATCCACGCGCGAAGTTATTAATGTCTATCAAGCTCAGGAAATGGGAGTTGATATTATTACTGTCCCACCAACGATCCTGGCTAAATTAGGTAAGGTTGGTAAGAGCGCTCAGCAAGTTTCGATTGATACTGTTACGGGCTTTGATAAGGATATTTCTTCGCTTGGCTTTAGTATTTTAGATTAAGTGGTGCTTAATAGCTGAGAATTGATTTTGAAACGTGAGAAATAAGGCAGATTTTTCCGCTTAGCTACGCTATGCGCGAAATCTAAACGCCTTATTTCTCACTCTTTTTACGTAAGTTAAACATATTTATTCAGATTATTGATTGGTAATTATAAATAATAAAAACTAATTGGGTATGGTTAGAGTGATGCACAACAAAAAAGCCGGTATGAAGCCGCTTTCATCAATAAAAATGATTGAAATAGCAGACAGAAATTTCAAAAAGTGATATCATAAATTCTGTACAAATGGGCTGTAATTTATTGGCTCGAACATACTCAAAGGAGAGATATTATTTATGAAAAAAACCAAGATCGTTAGTACACTTGGTCCCGCTAGTACTGATGTTGATACAATTGTTAAGTTGATTAATGCAGGTGCAAACATTTTTCGCTTTAACTTTTCCCATGGTGATCATGAAGAACACCTAGGCCGAATCACAAATGTGCATAAGGCGGAAGAAATTACCGGCAAAACAGTTGGTATCATGTTAGATACTAAGGGTGCCGAAATTCGGACAACTGTTGAAAAAGAAGGTAAAATCGAATTTAATATTGGCGATAAGGTTCGTATCTCAATGGACGATTCACTTGAGGGTACTCATGACAAGATTGCTGTCACTTACCCTGGTTTATTTGATGACGTTGACAAGGGCGGTCATGTTTTATTTGATGATGGTCTGCTTGACATGTTAATTGATGACAAGGATGATGCTAATAAAGAATTAGTATGTACCGTTCAAAACCATGGTGTGTTAGGTTCACGTAAAGGTGTTAACGCTCCTGGTGTTTCAATTAACTTGCCTGGTATTACTGAAAAAGATGCAAGTGATATTCGTTTTGGTTTGGATCATGAAATCAACTTCATTGCTGCTTCATTTGTTCGGAAGCCACAAGATGTAATGGATATTCGAGCATTGCTTGAAGAAAAACATATGGAACATGTCCAAATCTTCCCTAAGATCGAATCACAAGAAGGAATTGATAACTTTGACGAAATTATCAAGGTTTCTGATGGTTTGATGGTTGCTCGTGGTGACATGGGTGTTGAAATTCCAGCAGAAAATGTTCCGTTGGTTCAAAAGACATTGATTCGCAAGTGTAACTTATTAGGTAAACCAGTTATTACTGCGACTCAAATGCTTGATTCAATGCAAGAAAATCCTCGTCCAACTCGGGCCGAAGCTTCTGACGTTGCCAATGCTGTCTTTGATGGTACTGATGCAACCATGCTTTCCGGTGAAAGTGCTAATGGTGACTATCCAGTTGAATCCGTTGCAACAATGAACCGCATTGATATCAAAGCTGAAAATGCTTTGGATGAATTTGGAACTGAAACCTTTGACTTTGACAAGGCTGATGTTACTGAATCAATTGGTTCAGCCGTTGCACGGACTGCTCGTGAATTGGGTATCCACACAATTATTGCTGCTACTAATTCAGGCTATACAGCCAAGATGATTTCTAAGTACCGTCCAAATGCTGATATTTTGGCGTTGACATTTGACGAACGGACACAGCGTGGCTTGATGGTTAACTGGGCGGTACAACCATATATCGTTGACAAACCTGCTAATACTGATGACATGTTCGACTTGGCTGCTCAAAAAGCAGTTGAACTTGGTTTTGCTAAGGAAGGCGAACAAATCATTATTACAGCTGGCGTTCCAGTTGGCGAACGTGGGACAACTAACTTGATGCGAGTTCAATTAATTGGCTCAAAGCTAGTTCAAGGTCAAGGAGTTGGTGACCAATCTGCTGTTGGTAACGCAGTTGTGGTTGATTCAGCTAACGATGCAGTGACAAAAGTTACTGAAGGCAGTATTTTAGTTGCTAAGTCAACTGACAAAGATTTTTTACCAGCAATCGAAAAAGCAGCTGCCGTGGTTGTTGAAACTGGTGGTTTAACTTCTCATGCCGCTGTTGTTGGAATTTCAATGGGAATTCCAGTGATTGTAGCTGCTGAGGGAGCTACCACTAAGATTGGTAATGGGCAATTAATCACTGTTGATGCGCGGACTGGTTCTGTTTACAAGGGTTCAGCAAACGTTTAATAGTTTAGTTAATTAAATTAAGGGCACATGATTCGTAAATGGATCATGTGCCCTTTAAGATTCTGG
>NZ_AWTT01000017.1 GCF_000876205.1 Paucilactobacillus wasatchensis | reverse complement strand
TCCAAATTGCCTACATTCACCCCATATGCCTTGGCAACAGCTGGTGTGTGATAAAACAGGTATATTGCTCCCAGTACTAATACTGTGTTAGTCAACGCTCCAATAATTGACGCAATCACCATTGGAGCAGCTTTTGAATGCATCCATTTTGTCAGCAACATAAATGTCCACCCGGCCAACAAACCAATAAAAATTCGTGGTACTACTGACACTAGTGGATTAACAAATACCAATGGCGCCAGCGCACTGCTTGGAAACGTGAAGGCCCTGATCCAAGTAATTACGCCCCAAACACCACCTACAATGGCACCATCAACTGGTCCTAACACAATCGCTGCAATAATAACCGTCACATGCAATGTAGTTAAACTTAACGGCCCAATTGGAATATTACCCAACATCGGAATGAAATCTTGCAATATGATCACTGCTGTCAGAATAGCTAAAATACTTAATCGATACGTTGAACGTTGTCGCATGAAAGACGCCTCCGTTTTAGTCATGCCGGTTGAAGCAAATCATGCCAACTATTTACTTCTATTAACAATATTTTAATATGGACAGTATACCGTTTAACTTAAGTTTTGTGAAATATAAATATTCAAACAGGCTCATGAATGACGATGCGTGATTAAAGCGTTATAATGAGTAGAAACAGATTTCAATCTTGGAGTGATATAAATTGACGGAATCCTTTAAAACCGGTGTCCCCGTGTGGGTCTATTACATTGACATCGACACAAAAGCAAATATTCAACTGCCACAATTATTACGTGGCTTAATTGGTCAGCATTATACTGCCAAACAAGTTCAATTTGATAACTTCAAATTTGTCAACGCCGACGCTGACTATACTGGTACCTTCGATGAAGAACCACATACAATTCGAATGTACTACCGGCGCAAGGACTGGGCTGAAGTAGAAGAAGTCCACGACATGTTTTTAAAACTAAGCGCAGCAACTGAAGTATACGATATGGTCAACGGTTTACCTCGGCATACGACTTATCCAGCTGGCATGGTTCTGCGTGCATTCAAGCGGGTTGCAACATCTAATGGAAAATTTTGGTATGAGGTGGGTCCCGATCAATGGGTCGAATACCACCAAATGTCAATTTCAAAGAATCCATATGAAGGTCGGTTACCAAAATCAGATGATGAGGAAGAATTAGTTGTCAAACCATTGGATAATATGCAAGGACGAATTGATTACATTCCCCATAAAATGATTCAGGTATATGACCGACCATACGGAAAGATCGTGAATGAATTGGAACACGATACCACTATTTCGTTAACTGGAACTGCTACTAATAGTGATGGTGTTGTTTGGTATGAAGTCAATCACCGCGGTTTTGTTAATGGCACCTATGTTAAAACTGGCGCCTAAATTTTATTTTTTAATTCAAGCCAAGTCTATCAACTGATGAACTTGGCTTTTTTGATGGGCATTTATCGCAACTACATGGTATAGTGAGTTGGTATGTTTATCAGGGAGGACGCACATGAAATTATCTAAACTGCAAGCCAACTTATTATTGTTAGCTACCGCTATCATTTGGGGTATTAGCTATCTGGTGGTTAAACAGGCAACTAATGCTCAAATGCCTGCGGGATTAATAAACGCAATCCGGGGCTTAATTTTTGCAGCACTCGCTTATTTATTTTTTCATCAAACAATTAACAAAATGAATCGAATCGATTTTCGCATTGGTCTCGTGGCTGGGTTACTAAATTTTGCTGGCTATCAGATCCAAACAATTGGGTTGAAGTACACTACCCCTGCCAACAATGCATTTTTGACTGCTATTTACGTGGCCATTGTTCCGTTTATCGTCTGGGTGATGTTCCATCATAAGCCAGAATTAAAAAGCTATCCTGTAATTGCTCTGTGCGTGATCGGCATGATGTTTTTAACCAACATTTTTGCAACTGGCTTCCACCTTAAATTGGGTGATTTACTCACGATTGTCTCCTCATTTTTCTTTGCAATGCAAATTGTCTATTTTGGTTATACTGCAACTGACTCCGGTCCATGGATTGTGGCATTCATGCTCGGTGCTACCCAAGGCGTTACCGGATTAATTTGGTCGCTTTTATTTGAACGCGGCTCATATACCAGCATTAATTGGTCGGCTGCAATCGGCCCAATCATTATCCTAGGTGTCTTCGCTTCCTTTGGTGCCCAAACAATGCAAATTGTGGGACAAAAATTCACTGATGCAACCCCAGCCGGACTGATTTTAATGACTGAATCCATGTTTGGTAGTTTCTTCTCAATTCTATTTGGTTTTGAGCCGTTTACGGATCGGTTGTTAATTGGTGGCTTTTTAATTGTGGTTGCCATTTTGATTATGCAGGTTGATTTGCGAAAGTTATTTGGTGGACGAAAAACTTCTTGATATGTGATGGTGGTGTTACTTTATGTTTAAGTTGCTGAAACGTGAAAACGAAGACAGACTCCTAGGGCTAACACAGAAACCACCATTACCGAATTCACCAACTGCGAATTCCCTTTTATTGCTGAAACGTGAAAACGAGGGCAGACTCCTGGGGCTAACACAGAAAGCACCATTATCGAATTCACCAACTGCGAATTCCCTTTTATTGCTGAAACGTGAAAACGAGGGCAGACTCCTAGGGCTAACACAGAAACCACCATTATCGAATTCACAAATCGAATTCGGTAATGGTGGTTTCTGTGTTAGCCTACGGAATCTGGGCGCCCTCGTTTTCACTCTATAATTTGGCTGTTAACCTAATCTCTGGGTACTTACCCTTAAACCAATTTTCTGCAAATCTATTTTCAAACAAGAACAATGGCTGTCCTTGACGGTCTTTTACCAAAATATTTCTGGATGAAGCCATTTTTTCATCTAGCTGTTCTGGATCAATCCAGCGGGCAATCTTATGTCCCAATGGTTCCATTACTACTTCTGAATTATACTCATTTTGCATTCTAAATTGGAATACTTCAAATTGTAATTGACCAACTGCTCCAAGAATGTAATCACCTGTAGTGTAGTTTTGATAAAGCTGCACGGCACCTTCTTGCACTAGTTGATCAATCCCCTTGTGAAATGACTTTTGTTTCATCACATTTTTAGCGGCGACATGGACAAATAACTCCGGCGTAAATTGTGGTAGTTTTTGGAATTGAATATCCTGTTTACCAGAATAAATAGAGTCACCTATCTGGAAGTTCCCCGTATCATAGAGACCAATAATATCTCCCGCAACTGCAGTATCAACAACTTCACGTGTATCTGCCATGAACTGCGTCGAATTAGACAATCGAATTGATTTTCCTGTTCGTTGTAGTGTAACATCCATTCCTCGGTCAAACTCCCCAGAACAAATTCTGACAAATGCGATCCGATCACGGTGATTTGGGTTCATGTTCGCTTGAATTTTAAAGACAAATCCCGAAAACTCGGGGTTCAATGGTTTAATTGTCTGATCATCCAAGGTTTCATGTTCACTAGGTGCTGGTGCATACTTTAAATAAGTTTCCAAGAACGTTTGAACACCAAAATTAGTCAACGCAGAACCAAAGAAGACAGAAGTCATGTCACCGGTTTTAATCTTTTCTTCATCAAAATCATTACCAGCAGCTTCAAGTAATTCAATTTCATCAAGCGTGTCTTGCCAAATACTATCATCGCGTAACGGCTGATCTGCTGGGATCTGACCTTCATCATCTAGCGGGACATATTGATGAGCAGCGTCAGTAGGATGTGCCAAAACAACACGATGATTAAAGCGGTCGTATAACCCCTGTAAACCACGACCCATCCCAATTGGCCAATTCATTGGATATGTTTCTATTTTTAAGACATCTTCCAATTCTGCCAATAAATCAAGTGGTTCACGAGCATCACGATCAAATTTATTGATGAATGTAAAAATAGGAATACCACGCATCTTACAAATTTTAAATAGTTTCTTAGTTTGTGGTTCAATTCCCTTAGCACCATCAATCACCATGACAGCAGAGTCAACGGCCATCAGCGTCCGATAAGTATCTTCAGAAAAATCCTCATGACCGGGAGTATCCAAAATATTAATTCGTTTACCCTGGTAATCAAATTGCATCACTGAACTAGTAACAGAGATGCCACGTTTCTTCTCAATTTCCATCCAGTCAGACTTAGCAAAAGTACCAGACTTTTTGGCTTTAACCGTTCCAGCTTCGCGAACCACCCCACCGAATAACAGCATCTGTTCAGTAATGGTTGTTTTCCCAGCATCAGGATGAGAAATAATGGCAAACGTCCGTCGTTTACTAACGTCCTGAGCTAATTGTTCTGGTGTTTTCATTTATACGTCCCTTTCCAAAATCATTCCTTACTATATTAATACAGTGGAAGGGTAAAGTCTATTAATAAAGAGTGCAAATGAGGGCGTTAAGAGTCCGTAAGCTAAGGCCCCAATTGGCATTAATAAATTCGGTTTGAGAATTTATTGATGCAAATTGGGGTCTTAGCTCTAGGACTCTGCCCTCATTTGCACGTTTATTCAATTGAAATAATATTAATAATAAATTCGGTTTAAGAATTTATTAATGCCAATTGGGGTCTTAGCTCTAGGACTCTGCCCTCATTTGCACGTTTATTCAATTGAAATAAAATTGATAATAAATTCGGTTTGAGAATTTATTGATGCTAATTGTGATCTTAGCTCTAGGACTCTGCCCTCATTTGCACGTTTATTCAATCTAAATATAGGAAAAATTTTACTTAAAACAATCCCTTACTAACCAAAATCATAAACCCAAGCAAAACAACCGAAGCGCAACTAGCAGCCAGTAAAGCATTTCGCCCACGATGAATAATAACATTAAAGTTAACGCTCATCCCCAAAGCCGCCATCGCCATCCCTAACACGACATAGGCCAACTTAACTAACCAAGCTAACACAGTAACGCCCAGTGGAATAAACGTTCCAATAACACTGGCCAAAATAAATCCAGCCATAAACCACGGAATTGGTAACTTTTGCCGGCCAATACTTTCAACCTGTTTATTCTTGTGCTGATACCAAATCCCGATAATCAGTGCTGCCGGTGCCAACATTAATACCCGTGACAGTTTGGTGATAATGGCAGTGTCTAGGCTAACCGGACCGCCGGCACCACCAGCCGCAACTGCATGCGCAATTTCGTGTAATGAACCACCCGTCATTACACCAAACTGCGTCGGTGTCATATGCAATAATGGCTTAATTCCGATCTCGATTAATGTAAATACAGTCCCCAGAATCGCCACAATTGCGACTGCAAGAACCTCGTCCTCACGTTTTTGCTCCTCTTTACCAGGGGCAACTTTGATTTGGGGGGAGATCCCCATCACGGCTGCCGCGCCACATATCCCGGTTCCACTAGCAGCTAAAATTGCTAATTGTGAATCCACACCAAACTTACGGGCAATGTTATAAGTTAAAATAATCGTACAGGTGACAATAACCATTGCTAACAAAATCGTTTTAATCCCAGCATGAGCTAAATCGATCAAATTCAATTTAAATCCCAGTAGAATAATTCCTAAACGTAAAAATTTGTTTGAAATAAATCCAATTCCGAGTTTAGCTGATTTAATGGCAGGTTGGTACAACTGAAGTAACATGCCTAAAATAAGCGAAATAACTAACGCACCAATAATTGCTAAATATGGTAACCCGCCCAGTAATGTACCCAATACTGAACAGATCAAAGTTAATAAACCGGCCGTATAAAAACTACGAGTTTTTAAAATTCCCATTATAATTCCCCCTCTTATGTCCATAAATAGAGTATCATGGGATTTTAATAAGTAAAAATTAGTATTTATATGAATTACATAAAATTTACTTATAGTGAGGTAAAAAATAATGCTAGACCGACGCTACATCACATTGAGCATCTTGGCCACTACCCTTTCATATACTAAAGCAGCACAGCGATTGTTTATTACACAACCAGCTGTATCGCAGCAAATTAACAGCCTTGAACAAGAACTAGATACTAAGTTAATTGAAAAAGACGGTAACCGCATTAAATTAACCACTGCGGGCCACCAGCTGGTTCAATACGTTGATAAAATCAGTTTTGAAAGTGACCGAGTTTTACAACAAATTAAAACTAAACAAGCTAAACAAACAATTGAAGTTGGTGCCACTTTATCATTGAGTATCTTTTTGCTACCAACCTTAATCAGCCACTTAGTACGTACAAATCCCAAAATTAAAACTGTGATCGCTAACACTAACGAGATACTAACAGCATTGCGGCAAGGCAAAATTCAATTTGGCATTGTGGAGGGTAACTTTGATAAAAATGAATTTGATGCAGTCAATATCCGGCATGAAAACTTTGTTGGCGTCACCTACCCTGATAACCCGTTGGCGAAGTATAACCAACTTAGTCTCGATGATTTAATGAATCAAACTCTGTTAATTCGTGAACTCGGCTCCGGCACCAGAGATATTTTTGCTAACTGGCTGGCAACACAGAATTACACAATTAATGATTTTACCAACCAAGTTGAAGTGGCTAATCCAAGTACAATTATTCACCTGTTATTAAATAAAATGGGCATTAGTTTTATGTATGAATCGCTAGTAACTGAGCAACTCAGCCACCGCCAACTCGTAAAATTACCACTAAAAAATTTTGATATTAGCCACCCAATTAACTTTGTTTTCTTAAAAAATAGCTACTTTAAACCCAACTATCTTAAAATTGCTCAAAAATTAATAAATTAAAAGCCATCCCCTAATTGCAGGTATGGCTCGCTATTAATGATCACTGCGTTCTAAATCATCTTTAATTTGAGTAGTTGAAATACCATCAGTTCGTGGCAAATAAATTACATCAGTAAGTTGCTTCAAATCATCAAATTGCCCCTGCCAATCGTTGCCCATTACTAGCGCATCAACGTGGTATTTTTTTATATCAGTCGCTTTTTGTTCCCAAGAATTTTCTGGGATAACAAGATCGACATATTTAATTGCTTCAAGCATGAACTTGCGGTCAGCATATTTAGTGTAAGCACGCTTACCCTTGCGAGCGTTAAACTCATCGGTGGATAATCCCACAATTAACCGATCGCCATAAGAAGCAGCTCGTTGGAGCAATCTAATGTGCCCCTTATGCAATAAATCAAATGTTCCATACGTAATAACGGTTGTCATTTATGATCACTCCCTCAATTAGATTGAAACTGATTTTAACACGTTTAACCGCAAATGGCGTCTAATACACATCAGAAAACACAATTTACTTATTGCACTGTGCTACAATTAATTATCGGCTTTTTTATGACATTCTTTTATATATTTATTAAATTATTTAAGTCAAATTGACTTGTACCGTTCAGTTTGGTAACTTAGACAGAGTTAAAACTAAAATTACGAGGCATATAAAATGGATCATCAAGAAACGCGAGCAAGCAGACGCAACAATCATCATAACAAACCAAAACGTCATTGGATTAGATGGGTAGTTGCGATTGTGGCACTCCTCTTAGTCGCAGCTGGTGGATATGAATATTATAAAATTCATTCTGCCGCTGAAGGAGTTTTTAGCAGTGGTAGTAGCAAAGTAAGTAAGAAATTAAAAGAAGGTAAACCAGTGTCAGTGCTACTCATGGGACTTGATACAGGGGCCATTGGTCGAGGTAATTCTGGCGGAAACACCGATACATTGGAATTAATTACCGTGAATCCAAAGAAAAAAACTATCACAATGACCAGTGTGCCACGTGATACACTTGTTAAATTGAAGACCTCCAAAGGGACAGATTACGTTAAAATAAACGCTGCCTACTCAATTGGTGGTCCGAAGAAAACACAAAAAGCAGTGAGTGAATTACTTCATGTCCCGATTGATTACTATGCGATCGTTAACATGGGAGTCCTAGAAAAAGTTGTCAATGCTGTTGGTGGTGTTACCGTTAATAACCCATTTAAATTTACCTATGAGGGACATACCTTCAAAAAGGGTAAACAACATTTGAACGGTACCAATGCCTTGAAATATTCACGAATGAGGTATGATGATCCTAACAACGATTACGGCCGACAAAAACGGCAACAACAGATCATTAAGGCAGTGATTAAGGAACTTAAATCATCAAGTTCCGTGACAGCAATTAACACCATTTTAGATGCTGCCAAGAAAGGTATTCGGACAAATGTACCAATCAATGCAGTTGCGACCCTATACGCTAATTATCACGCAGCAATGAAGACAGTTAAGACGTATCACTTCAAAGGTATGGATGCTACAATTGATGGCACATCATTTCAAATTGCTGCTCCTAAAGAAATTAATCGAGTTTCTAAACTAGTTCGTCATGCTTTGGGGCTCAAGTTCACAAAGGTTACAAATAGAGAAACTAAGCTTTATAATATGCAAACAAATTACGATGGATATAATAATGTTGATTTTGTTTTACCTAATGAATCTTCGTATAATGACGCAGGCAGTGGTACTTCATCAAGCACTTCAACTACAACAACTGGTGGCTACACCTATTCAAGCCCATCCACCAGTTATGGAACAACTAGTGGTTCTACTGCTTCAAATTACAGTGGAACAGGTACCACTACGGGAGCAGCTGGCTACAGTAGTAGCTCAGCCACTGCTACTTCAGGCGAAACAGTCACATCTTCCCAATAAACTACCAGCTTAAAAATGTTTAATCAAAAAAGAAGCCAAACTAGGCTTCTTTTTTTGGTTCTTCAATTATTTCATCTCGACTAAGCTGATAGATACTCCAAAAATACTGAATCATGGTCCGAATAACAGCGTAAAAAGGTATACACAGTATCATTCCAGGAATGCCAGCGATATGGCCTGCAGCAAGCAGTAAAACGATTATAGTCAACGGATGAATCTTCAACGATTTGCCGATAATATTGGGATAAATAATATTACCATCCACTTGTTGAACTACAATAACCACAACAATTACCCAGATGATTTTCTCCGGTGCCATTGTCAGTGAAACCATTAAAGCTGGTGCAATACCAATGTATGGGCCAATATATGGAATGATATTAGCCATTCCAGCTACAATACCCAGCACAAGTGCCAGTGGCTGTCCGATTATATAATACCCAATTGTTGTAAACACTGCGACAAATAGACACTCAATTACCTGACCTGAAATGTATGAGGACAAAGTAGAACTCATCCGAGTTAATAGTCCATTAATTTCATCAGCATGCTTAGGAGAAACAAATCTTTGAATGCTAGGGACTAAACGATGGCCATCCTTGAGCATATAAAACAACATCACTGGAACGGTAATGGTAATAATGGTTACATTAGTGATTGTACTAATGATGTTACCAATACTACTTGATAATTCCTTCAGAAACAATTGCGCATACTTGCCTAATTGGGAGTCCACTTTTTTTACATATGTAGTAAGGTCTACATCTTTCAAAAAAGAATGATTGATCAAATTAGTCAAAGTACTTTGCATGTTTGTAGCCACATCAGGTAAACTTTTCACTAATTGAGCAATTTCACTTACTACTGGCGGAATCAATGCACCAATTCCTCCCACAACAATTAATATTAGTATCAGAACGACTAATAAGCTAGAAATAGAACGGTTCAGATGAAACTTTCCAATTTTCATTTTAGTCATCATTTTAACAAGAGGATTCAACATGTAAAATAAAAATCCTGCAATGATTAGTGGTACAAATACTACTGAAATAAATGTAAAAAATGGTTTGAAAATAAACTGTATTTTTGTTGATACTAGTATTAATGCTGCAACTGCTAATAGTTCTAGTGTCCAAAATAGTAATCTATAGTGAGAAAAATCTTTTTTCTTCATATCCAACCCCTAATAATAATCTTGTAGAAAGATTTTGGTAAAAACAAATAATAATCAGATTCGCAAAATTTCTTTCAAAATTGATTCAGTCTTCACAGTATAAGCTAAAAAAGCTCCCTACGAAAGTAAATTCATAAGGAACTTTTTTTAGTACCAGTTATGTTTTAGCCAAAATGCCTTGGCATTAGCCCAAGAACCATAACGCCCTGTAACATATGCATCAGCTGCTTTTTCTTGATTGACTACTGAATAATTACCATTCAAATAATAATTAGCGTTTAATTGGTAACGACCATAACAAACTCCATTTCGTGCTGTATAAGAACCACCAGATTCATGAGAAGCAATCCATTCTTTAGCTGCAAAGTTTGCGCCTGTTACGTAGCTCGTATAGCTCTCTGTTTTGCCATTATGTTGATCAACATAGTAAGTAGAAGTAGACGTGCGGACAATTCCATTTGTCATTGCACCACTGTTGCCAAAGGTATTACCATTTATTTTAACGTTAGTTTTCTTTAAAAAAGAATAAGAATCAAAATAGTAATAAGATCCTGCCCATTTTCTTAATCCGGTTAGAATTCTGCCATCCGAACCAAATAAATAGTAACTTCCCCATTGCGATTTCAGGTATGCATTCGTTCGCTTAAGATAAGTGTTCTTATCAAAATAGTAATAAGAACCTGCCCATTTCTGTACACCAGTTTGAATGCGTCCATCTGCTCCAAACAGATAGTAATCACCCCAACTTGACTTCGTATACGCATTATCAACTCGCAAATAAGTCGAGTGATTAAAGTAATAGTAAGTTCCAGCCCACTTTTGAACATCAGATTGTCTTAATCCATTTTTAAAAAGATACCAGTGGGAACCATCGTAAAGGTAGCCATTTGCCTTTTGACCATTTTTATAAAAATACTTAGTACCCGATGTATTGGTACTCCAGCCATTAACGACGGTTGCGGTATTGGCACTAGCACTGGATCTAGTAATGACCTGTGCCTGTCCGGTAGTCTGATATGTTTCAGTCGCAGCACTCTTAGCGGCGTTCAGCTTGGAATCATCTACATCACCAAGATCAGTAGTTTGTGCACTAGCTGAATCTGATGAGGATACATTTTCAGACTTGAGACTTGCATCTTCACTAGTAGCAGCACTTATTGCCGTTCCACTAGCTGAATTTAAGCTAGTATCACTTTGTGAGTTTACTTTGCTGACACTCGAATCTTAAACTGATGAACCACTGATCGCAACAATATCTGCCTGGGACGAGTTTGCCTGACTGCTTGTGCTAACAGATGTAGACGAAACCGAATTATCAATTTGTAACTGATCAGCCTTAGCGTTCGAAGCAAGTCCGAGAGAAACCAAAGCAAAACCAGCAACTAAACATGATTTATAAATTATATTTTTTTTCATATTATTAAAACTGTAATCCCTTCCGTGTGGCTTTCAAAAAATTAAATAAAAGTTAACTTATTCACTTAAATAATAGTACCACCTCAAAAGAACATTACAGTTACAGTTATGTTTCAATAATATTTCAACTATGTTTCTTCTCTAGATTAACTTAAACAAAACTCTCAACAATTAATAGACTTCATCAGTTATCTATTCAAACTTTTTAAAAATTAGATAAAATGAACTGAGTTGGATAATTTTAATGCATTCAAATTATCTAACTCAGTTCGTTGAACATTTTCATAACAATAATCGTAATATATTAAATTTTTACATATCAAAAGTATAATGGATTAGCATCTATTTTAACTTATAAATCATACATGTGTGTAATCCCAAAATCAGGAAAAAAATATCTATTAGTCTAAATTTACATACAACCAAATTTAACTTATGGAAAAATATTTTTAATCACTGGTAACTTTTTGCATACGAGAGTGAATACCACACAAATGAAATAAATTATGAACGGAAAAAGATAAATATGGAACCAGTTATTCTGATTAATATCCAGAATCTTGTCAAGTAATTTGATGAAAAAAGGATGAATTAAATAAACACCCAGATTTGTGCTTGCTATCATTGCGATTTTCTTCATTGTTTTTTCGTTAAAAACTATCATTTTTGAAATTCTTTTTATTATAATAAATAATCCAACTGAATACAAAAAAACAGCTAGCCCAGTTGTGGAAGTCGTCTTAAGTGATGGCATAAACAGCGCAATTGTCAGCACTCCCGCAAAAGCAAGCGCACCTAACACAATAAATATTTTTTCCTGTAGATCACTAAAATAATTTTTATGTATCAAATACCCCATCAAAAAATAGCCTAGATACGAGGAGCTAAGAAGTGGCTGAGCAACATTTGATAAATCAATGCTTATTTTCAATATTTGTGTAAAATAAATCAAAACACAGTTAATGACAAAATAAACACAAACGACAGAAAACATAAGGTTATATTTTTTTGAAATCGCTAATTCCGAAAAAATAGGTGTAACGATATAAAGGGCTAAAATAACATAAAAAAACCAAAAAATATTATTGATATTGTTCAAGAGCAGTCCCTTAATAAAATCAACAATTCCAGGATTGGGATGCCTCATAGGCCCTGGATTAGCTGACCAAAAAATATCAAAAATATACCATATGATACTCCAGCTAAGCAATGGCACAACTACTCTTAAAAATCTTTTTTTTAAAAAAATAATAGTTGTCTGACGTTCCCGATAATCAAGTAACATTGCACCGGATATCATGAAAAAAAGTAAAACAGCAGGAATGAAGACAACTTGAATAACCTTTGTTTGTAAATAAACCGGCGAACTAGTTTGTACATAAAAAAAAGCTTGCGACGAATGTAATTCAAGAACAAAAAAAGTTGCAATAATATTTATTAGATCAATATAAACAAATCTATTTTTTTTCATTGTATTCTCCTTTATTTCATGTTCAAAGTATTATATTTGAATAACAATATATCATTATCCTTAAACCGTTCTATTTCATGATATCTTAACTTGATCGTGTCATAAACAAACTTGTTCATTCTTTTATTATCCTGATGGTCAAAATCGAACACACCTTTTGATATAACAATGTATTTTGGGGGATTATCATCCATTTTTACTTCAAAATACTTTGATAATTCTTTGTATTTTGTGTAATCGAGTGATGGTAACACAAAAAGCTTTGAATTAGAAAATCTCTTGCTTTGTAAATATATATTAGCATCAATCGCATGAACATAAATTGTATCATGCGCGGTGGAATGCCGTTTAATATACTTAGAAATTACAAAATAACTGTTTTTAAAATTATTACTGGCAGTTGTTTCAACATTCACATATTGTATCGCCTGTTTTGCTGTTTGATAGACCGGAACAGCGATTATTGGAATGAGTATTAAAACTAAAAAACTTGGTGCTGTTATTTTTATAACTTTTTCGTAAATAAAATTCAACGAGAATACTGTTAGAACGAATAAATATGGTAGCTCCGTAATTAGATAATGTCCATAATCTCTACCAGACAATATTACTGTAAAAAAGTTTAGTAGACATAAAATTATTACTAATAAATTATAAGACTCTACATTCTTAGAGAAATTATGACCGTTGACTATTACATACAATAAATAAAAAACAATAATAAATTCGAAACGATTATATGATATTATCTTCACAAAAAAAGTCATTGCTGAAATCTTCTCATCAAAAGATGAACCTGCATACGAAAAATTTAGCAAAATTGAATTATTAATCATTTCTGTGAAAGATTTAGTAAATATAGCATAAATTGATATAATCGCTGTAACAGATATACCGCCAAAAAAAATATAAATTGCTTGTTCAAATAATTTTTTAAATTCTTTTGAATACAATCCAACAAGTACTAAAGCAACACATAAAGTCACCCATAACATGATCATATTAGGTCTTATAAAAAAAGTTAATGCTCCCAGAAAACCAATCATAAAATAATTTGTTTTAGTTAGTTGCTCATTTAGATAAAATAATTTAGTAACTAGGTATAACGTAATAATAATAAAGGTAAAAGCATATTCTTCAGAATAGTTACCATATCCAAATGTCGTAATAATCAATGGACAAATGAAAAATAGCGAACAAATAAAAACATAATCATTGTTCACAATTATTTTCGAAATTTTATACAAATAACAAAAACTTACTAGTAAAAAGCAAGTCTCAATGACAAATAATCCATGATGAAAAAATATGGGACTAATAATACTAGCAATAAAATTAATAAAAAATAAAATGGGACCTTTATGGTCAAGCATATTTACATATGGAATAAATCCTTGTTGAATTCCTTTTCCAAAATACATAAACATTGATGAATCATGATAGGGCATAATTTTAGAAAACGGATTTGACTGAAAGGTCAATAAAACTATCGCGAAGATCCCGAAAGTTAATACTATTTTAAAAAACGAACTTATTCTTTGTTTAATCATATGCTGAAGCCTGCCCCAACTTTTGAATTAAAAACTATTAATATTTTTTCGAACTGTTATTTTTTGCTAATTTTTTTGCCTGTGTAATAATTGGTGCATTTGTAAAGAAAACACAAATACTATAAATAACAGCACCGATCAGAACTTGAATTAATAAATTGGTAACATTCATATGCATCAATGCGTTTAGCCGATAAACGACAATAAACATGACACTACCACTAGCGATATATTTCCAGGTATGCTTGAACAATTGTCTACGCCTAATTGTTGTCCTAATGAAATATACCTGTAAAGCAGTAACTACAAATTCCGAAATAACTGTTGCTAAAGCTGCACCATTAGCACCAAATACTTCAATTAAAAACAGGTTAAAAATAATATTGACCGCAGCACCAACAGCTACCGATGCTGTAAACTCTTTGACTCTATTCACTGGCATTAAATATTGTGTCCCAGTCACGTTACTCCAGGCAATCAATAAAATGGCAGGCGATTCAATAAACATAATTTTAGCGGTTGGGGCAAACTCATTACCGAGAAACCAGGGGGCAAATTTAGTAGAGATAGCAGCCAAGCCGAACATCATTGGCACAGCCAGCGCTGTAACAAAATCAAAAGAATTGTACAGACTCTGCCTAATTCCCCTTATATCTCCATCAGCGAATTTATGCGCAATGTGTGGCAACATAACTGATCCCGTAGCCGTTACAATTGCCAGCACTAATTTGGTGATTTTGTCCGCATAATCAAATTGTCCTGCCGCAATTGTACTGTCCAAGTTACCCAACATAATCCGATTAACGACCAGATAAACCTGCGAGGTGATAGTTGGTATAAACAACAGTAATGCTGGATAAAAATGCTTAAAAGGTCTTAAAAGTCGTACCTTAACGGATTGAATGCTATCTCGTAAATAAGGCCACAAGGTAAGATTTCCAACTACCTGTGACATTCCTAATAAGAAGATGTACTTGCCTATATCATTTGGTCCTTTCACCAAAGTAAAAACAAGCGCAATGGAAACAATTTTAATCACTGTATTTCTTAAAACAGTTTTTTTAAAGTCTTCCATACCCATGAAATACCAAGAAACATCCAGCCCTCCAGCAATAATAAGAAGAGACTGTATTAAATAATAAATCCTGATACCATGACTAAATTTAAATAGGAAAATCAAAAAGACTACATACGCAAACGTAATCGTTAGCGCCTGTAGAATTTCGATTTCCCAAAATATTTTTGAACGCGCAGCTTTACTATCTCTATGATAAGCAACCTCACGATTCCCATATAATGCGATGCCCATTTGGCCGAGAAGAAGAAAAAAGGTAATCCAAGAATTGGTATATGAATTAATCCCAACACCCTTAGCACCCAAAACTCTGGCAACATAGGGAACAGTTACCAATGGTGCAAGCAAAACCAATATCTGATAACTCATATTATAAAGATAGTTTTTAACAACTTTCATATTTACTTCTCACTAAACTCCCGGGCCACAGTAGTTAACGCAGCATGAATTACTTGATGCATATCATAATATCGATATTGTCCTAATCGACCACCAAATATCACGTTTGGAACTTGCGCTGCCAACTTATTATATTGTTTATACAAGCCATTATTTGAACTATTATTGACTGGATAATACGGTTCATCGCCACGATGCCAAGCTTGTGGATATTCATGGGTCACGATTGTTTTATTTTTGTCACCCTTACCAAATTCAAAATGCTTATGTTCAATAACTCGTGTGTATGGTGTTTCTGAATCCGTATAATTAATCACAGCATTCCCTTGATAATTGTCAACATTTAGCTCTTCAGTTTCAAACCGGAGACTCCGATATTCTAATTCGCCAAGTTGATAATCGAAAAACTGGTCAATCATCCCCGTAAAAATAACCTTGGGATAATTTTTCAAATATTCATCCTTACGATCAAAAAAGTCGACATTTGTTTCAACATCAATTAAATCACTTGCTAGCATTTTTTCAACAATCTGTGTGTAACCACCAATTGGAATGCCCTGGTAGTTGTCATTAAAATAATTGTTGTCATATGTCAAACGAACAGGCAATCTACGAATAATAAAAGATGGCAGATCGGTAGCCTTTTGGCCCCACTGCTTTTCTGTGTAGCCTTTAACCAACTTTTCATAGATATCTCTACCGATCAGGGAAATGGCTTGTTCTTCCAGGTTGGCTGGTTCCTTACCAGCCATTTCTTGCCGCTGCTCCGTAATTTTTGCTTGCGCCTCTTGCGGAGTGGCTACTCCCCACATTTTATTAAACGTGTTCATATTGAAAGGCATATTGTACATTTCACCATGAAAATTGGCGACTGGGCTATTAGTGTAACGATTGAACTCTGCAAACTGATTAACGTAATCCCAGATTTCTTTATTACTCGTGTGGAATATATGTGCTCCATATTGATGTACTTGAATACCATCAACTTCTTTGGTGTATATATTGCCGGCAATATGATCACGTTTCTCGATCACTTTTACTTTTTTACCACGTTTGGCAGCTTCATAGGCAAATGTTGCGCCAAAAAGGCCAGAACCAACAATTAGATAGTCATATTCACTCAATATCTTTCTCCTAACAACCAATTTTAGTCATCAACAATTTCTACCTTTGGATTAAACACGAATCCACTAAATAATCCTTTTATTAAGATACCACAACGGCGTCCCTTGTGACTCGTTTTGCTCTTCAATATTTTAAAAATCGTTAAAATTGATTTCAATGTATATTTGCTAATTTCCTTAAATCCTTTTTTCCTGCTCACATAATTAAGGTTACGATATCTATAGTAATATCTACCTAATCTGTCAACAGAGTCGCTAATGATATCAACATTTATATTTTGACCCATGGCATGTAAAACTTTGCTCGAGGCAAGTAGATAGTTTTCGCGATCTTTAAAATATCCGTTAATTCGCCCAGTATATTCCAAATCATCACCCCAAATAAAGAAGTCAGTGATTGGAAGACCAACCGCGGTAACAACTTCCCTTGGTATAAATACTGACACAAAAGAACACGTGTCTACCTTAACTACACCGTTCTCAATATAGTCGCTCCATTGGCCTTCTGAGACCTTCGGAACATTCATTAAACAGGCAGTTCCGTCTTTCCATCTTACATTACTACACATAAATCCGAATTTTGGAAATTTTTCAGTTGCCAAAATGAACTCTTTTACACATCCAATTTCAAGCAAAGAATCATCATCTAGTACAACAACAAAATCGTCATTTGTGTCAGCAAATTGTTTTAATCCTGCATTAAATCCGCCAGCACCACCAATATTATGTTCCAAAAAAATTGGCATGAGTCTCTCATCTTGTTTCTCCATTTGCCGTAGATAATCTTGGCTTCCGTCTGTACTTGCATTATCAACAACAATTATATGTGCAAATGGGAAGGTTTGTTGATTTAAACAACTAAGACATTTTTTCAAAAGTTCGATCTTATTATATGTCACCACTACAGCGCAAACTGTACTACTATTCATAACATTCACCTATTTCTACAGATATGTATACAGAATAAAATTCTGCGTCACTTTTCTAGTTTTGAATGAAAATCAAATTTACTCTCTAATGCTCTAACAACTCGATCGTCGATTTCATCGGTCTTTGTCATTGGGGTGTCATTAATGCATACAATTTTATGTTTAGCATGGGCCAAATCTTCCATTATTGCTGCTGTTTGATTTTGTAGATAATATTGTCCAAATTTGATTGATCCAGGGTGAAACTGACCTGACTGTATTTGCCAATACCGTACAACCCAGTCTGTCAAATCTGTATTCTCTCTAAACTTATGCGCAGACGTTTCCGACAGCCACTGGTCTTCCTCTTGCCATACTTTCTCAAACGTACTCTTTAAGTACGGAATTGGTAGATGCGGATTATAAAAGCCACTTATACCATGCCATGGTAATGAAAGAAATGTTCGCATCAAGTTTTTCCCATATTTAAAATTAAAAAACCAAAAAATTAGACTTAATACCCGTCCATTTAGAAAAATGCTTATTGACCACAATTGTATTATTTAAAATTAAATGCGAAAAATCTTCAAAGCTCGGAATAACTGAATAAACGCCAATATCCACAGGTAGTCCATCGTTCTTAAAGAAATCTGTGGGTTTAACATTCGCATTCAAAATCATATCATCATTAAATAAAATAAAGTGCTCACTTAAATTATTGATTCTGAAACTATTCAAGATAATCGGATTAGAACTAAAAGTCGGTAACCACTTTTTGGGGATGTACTCATCATGGTTAACCACAGTAAGTAAGGGACTGTCAGTCGTAAGCCAATCTGGAACTTGATGGTCCGTTACCAAATAGATATGGTTTACCCAAGGTGCATACTTAACAATTGAGCGCAATACATATTTCAAAGTCCCAGAATCACGATACTTTTCATTGCCGTTTAGCTCCTGAGTTTCTGAATAATCGATATCTCCATCACCATTATTTTGATAATGTAATTTTTTTGAAGCCCAGACAGGGTCTCCGCCATCAACCCACGGCAATACTATGTCAATCTTCATTATTATATTCTCCTTAAACCCTCATAACATTTCCAAAAAACACGAAAGCCTGTTAGCCGAACAGTCATTAACAAATATACACTTAGTTTGTCTCGAATAGAACTTTTGCTATTATTTATAATATCTTTTTTATTTTTAATAATAAAATCAACCAATTTAACTTGGACTGCTTTTAAGTCTTTATTTTGTTGACTATTAAAAGTTTTGGTCAATGTACTAATGTACGAAAACACAAGTCTTTCTGCTGTTGCACTTATTAATGCTGGGTACAACTTATCGACTTCACTTTTCATTTGTTGAGTGACCTCAATAAAATCTAGTTGATTGTTCGAAAATTTGGCATTTGTGATAGATTTGTCCCTAATTAAGTAAAAATAATTTGCCTGATTCCCGACACATATTTTCTCTGCTTTAATTGCTAATTTATAAGTGGTACCCAAATCTTCATACAGTGTACCAACAGGAAATCGAACATCCCTAAACAATCGTTCATCATACATTTTGGCCCACGCAGAAGTGTCATATCTTTGGCGATATAACAACCCCTCAATAAAACTATCGGCTGTCACAATGTCATATTCAACACTATTATCTGTTCCTAAGCTCTTTTTCCCGCCTCGCACAATCATATGTGAACAAACTGACATTGAGCAATTAGATTTTTGAATGAGTGCAAATAAGTAAGACAAAAAATTGGAATTTATTCGATCATCTGGATCAATAAAAGTAAGATATCTACCTTTGGCCGCTTCGATCCCCTTATTTCTTGCGGCGGAAAGACCTCCATTTTTTTGATGAATTACTCGCACATGAAGTGGCGATTGTGAGGCAATACTATCACACAAATCACCACTACCATCTGTGGAACCATCATCAATCAGCAAGACTTCAAAATTAATTAATTCTTGCTTCACTAAATCATCAATTATCTGTTGTAAATAATCTGCCACATTGTAAACAGGTATAATCACGCTTACCAACTTATCCATTACAATAGTACCTCATTAATTTTCAGGCTTACTAACGATTCTACGCAAAAACGAAAAACCCTTTTTCAACCAGTGTTGACTTTCCATATGCACATAATTTACTTCAGCATAGTCGTAGTTGTTTTTATCTAACCAAACATCCAATAATAATTCACTGACAAACCCATAAACTCTTTGCTCATATTCAGAATAATCTGAAATATCAGTACGCCTTTCCAGTTCAAAAAGGATAGCGAACATCCATTGGCAATAAGCGTCAAACTTTTCTTTCTTCATTAAAAACATGTTAAACATATGGGCGGATTTACGTTCCATAATCTTCTGATATGAATCCGAATACTCTGGAAAACTATCTTCAATTATTTGTTTTGTTACCTCCAAAGGTTCCTTATGATGCGCGTGAATGTAGTGATTATAGTTTGATTGAATAAAATAGTTTCTTTTTTTAGGCAAAATAATATCATGATTTTTAAGTAGTTCTTGAACCTGGTCAATATTCAAAGCTAAATTGATATCTTTTTTTCTACTTAGACTCATATAGCGTCTGTAGTGGTCAAGGCCAATAGCATCAGCTTTCAAATTTTTCCATGCCCAATAGATCGCAGTTAGTTCATTAAAAGACCCATTTTTAGCCGAAATGTTATCACCGGTGTCGTCGCCAGTGTATCCATCTATTTTGTTCTCCGGATGCAAGGCTTGCCCAACATAGATTGGTAGATACAGCTGTTTGTCTTTTGGCATTTTGTATGGCTTATGAGCCGCAACTAAAATTTTAATATTCATTTAGTGCTCCTACTTATTTTGGGATTCTTTTGAGTCAATAACTGTATATCGACCAAAAACTACGATTAATCCTACAAACAGACCAGCGGCCACTCCCAGAACAGCATATTTTTTTGCTGACGGGCCAGTTGTACTCTTCAAATCGGATTTAATGGCAGGTGATAATAACTTAATTGTACCTGTATTATTAATCAAAGTAGGCAGTTCTTCTTTAATTGCTAGACTAGTTGCATTTGCAATTTTAACAACCTTTCCTTCTTTTTTGCCAGAAGCAGTCACACTCATAATCACAGTTTGTGGTTCAGATTCCATCTTTACAGCAGATTTAATCATTTGTGTGTCCATTTTCAGATGATATTTATTCTTCAGAATTTTTTGGGCTTTGTTATAAATTGCCTGATCATCAGCCACTTTAGTGTATGTAGTCATCATTTGCATATCCGCTAAGACGCGCGAATTTTTGTCCTTTGCATTTACTTTGTCGACATTATGACTAACTACAATATTCCGGTGAGCGCTATAAGTTGTTGTTTGCTTCAACTTAGCATAACCCCCTAGCAAAATACCAAATGCTAACGCAAAAATGATAATAGTTAAAATGTGTTTTAAAACTAACTTACAAAAATCCATTAAAGTATATGAATGATTCATGATGTTATTCCTACTCTCTTATATAATTGTGTTCCTGTTTCAATACTTGCATAGATTGCAATGTAAAAGGGATTGTATGCTAATTCCAACATGTGCTGATCAATTAAGCAGCTCAATGCGACTAATGAAAAAACGGCTATAAGCGCGAAATTCTTAATTTTTACAGCCTTTAATGCCGTATATGACACCGCAATGATAGTAATTAGAAACATGATGGTGCCATAAATTAATAACAACCTGATGAATGAAGAATCGAGCATAAAATACTGATGCAACTGTCCGCCAACAATAAAATTTTTAAAACCTTTTAGACCACCCCAACCATATTCCTTCACTGGTTGACCAATAACAGAAACACCATACTCAGTAAAGCCGCCGTGACTAAGAGAAATCCTAGAAGAGATAAGTTTGTTAATAAAACTGAGTGGTCCTTTTGCACTGTAAAATATCGAAGCAGTCACAGCTAAATATGCCAAAATCCATGTAACCATCCAACTATAATTAAGAATTCCCAATGAATCAAATGTTGCATATTGTTTTTTTCTAGCAAGCATCATTACGGGAATGATAGCCAGAATTAAGATTGTATCAAGCCTTGCATCGGTTAAATAGTAGATAAAAATTGCAATTACAAAAAGAATAAGGTAATGCTTCATCTTGATTGAGTGGAAACCCAAATAACAATATGCCAGAAGAAGATAAAAAACATGCGAAGCAAAATCAGTTGGATAAACTATGCCAAAAGCTTGCCTGATATGTCCCAACCTCACATAAGACAGATTCTTGATGATGCTAATTTCAGATAGCAAAATAGTCAATAACAATATTATACTGCTTAATATTACATACCATTTTAAAATTTCTTTAAAGTCTTGTCCCCTTGCAGTGATAACCAACATTGCCATATAAAAAGCTAAAGGATCTCCTGATTTAACCCACGATAGACCTGAAAAAACAATGACTAGCATTTCAGATATCAACTGTTGTTTAGTGAATTCTGAAAAAAACAACCACTTAAAAAACAGAATACCCATCGCCAAATATGCACCATAATTTAATATGTGTGCTGATAAATATTCTGTAATCATGGTTGTTTTAAGAAAAGCTACCGTCAGATACAACGTGAATGCAACAAAATAAAGCGTACTTGCGTTTATCTTAATATAAGACACATCAGCAATGACTTTACCTAATTTATTTTTTCTAGTCTCCATATCAGTACGCACCGTTCGGTTTTATCATAACTAAAACCGTCTTAAAAATAATTTTTAAATCTAGCCATATAGATCGATGAGTAATGTATTCAAGATCCAGTTTGACCATCTCATCGAAATCAACGTCGTTTCGTCCGCCAACTTGCCACAGACCCGTACAGCCCGGTTTTACCAAGAGCCTTTGGTGATCATACTCCGTATACTTTTCAGTTTCTGTAACTAACGGTGGCCGTGGCCCAACTAGACTCATCGATCCTAACATAACATTCAGCAGTTGAGGAAGTTCATCAAGACTGTACTTTCGAATAACACGACCGACTCTTGTTATTCGTGGATCATGTTTCAACTTGAACATGGGACCACCAACTTCATTTAGGCCAATTAAATTTTTTTTAATTTCATCAGCATTGGAAACCATTGAGCGGAACTTAAACATTCGAAAATTAACCGAATTTTTTCCAACTCTCAGCTGTGAATAAAAAACAGAGCCTTTAGGATCATCCAATTTGATTAAAAATGCCAGAATTAAAAAAAGTGGACTAAGACAGATTAATCCTAATAAAGAAGCGCAAAAGTCAAATAGTCTTTTAACAACTATATAGGCAACCTGTTGATTTAATTTTTTTGTATCAATTCTCACACTCAACATCCTTAATTCCAATTATTTCTTTTCTCTAACAATATATATGGGTCGATTTTTACTCTGCAAATAAATTTTGCCAATATATTTTCCGATAATCCCTAAACACAGTAGTTCAAGCCCACCAATTAACAAGATAATACATACCAATGATGCCCAACCCGATACACTACTTCCAGGAATCACAATTGATCGTACTACGATGAATAGTAATCCTAATATTGCACTTACAAAGGATAGCACACCTGTCCATGATGCAATTGATAACGGTATTTCAGAAAAATCCATAATCCCATCAATAGAATATTTAAATAATTTCCAAAAAGACCAACTTGTATTGCCAGCTACTCTTTCAATATTATGATATTCAATAAATTTAGTTTTAAAGCCAACCCAACTAAAAATACCTTTTGAAAATCGATTATATTCCGTCATTGATAAGATTGCATCAACCATTTGCCGAGTCATCATCCGATAATCTCTCGCACCATTAACAATGTTAGTACTAGAAATTGAATTGATTAACTTATAAAATTGGTTTGCAAAAAATGATCTAATTATCGGTTCTCCCTCACGGCTTGTACGTCGTGTTCCAACACAGTCATATGAACCATCTTTGAGATACGCGTACATTTTAGGCAATAGTTCAGGTGGATCTTGTAAATCTACATCCATTACAACAATATAATCGCCTGTTGCTGACTGCAGACCAGCATATAATGCGGCTTCTTTTCCAAAATTACGAGAAAAAGATACAAAATGCACCTTTTCAGTATTTTCAACATTTAATTTATGAATTTCCTCTATTGTGTTATCGCTTGAACCATCATCAATAAACCAATACTCTGCGTTAATATCAGAGATTGTATGTAAAACTTCATCAACAGTTTTAAAGAAAATTGGTATCGTATCCTCTTCGTTAAAACATGGTACGATAATGGATAATTTTTTCATCAGATCCATACCTTTCAAAATAAACACACGGATACTATTTTAACAGTAAATGACATAATACAAAAGGTAAATTTATCTTAGAACTAAGAATTTTAAAAAAATCCGATAAGTATACAATTATAATGTATACTTAATTTATTGGGAGGGACATTAAAATGAAAAAAATGCTTCAATTACTTACTGTGCTATTTTTGTTATTTAGTTTATCCGCTTGTTCAAATGCATCCAATTCAAATCACGATTCAAATAATTCATCAAGCAAACCTAGTAAAAAAAGCTCTTCTAGTTCTACAGTTGATTCACAGGTAAATAGTTCTACCAGTTCATCTAGTAGTTCAGATTCTACGGGTACTTCATCAAGTTCATCAGCGTCATCCTCAAATCAAAACATGATGCAAAATGGTTCAAGTGACAGTTATAATAACAAAGTAAACAATGATCCAAATGCTGGAAATTAATTAAAAAACGTATATAGCTAAAAAGGGCGATAATCAAGTTTTATGATTATCGTCCTTTTGATTTACTTACATATTAGCTAAAAGCCCGTTGTAGTCAACAGAAACATCGATATTACCACTATAACCGGGCAGATACGCTTGTGAACTCACTTGCCAAGCACCATATGAGCTATCCCAAAAAGTGTTAACAAATGGTGAATATGGATATTGTGCAATCCATGTTTTACTTTTACCAACAGTTAAAACAACGGCGTCACGATACTTGTATGAAACATATGTGTACACAACGTGATTAGTATATCCACTTGCACTCAATGTAGACCAGAATTTATTCAAATTGTTAGCTGCATTAGAGCTATAAGTTGAAGTATCTTCCATATCTGCAATTACTGTGACACTCTTCGAAATACCATATTTTTTTAAGTAAGTAATCATGTACTTAGCTTCGCTAGCAGCTGCAGTAGTAGTGCTAAATTTGGCATAATCATACACAGCCACGTTCAAGCCAGCCGACTGTGCCCTCTTTATTTGAGTTGCAGCATATGGATTGTTATATGATGAACCTTCAGTTAATTTAACAATAACAGTTTTCACACCAAGTGATTTTAAGGTATTGTAATTAGCCTGTGTTAATCCTGATTGATATGAAGAAATATCTACAGCAGTGATTTTTGGCCGCATTGGGTCACCAATTGTCCAACCGTAAACCTGACCACTCATCTTACTAGATACCGTTTTTTCTAGTAAGTATGTGTATGGATTAAAGTAGTAACTTGAAACTCCATATGTGAACCAACCGGATGCAATTTTACCACTTGATTTGAACAGATACCAACTACCCCATTGCGATTTCAAATACGCATTAGTCCGTTTAAGGTAAGTAGATTTATCAAAATAGTAGTACGATCCTGCCCACTTTTGCACGCCTGTTTGAATACGTCCATCAGAACCAAATAGATAATATCCACCCCATTGTGACTTCAGGTAAGCATTAGTCCGTTTAAGATAAGTTTTTTTATCAAAATAATAATATGTTCCAGCCCACTTCTGAACTTGTGTTTGGATGCGCCCGTCGGAACCAAATAGATAATAATCGCCCCAATTTGATTTCTTGTAAGCATTATCAACTCGTAGGTATGTTGCATGATCAAAGTAGTAATACGTTCCAGCCCAACTTTGCACATCACTTTGTCGAATACCATCCTTGAACAAATACCAATTAGTCCCATCGTTAAGATAGCCGTTAGCTTTTAAACCATTTTTGTAGAAATATTGGTGTGCCTGATTCAGTTACCCAACCATTTGCAACAGTCGCTGAGGTTGCATCAGACCTTGTTAATGTTTGTGCCACTCCTGTTTCACTATAGACACTTGCAGCACTTTCCTTCGCTGCAGTAACTTCATCACCAGTTGCGTCACCCAAATTTGTTGCACTACTTGTGGCTGTTTCATCACTGGATGAAGGTACATTAAGACTACTTGCAACATCATCACTATGCTCATTAGCACTGCTGGCACTTTCCGCATTGGATGATGTAACCGCAGTGACTGAGTTTACATTTGCTACACTATTACTATCTGAAGCTGATCCAACTGCGCTGGTTACAACTGAGCTTTCCGTACTTGATACAACATTACTATCAGTGGCATCTGCACTAGCCGCAGTAGCAATTGACAAGCTAACTCCGAAAGCTATAACCGCTAATGCCGTTGATGACCAGCTCAACGTACTTTTTATTCCTTTATATTTCCATTCTTTTTTCAAGTTCCATCCTCCACACCTTTATTAAACCTTAAAACTTTTACTTTATATTATCACAAGATAATATAAATAATCTTTACAATATTATTTCATTTGTTGTCTTGAGAAAGAAAGCATTGCCTGAAAGGCAATGCTTTCTTTAATTCAGTTTCTAAATACTATGTGGTTATTCTAACAGACACACTAGCAATTGGAGCATATGTTTTACCATATTCCTATATATTATTAACAACAAAACCGACAGCTTAAGAACGGGGAGAATCATGTAAGAAAAAAATGTTTTCAAAATATGTTTCTACATGTCCAACATTTTCCATAAAGAAGATAATTCCACGCCTCATAATACTGTGTGAGGCTTCAACACCTGACTTAAATTTAGTGTAAGTGATAGTAGATGTGTAGTTTTCAAAGCTGATTCCAGCAATGCTAAAAAACCGATGAACAAAAGGAAGACAGTCAAACAATCTTTTTACAATTAAAGCTTTGGTCCTGCCACTCTTCCAGTCTTAAGGTGAATTTCCAACCAGAGCTAACTCTGTTTCAATAGATTTTTGAATCTGTCAAGTCTTAGTTTGCATTACATCAGCGCCACCAACTCAATATATGTTATTACCATTTTTACATATCTTCTTTTTCTGCAAAGTCGGTACATGACATTAGGACGGATGATAATGAAAATACTGAACCCACAGCAACTTTAACTACTTCTGAGCGCGGAAAAATCACAATTCTGAAGGAAAGAACACGGATTGTTCAGAGCAAAAAATAGACAACAAATATCTTAATGATGGTGCAAAAGGTATCTTTTTAAAAGTTGAGTAAACCAATCAGATCTCTAAGCGTGAGCTGGATCATATTATTATTTTAACTAGTTGACTCATTTTGAAACTGAGAATTTCTATACAAAATCAAAACTGGGATGACTTTTATCTATTTGGTAACGATGTCATATTTTAACAGGTGAACCGAAAGGAATTGACATGTATTATTGCTTTGATCTTTCAATTTATTTAATCGCAACAAATATAAATACTTAATTTACATATTTATTTTTTAACTTTGTTTTAACGTAATTAAACATAGAAACTAGCATGAATAATGACCACGACAATAGATTAGTTAGCAATAATATTCTGGTTGCCTTTTCCGGAACATATTGAATAGTGAGCTTATTTTTTCCAACATTTGAATTAACTGAAACAACACCGATTTCGGAAGATTTAACTACTTTTTTTGTACCCTCCCGATTATTAACATAGATCCTGCTATTTGCATATTTAACAATAGGTAATTTAATAAATTTCTTTTTACTTCCACCATTTTTCCAAGTGATTTCAATTTTCCCATCCTTAGTTATTAGCCGTTTTGTTTTTACTTTATTTAAACTTACTTCCTGGTAATACAATACGTAGGGGTTAAGTTTATTATATGATTCACTATTATTAATTTTTTGCTTAATTGGCAAGTAGTCAGGATTTACTTTTGCAAGATATTCAAATCCTTGACCAAGATTATCAGAATTTTTAAAACCATTCTTAATTTTATCTATATTTTTTGTCAGAGGCATTGCAGCATTTCCAAATGGTTTACTAGTATTCCAGTAACTGACCACAGAACCGTAAATAGAATTTGCATTTAGAACAAGTAAAGCTGTGAAAGCTAAGAATAATATTTTGACACCAACCTTTACTTTTTTTAAATTTAAAATTTCACTTGACTCAAGCGAAATGCCCATGCTTAAGATCATTGCCACAAATGCTACAACTGAAAACCTTTCTGGAAACTGAATAAGAGTTCGAAGAAATGGAAAGTGAAATTCAGCGAATCGCCAAGGAAATAACGATGTAGACAAAATCAAAAAAAAGACACCTAACAAAGTTGTCATCTTTTGAATTACATCAATTTTTTTCCACAAAACAAATGACCTAACTACAACAAAAGCAAAAATGGCAGAATACAGTCCATAGTCAAATAAGCTAAACTGTATCGCCGAAAAATGCATTACTGAACCTGACATTTCATTTGGAAAAACAGTTAATATATGGTTATTAGCCATAACTTCAAACATTGCACCCCAAACATTACTGGTGAGCAACATGGTAATAATTGCAGATATAATCACTCTGAATACTAGTTGAGCTCTGTTTTTATTCAAAATCACGGCAACGATAGAAAATGGTATCAATACGATCACTGCTAAAAAACTAGTGAACATATGTATCTGAACTAACACTGCCATTAATAATGAAAGTTTCAAGATTGATATAGGTTTAGTCTGATCGAACATTGAAATTCCGGCAATAAATACCAGCGGAAATAATGAAGCACCAACTGCAGTAAATGAACTATTCCCAACCCAAGGCGTACACATATACATAATTGCCATTACAATTGCAATCCATTTTCTAACTTTTACTTTTCTGGCTAGTAAAAACATTGAAAGTCCAGAAACTACTAATAGCAAAAAATTTGTAATTAGTTGAAACTTAAACCAACTTTTTACTATCAGTAATAAAAAACCCATCAGATAGGATAAGTAAGGCCCATAAAGAGCATTTACAATTCGTGCCGATCCGTTAAAACCATAAAGTGATTGAAAATAACTGAAATTACCGGTTTTTATTTGTTTGTACGTTTCATAAAAACGATTCATATGAAAAACAGAATCCCCTGAAATAATAATGGCATGCTCATATATCTGGGGCAGTATTATTATGAACGAAACTACTGATAAGATTATCAAAACATCTATTTTCTTTTGTTTTATAAATAATTTAAAATTTGTCAAAATCAAAATTCTCCCATAAAATAATTATTCATCACCTGCACTACGTTCCTCAACCCACCGATTAATCTGTTCCATCGAATACCCTTTTCCATACAAACTCCTCTTTGTCCGCATAATCCGTTCACGCGAATCATACTTCCGATTACGATGCCAAATCTTCTCAGCTTGCACGTTCAGATCCTCCCATTCCTCATCCGGATCCTCTTCAATGGTAATATTATCTAAAATTTTGGTAATTAAATCGCTTTTAAATCCCTTTGTCATCATTGATTGGCGGACTTTTTGTAGTCGTGTTTTGGTTGGAAAATGGTGATAATGCTTTAACTGCTTTTCTGCCAACTTAATGCCATTTTCCATTAATTCATTTTCTGGATACTGTTCCAGCGCTCGATCAATCAAATTTTCACCAATTTTCTTCATTCTCAAGTTTTGTCTAATAATTGTGGGACCCTTATCAGACGTCAACATCATCGTTCGCACATAGCTATCCGCATAATTTTGGTCGTCAAGTAAGTTTTGGTCCCGTAATTTTTGCAGCACTTCCTCGATTACGCCATCATCTAATTCAAGTTCCTTCAGCTTGGAAATGACTTCACTTTCTGCTCGTAATTGGTGAGCGAGATAATTTAATGCCTTACTATATGCCTTAGCAACATCATCATCTGCCAAAATCACTTTCTGCAGCTGTTCATCAATCTCCATCCCCTTAGCCAAGCGAAAATTAATCAACACACTTTCACTGACAGAGAATGCATATTTTTGGTCCAAATAAATATTATAGCGACCAGGTCGTTTTTGAGTTTCGATTTTGGTAATTTTTTTTTTCATTGAAAACTCCTTAAAATGTGAATACACCAGTAATGATTATAAGCTAAGTACGGCCATTTTAAAATAGTTGCCTTAATTTGGTTTACTTTTCATTTCTCATTTCGTTATTACAAATGTAAGGCGCGGCCGCCACTTACCAAATAAACTAAAAAGGAGTTTTTAATATGATTCGAACATTTACCAACGCTAAGGTTCAATTGATGATGGTGGGAGCAGGCCATGAAAAAGGAATTGCTCGCACATTGAGTCACTTGCCTGAAGACGCTAAAGATGAACAAATTCAATCTCTCGGTGCACTATTAGAAACGATTACCCCAGATAAGTTCGACAATGCAATCGTGACCGTTTCTCACCAACTCGACCCTAAGTAAACTTAATTTTGAAAGGATGAATAGAATATGAAATCACTTAATTTATTGTTTAAAGGCAATTTAGGTAAAACCCATACTTTAAAACTGGCATATGCTAATGATAATTTGGATGCCAAAACCGTTAAAGCAACCATGGACAAACTAGCCGAACTGGATTTATTCGTTTCAAATGGCGAAAAGATCTACGCTCAACCTGTTTCAGCTAAGTACATTGAAACAACGGTTACGCCAGTTTATAGTGCCTCTGAAGAACCCGTTCCGACCGTTTAACCAAACACGCCCCACTTCCTAATCGAAGTGGGGTTTTATTTGCCTTTATGTCTAATTCTGCTGAA
This sequence comes from Paucilactobacillus wasatchensis, assembly GCF_000876205.1. Classification (GTDB taxonomy): domain Bacteria; phylum Bacillota; class Bacilli; order Lactobacillales; family Lactobacillaceae; genus Paucilactobacillus; species Paucilactobacillus wasatchensis. The sequence goes on along the minus strand of NZ_AWTT01000017.1, from coordinate 7,055 downwards.
CACATGTTCCAACAGTCGTGTCTTCTCATCAATTTTACCTTCATACAACGATTGAATTGTGGCATTCAACGTGGCTCCAATCATGACAATCATCCCCGACAAGTCGAGCCAAATCATCAAGACAATGAAGACCCCAACTGTTTTATACGAGGTCACTGTTCGCGCAAATAAATGAGTATACAGCGAAAATACTTGGGATAACAGCATCCACAAGATCGTTACTAGCAGTGCACCACCAAATACATAGCGCCATTTAACCCGTGCATTAGGAACAAAATAATAAAGCAGACAGAGGGTGATAAACAGACCACCGAATGTGATGGGCCACTTAATCGACGCCACAAATTTGATTAGGCTCATGTCAATGTGAATAATCGGCTGCAATTGCTCCAGTAATAATTGCCCAACACTAAAGAAAATAATAATTGCGGCCATAATGCCAATCACAACAATCATCCAGATAAATGAAACCACTCGGTTCACAATTGCATTTTGATTTTGTGCCACCCCATAAGCCCGATTAACACTCCGCTGAAATGCGGCTACAGCTTGGCTCGTTGACCACAAAGTCACAATCGCACCAATTGACAATAAGCTGCCACTTCCATTGCGCAAAAAATCTGAAATTAGTGGCCGAATGAAGTCATACACGGTCGGTGGAATTGCGGTCGACAAATAATTCAAGACGGTATTGGCACTGAGCCCCACCAATGGCAAAATATTACCGACCATGATGACAGCTGGAAAGATAGACAACAACGAATAGTACGCCAACACGATCGCTGATGACGAGACCTCTGCCATACCATAATGCTTGAAGAACACCTTAAAAAAAATAGTCACCTTGTTAAACGCCGACTGTCGCATAAATTGTCCCTCTCTACGTAAATTTGTTCAGTTGCTACAATTCTGATTATACACGAAGCGTATAAGTGAAACCAATCTTAGCCGTACATAGGCTTTAGATTAAGATTGCAGTTAATTTTTATTTCAACAGCTACCTAATAGTCTGTCGCTTTAATTGGTCAAACAGTGATGACGACTGTCTACCAAAAAAAAACCAGGCTGTAATATCAGTCTGGGTGTTGGTGGTTATTAAACTTGCTCAATTACATTGTTAAGTACCAGTAAGTAAAAGTTAATCGTTACAACATGAAAATTTAAAACAAATACTTAGCATCAAATTCAGGATCCTGTGAAGTCAAAATTTGAGGTCCCTTTTTTGTAATAGCTAGTGTGTGTTCATATTGACAGCTCAAACTACCATCAGCTGTTTTTGCCAACCAGCCATCTGGATCACTGGTATCTGCCTGCCATGTACCAATATTAACCATTGGTTCAACCGTAATTGTCATGCCTTCTTTTAACCGAAGTCCATGACCAGCTTCACCATAATGAGGTACGTCAGGCTTTTCGTGCATTGTGGGTCCAATACCATGACCAATGAACTCCCGCACATCCCCATAACCATTTTGATTTTCAACATAGTCTTGAATTACAGAGCCAATGTCACCAATTCGGTTACCAATCACACACTGATCAATGCCTAAATACATTGCCTTGTGGGTAACTTCCATTAATTTATTAACTTCAGGACTGGGTTCTCCAACGGCGTAACTCCAGCAAGAATCACTGAAAGCACCATCCAAATTGACAACTGTATCTACCTTGACTAGGTCACCATTTTTTAGCATCAGCTTTTTACGTGGAAAGCCATGACAAATTTCGTCATTCACACTGACACAGGTAGCGTATTTATACCCTTCAAACCCGATTTGTGCCGCAATTGCGTCGTGGCTTTCGATGTAGTGGCGACTAAACTCTTCAATTTCCCAGCTTGAAATCCCTGGTTTGATAATGTCACGCAATCCGATATGCATGCCCGCCAGAATAGCGCCAGACTTCTTCATTTCTTCAATTTCTCGTGGTGACTTCAAACTAATCATTTATATGAGACTCCTCCAACTAAATTTCTGTTCTCGATCATTATACTACTAGAATTGTTTTTGTTCATTCTGGGTGTTTTTGATCAATTTAGCTTTACTAAAATATAACAATTTTGAAGGCGATTTGTGTGGCTTTTTAGTGACGATGATTTATAATGAAGGTGAAAGAAATGTTACAGAAGTGTTACATTTTTTGGAACGAAAGGGGTGCTTATCATGAAAAAAATTATTCGGCTCAGTACCTTGCTTGTTTTATCATTATCCTTAGCCGGTTGTGCTAGTGTTAACACTAAAGCCACCGACAATTCGTCATCGTCACAAGTAACCAGCTCCAAAGCAGCAACGAAAGCAACTAAACCAAGTACCGCTACCACTAGTGTGCTTTGAGCTACTTCATCCAGTGCTGCGGTAAATAGTGCTAGTGCGAGCTCCACTACCACTGCAACTAAACCCAGTTACAGTACAAATAGTAGTTCTGCTACTTATGAGTCAGCCAAAAACATGATGCAAAATGATCCATCAGATAGCTACAATAACAAAGTTAACAACGATCCGAATGCTGGCGTCACAAGCTCCAGTAGTAGTGCTACCTATGAATCAGGTAAAAACATGATGCAAAATGATCCTAGTGATAGTTACAACAATAAAGTTAATAATGATCCAAACGCTGGTGAGTTGATTAATTAGAAGCAACTCAGTAAATCCAAAAAGCCCGTTAATTACAAATTATTGTAATTAGCGGGTTTTTTCATCAAATATTAATTTACCATAATGTTACTTATCTCCGCTACTTTACACTTCTCACACTTAAATCTTATTTGTAATAACTACTCTCATTATGATAGTTTGTTCATAATAGTTTAATCGATTTTTAATTAAACTAAAAATCAAGGGAGATCTTACTTTTGAGCACAACTACTTACTATAATTTTAATTTATTCGATGGCGTACATAACAAAGTCAGTCCTGAATCCTGGTTCACCGTTGACGAAAACGGCAAACTAGTCGCTTTGGGCACAGGCACACCTGCCGGCCAAGCGGATAGCAGTGTTGATTTAAAAAATCAATACGTCATGCCCGGTCTGATTAACGCCCACACACACATCACAATGAACCCTACTCGTGGAGATGGTGGCACTGGCGCTAACGTTATTGAGACGACTGTTCGAGCCGTTTCTAACCTACATGATTTACTGAAATCTGGCGTCACTTACATCCGTGAATGTGGTAGCTCATTTGATATTGATATCACATTGAACCAACTACGTGAGAACCATCAACTAGACCACGTTCCCAACATTATGCCCTCCGGTCGCCCATTTTCAATGACTGGTGGTCATGGTGATTTTCCTAACTTTGGTCATCTGGTCGATTCTCCTGATGAAATGCGCAAGGCTGTTCGCCAGGGCCTAAAAAAAGGTTCAATGGCCGTTAAAATGATGGCTACCGGTGGCGTTATGACTCCTGGTGACTTTATGGATGACCCTCAACTGACTGTAGCTGAAATGAAAGTTGCCGTTGAAGAAACACACCATAAGGGCCGCATTATTGCTGCCCATGCTGAAGGTAACCCAGGTATCATGAATGCGATAGTCGCTGGTGTTGATTCAATTGAACATGGTTTTTATGTTAACGAAGAAGAAATCAAATTAATGCTCGAAAAAGGTACTTACTTAACTCCAACGTTTGTGGCTGACTGGGCTATTCCTGAATATGCGGTCGGTAAGTTACCTAACTGGGAAATAAAAAAGGCTGCTGATGCATTGGATGATTTATACAAAAACATTATGCATGCCTGGCATGAAGGCGTTAAAATCACATTAGGTACCGATGCTGGAACACCGTTCAATGACTTTACTATGACCCCAGTTGAACTCGATTTGATGGTGCAACAAGGAGCAACAGCATTTGAAGCACTGCAAACTTCAAGTCAAAATTCCGCCTCACTAATGCGAATTGACGACGAATATGGTACCTTGGAACAAAATAAGTTTGCTGATTTTCTTGTGTTAAATGATAATCCACTAGAAAACATCAAGGCTGTGCAACAAGCTGGTAAGCAAGTTTATCAACACGGCGTTCGCCAATATTAAACTACAGTGCTGAATTATCCTAGGTATGCCGCTTTTAGTCACGACTACCTACAAAGACTACTAGTCTAAGCTGCAAGATAGGAAATCAAACTTTCCTATCTTTTTTTGCACAAATATTTATTAAACAACCATCATATAATTATTCCTTTTACATCCAATGTTGTTGTGTTCCGCCAAATTCTGGTATACTATGTTGATTGAATTTTAAACGGAAGAAGGAGTTAATATGGCCAGCGCATTAGTTGTATTCGCAACCATCACCGGTAATAACGAGGACGTCGCCGATATCGTTACCGAAGCATTTGAAGACCTCGATGTCGACGTGGAAGAGGTTGAAATCACTCAGGCTGATCCCAGTGATTTTGCGGATGTTGATATTTGTGTGGTTTGTCCCTACACGTATGATGAGGGTGCTTTACCTGAAGAAGGACTTGATTTTTACGAAGACCTACAGGAAATGGAGCTCGCTGGAAAAATTTATGGAGTGGCCGGATCTGGTGACACGTTTTATTTAGACGATTACAACGTGGCGGTCGACAAGTTTGCGGCTGCCTTTGATAAATCAGGCGCTACTCGCGGCGCTGACCTTGTGAAGATTGATTTAGAACCAGACACCGATGATATCAAAACTTTGACAACCATGGTCGAACAGTTGGTTGCTAAAGCGAATACCACGGACTAACCGGAGGAGATATTGTGGTAACTTTATTTAAAAAATATCAATCGATGATTGCCTATATCTTTTTCGGTGGCGTCACCACACTAGTTAACTTGGGCGTGTTTGCTGGGTTAGATGGCTTACATTGGAATTACCAGCTTGCAAACGTGATTGCTTGGTTTTTATCCGTGTTGGTGGCCTATTTAACTAATAAGGTCTGGGTGTTTTCATCTCATTACACAACGGTTAAAGCGTTTATCGTTGAGTTCCTCGAATTTTATTTTTTTCGAGCGCTCACCCTAATTATTGATATTATTATCCTGTACATTGGCATTTCACTGTTGCATTGGAATGCGCTGGTCGTTAAGTTAATTGATAACGTGCTTGTAGTGATCGTGAATTATGTTTTTTCCAAATGGTATATCTTTAAAACAGTAAAAAAATAATAAGCTGCAAATAGGCTGAAGCAAAAAAATTACGTTTTTGCTTCAGCCTCATTTTATTTTCAGAACGTGAGAAACACCATTTTTTTCAATGTTCATTATCAAAATAGTTTTGTACTGCTGTTACAATTCTGGCTGCAGCGCGACCATCCCCAAATGGATTCGGTGCCTGCGCCATTTTTTTGTACTCCCGATTATCATTCAACAACTCAAACGCTGCGCGCTGAATTTCTTCTGGGTAAGTTCCAACTAACCGAACAGTCCCGGCTGTCACACCCTCTTGACGCTCTGTCTCAGACCGCAATACTAACACCGGCTTATTCAGCGTTGGTGCTTCTTCTTGAATACCACCTGAATCCGTCAAGATCAGGTAACTGCGGGCGGCAAAATTATGAAAATCGAGAACATCTAGCGGTTCAACTAAATGAATTCGGTCACGTTTCCCTAACAAATCCTTGGCCATTGCCTCCACGTCAGGATTTGGATGGACTGGATAAATCAATTCAACGTCTGGATTAGTTTCGACAACATCTCTGATTGCATGGAAAACACGCCGCATAGGTGCACCGAGATTTTCACGGCGTTGCATGGTTAATAATAGAATACGATGATTTTTGGGGATTTGATCCAACACTGGGTGATGATAATCCGCTCTTACGGTATATCCAAGTGCATCCACGGATGTATTACCAGTGACAAAAATATTTTCAATTGAGTGATGCTCTGCGAGTAAGTTATCCCTGCTCATTTTAGTCGGGGCAAAGTATAGATCGCTGACTACATCTGTCAAACGGCGATTCATTTCTTCAGGAAATGGGGCATATTTGTCGTATGTGCGCAATCCCGCTTCAACGTGGCCCACAGGAATTTTATGGTAAAAGGCAGCAAGACTAGCAGCCAGCGTAGTCGATGCATCCCCGACCACTAAAATCATGTCTGGCTGTGCCGCATTAATCACGTTGTCTAAATGGTGTAACATTTTACTAGTACGTTCACTCAAGCTTTCACGTGGTTGCATTGTGTTGAGATCAAAATCTGGCTCAATCGCAAAAAAATTCAACACCTGATCCAGTAAGCGACGATGTTGAGCTGTGACAACCACTACAGGTTCGAATTGTTCTGGCAGTGCACGCATGGCAGTAATGATTGGTGCCATTTTAATAGCGCCAGGGCGCGTCCCAAAAATGGTCATAATTTTATGCGGTTCTGCCATTGATTTCACCTCTCAATTTCTTAAGCTTTTCTTAATATTATTTTACTACTTTGTCTAAAAATTAGCACCTGAAACACTAATTAAAGCAATGAATTATTAGAGATGGTAACGCCCTCAATTAGAAGTCGATGAGGATTTGCAAAATCAGCTTGCTTTTCTAGCATATGAAATGGGATGATGATAATTAATTACGATAAAGAAAGAGGTAATTACACTGGTAAGAGAAAATCGACCTGCACTAGCTTTAAAGATTGCAGAGTTAAGAACTAACCATAATTTGACCCAAAAAGATCTAGCTGAAACTTTGCACTTCTCAAAACAAGAGATTAGCAACTGGGAAACTGGATTAAAAACACCACGAATCAGTGCACTAGCGAAAATCGCCCATTTTTTTAACGTCACAGTTAGCGAACTTTTGGACGAACAAGTCGATCCAAAGCAAATTGATTATACAGCACGGATCTTGGCTGCCCACCTGGATGCTGACATAACCGAGGATGAATTACATAAAATAACTGATTTTATGGACCAATTTGTCCACGAACGCGCTTAATTATTGTTTAATAAAACAGATCATTATTAACTGAAATAACAGCTTATTGTATGACACAACTAGTTTTACAATTGTTAATTGCAATATACAATTAGCATGGTAGCTTAAATAATTAACATATTACCAATAAAGGCTCTACCATATCTAAT
>NZ_AWTT01000016.1 GCF_000876205.1 Paucilactobacillus wasatchensis | reverse complement strand
CTCTACATATCTAATTTCAGATATGGTAGAGCCTTTATTGGCTTTGCTGAAAATGTTCCCACCCGGATTCGAACCGGGATCAACCGCTTAGGAGGCGGACGCACGATCCAATTATGCTATAGGAACATAACAGAAATCATTCTCTCATTAATTTAAATTACTGTAAAGTAAAAGTGTGAGTAGAGGCGCCAAGGTGTTGTAGGCTAAGTTAGTTAAGTCGATTAATAAACCGCATTTTGGTTGATTAATTGACTTAACTGACTTAGCCCTAAACACCTGCCTCAGCGAGCACGTCTAAAGTAAAAGTGTGAGCGTGGCCGTTAAGATACCGTAGGCTAAGTTAACAATGATGATTAATAAATCGGTCTGTGATTTATTGATGAGCATTGTTGGCTTAGCCCTAGGTGTCTGGCCACGCGAACACGTCTAAAGTAAAAGTGTGAGTAGAGGCGCCAAGGTGTTGTAGGCTAAGTTAGTTAAGTCGATTAATAAACCGCATTTTGGTTGATTAATTGACTTAACTGACTTAGCCCTAAACACCTGCCTCAGCGAGCACGTCTAAAGTAAAAGTGTGAGCATGGCCGCTAAGTTACCGTAGGCTAATCTAACAATGATGATTAATAAATCGGTCTGTGATTTATTGATGAGCATTGTTGGCTTAGCCCTAGGTATCTGGCCATGCGAGCACGTCTAAATAAGAACACGCTCCTCCCACAACAACCAAAAAACAATTCAGTTCGCTTACTGTTCCTCTTCAGCTTGATGCCGTCTTTTCAACCGCATTCCCTTATTCTTGATATGCCGATTCTTCTTATGCCGCTTTGCCTTAGTTGGTTGGTCCTTAGCCACATCTATCGTCCGACTAACACTTTTACCAACGGTGATGTGTTCATCACTTAATTGTGATTTACGCACCACTCGATGTGCCTTTTCCTGCACATTTTCAACATGACCGGTAGTCTGTTTTTCCTCTTTTTGTGGCCGCTCATCGACTAACTGATTATGCGCAAAATAAATTGGTTTTAACTCATATGACTCGTCTGCCAGTAACTTTTTCAAATCACGTAAATCATGGTCATCTCCAAAGTTAATTACTAACCCCGGTTCGCCTTGACGACCAGTACGACCAACTCGATGAACATATGTTACAGCTTGTGTGGGTAAATCAAAATTAATAACTGCTGGTAATTTAACGATATCCAATCCCCGCGCAGCAACATCTGTGGTCAGCAAGAATTTTAATTGTCGGTTACGAAACATTCTGAGCGCTTTTTCTCGTTCTGTTTGGCGCTGTTGCCCACCTAATACCGCTGCAGATACGTGATCATGCTTTAATTGGCTAGCGACATGCGTTAAGGTCTTTGTTTGGTTAAAAAATACCAATGCACGAAAATCTTTGATATGGCTGAATCGGCGCAACATCTCGCCACGCTGCTTGCCACTAATTTGCATCTGCCCATGGCGAACGATCCCTTGTGAATGATCCTCATTACGAACATCATATTCGACCACATCGCGGCCAAACATATAGCTTAAACCATCAAGTGCTTCTGTTTTGGTTGCAGAGAAAAAACCAAGTTGAGTGGTAATTGGGGTAGCACGCTCAATATCCTCAATTACAGCTAAAGTATCATCTTGCAGCATGTCATCAGCTTCATCGATGATCAGAGTTTGTAAAGTATTCAGTTTGAGATGCTTTGTTTGCAACAAATGCAGCACCCGTCCTGGCGTCCCTATCAATATTTCTGGATGGGTTTTTAACTTGTCAATTTGGCGACGCATATTAGCGCCACCGGTTAATGACATCACCTTTAAATTTAGTAACTGGGCCCATTCGCGCATTACCTTAGTAGTTTGAACCGCTAACTCTTGGGATGGGGATAATACTAGTACCTGCGTTCCCTGTTGTCCCTTTACTTTGGGTAAAATGGGGAGTGTGAATGCAATTGTTTTGCCTGAACCAGTTGGCGCAATACCTAGCACGGTTTTATTGTCGGCTAGTGCATCGTACACTGCTGTTTGAATGGCAGTCGGCTCTTTGAAGCCTCGTTCCTTAAAATGTTGCTCAAAAATATCAATCATTTAATACCACACCCTATCACTTGTCTGTGGGAAATTTTATTCCCGCTGATTGACGCAATGTATACAATAACGAATTAACTTGACGACTCAAATCAAACCATTGCTGGTACTTGGCCAATTGAGCCTGATCATCTGGTTGTTCAAACAACGCTGCAAATTCCTGCATTTCTGGCACCATTGAATTTTCGGCCACATTAGCTTCTATTGGATGAGCCACTTGCTGGTCATCATAATAAACTGCTTTAGTGAGATCAGCCGGATTATCCATTACGAGAGTATCCTTGAGACCGTAAACTTCTGAAGTTAGATGTGAATTTGTAGTTTTTCCAAAGTTTAGTGTCACTTCAAATTGATCGTAGCGTAAAATAGCAACCCCTTTACCGTCAGCGTTGGTAGCAATCAGCGTTGGAAAATACACCACACTGTTTGGTTCGCCAAATAATGCCAATGCCGTATAAACAGGATAAACACCGAGATCTTGCAGCGCCCCACCAGCAAATTCTAATGAAAATACATTAGGCGTCTTGCCTGCTAATACTTGATCGTAACGTGACGAATACTTCATATAAGTTAGGGTAGCACCTTGGATCTGTTTCAGGTTGCTAGTTTGCTGCTTCACTGCAGCAAACAATGGCGTGTGCACATGCCGTGCTGCCTCTACCAGCCTAACCTGCGGGTGAGCCTGCAGCAGTGCCTCTATTTGACTAAATTCATCTGGATTGGTAAACGCGGGCTTTTCAACGATCACGTGTTTGTCATTTTCAATCGCTTGCCGCGCATATTGATAATGTAAACTATTGGGGGAAGCAATATACACAACATCAAACACACCTTCACTGAAAAATTGATCGATATCTGTGAAGTACTCTTGGGCATCAAATTTATGGCTGTATTCTCGTGCGTGTTCTTCTGTTCGTGAATAAACTGTTGTCAATTGCCATTGTTTTGTAATATTTCCGGCATCAATCAGCTGATCCGTAATCCAATTAGTGCCGATAATCCCTAGTTTAAGCATGTTTAGCCCTCCAATATAGTTTATATTTATATTTTATCAGTTTATCAACATCTTTTACATAACTGTAAAAGAATATTTCCCAATTTTATTGTATAATGAAATTGGGAAATCATTTGAATGGTTAAGTAATTTAAGCAAATCGGGGAAAGGAATCTTACAATGAAACGACACAACATCTTATTATTCGGTGCAGGACTAGTGGCTGGCTTAACCAGTACACTAGGATTTGGGCGGACAAAACATGTGCATACCGTTTCACTCCCCATTTTTTATGCTGGTTCGTGGAATTATTATGACCCCGAACGAAATCGAAATCATCATTTAGAAATTACACCAGAATTAAAATTATCAATTGATAATCATACTATTCCAACAACCGTCGAGCTAATTGATGAACAGCAACTGATTTATATTGACAAGTTTGGCTATCATATTACCATTCAAGCCAACGAACAGCGACCAGTTAAACTCATTGATGACGCTGATGATCAAACGTATACACTAACCGTTCCTGAAAATAAAATCTAAGCAGTTGCAGCAAGTTAATCCTTGGTGCAACTTTTTTTGTCTTATTTTTCAGATCCTACGATTACTCTGTCCCGAATCGTTCGTTCCATTCCTTTAAGCTTCCATTATACACTGATTGACTTAGATCCGTCTTCACACCGTCAACAACCAATTTTTCACGTCCCGTATATTGCATGAAAAAGACTTTATCATTTTGTCGGTGCAACCGCTCCAGCGTGAGCCATTGCTTCGTCTGAGGCAAATATGGCGTGACCAAATCTTTTTGAATTGCTGGTGTCGCCCAAATAATAACTCCCTGCCCATAATGTTCAGATAATAGTTCCGCCAATTCAGCGAGTTTAGCGCCTTGCTTTTTAGCGTTCGGTGGCGTTTGCGCGTACTTACCATAATAAGTGACTTGAATTACAATTGGTAAATTGCCAGACTGTTGTTTTACCTGACTTACCATGTACTGAAACTGACTTTTAGCACTAGAAGTAAAACTAAATTCTTGATAAATTCCAATTTGCAAATTACTCCCTGTAATTCGTTGATAATTATCAATAAAGTTATCATCCAAATAACTAGAACCCGATGTTGATTTGAGATAGGCAAATTTTATCTTTTGCTGTTGCAATTGGTGAAAATCAATGTAACCATCATCCTGCGACACACTAACACCCTTGACCGCATACGCATTAAGGGCTGACTGTTGTTGACTGCGCCACACTAACAATCCTCCCACTACCAACACCAAGCACAGAATCGTTAAAATTAACCATCGATGTTTTTTACGCCTATGACGATCGCTACGGCGAAACGTATCATCATAAATTGGTTTGATTTTTTGTTTGGCCATCGACCGTCCTCCCCTTTGATAACGACTTATATTTTACCAGAACTGGGCGGTTGATGATAGAGATGGACATAAGGGAATCAGACTTCCATCGAGAAACTAAAATCTTATTTACTAATCTTGTGTTTCTGCAACCATTTTTTGTTGCATAAACGTGTGAGCACCCACAGATGTCTAGGGCTAAGCCAATAATCAAAATCAATAAATTAAAGTACAATTTATTAATCGTGATTCGTTGCCTTTTTTGTTGCATAAACGTGTGAGCACCCACAGATGTCTAGGGCTAAGCAGGTAATGGCAATCAATAAATTAAAAATTAATTTATCAATTGCCATTACCTGCTTAGCTTACATCATCTATTCGTGGGTGTTCACACTCTTGTTTGGTCTATCACCTTCCTAACTCCCTGAATAATCTCTCCTGTTTTTCCTTTATTTTTAACCACCGTCATCATGAATAAACTATCCATAATCGCTAGTTGTGCCATTAGTGATGACATACTTTCCGTTCTTATGTTTACCTCTTCTGCCACTGATATTATTGTTACATCTGCTGTTTGTGCTAGCTCACTGGTTGGAAAACTTGTGATTGCTATAATTGGGACCGCTCGTTGTTTTAATTCCTTCACGACCAGCATTGTTTCTTGATTTTTGCCCGAATGCGACACCACAATTGCGCAATCTTCTTTTGCTAACTTCACTGCTTGCATTAACTGGATATCAAAATCAGGGTGATACTCACAGTCTAAACTAGTTCGTAAAAATTTATGGAAGCCGTCTAATGCTACAATCGATGAACCACCCAGTCCAAAAAACGCCAGTCGTTGCGTATTTTGCAATAACTTGGCGGCCTGTTTAATTTTGGCATCATCTAACATATTTTTAGTTTCCTTTAATGCGTTAATTGCCCCATTAAAAGTTTTTGCTGCAATTTGCGGCGCCGAATCCGTTTCCTCTACCTCGCTGAAAACATCTCCGCCCGTTTGTTTTGGCAATTCCATTAAAAATTCGCGATAACTCAAATACCCAATCCGTTTAACGAATCTTGAAATCGATGCAGTTGATGTTTGACATTGCTGGGCTAAATCGATGATTGTCATTTCTTGAACCGCTGTACAGTGTTTCAATATATATGTCGCAATTTTCTTTTCATTCCCACTAAAACCTTTATAATAGGCTTTAATACTTACCAAACTATTTTGAACCATTCCCATCATCCCCCCGCACAAATTATTTGAGTTCTTTGTAAATATTTTACAACAAATAGCTTGAATTGTGAAAGCGTTTTTCATATAATGAAGGTCGTTGTCATTTTAAAGGATTAATTGAACCCGTGCAAATTCGAGCTTGCTACTCATCATAGCTGAATTTACACTCTGTTTTTGAAAGGACGGTTTACTCAATGGATTACATGATCGGTGTGGATTTAGGAACCACCAGTACGAAAGCAGTTTTGTACGATATGCAATGTAACGTGCTTGGTTATGCTAACAAACTATATCCACTTTATCAGGACCAACCTGACATGGCTGAAGAAGATCCTAATGAAATCTTTGATGCAGTTGTCGATGCCCTTACTGAGGTGTTACGTAAAGCTGATTTAACTACCGGCACGTTACGTGGTGTTTCTTTTTCTGCTGCGATGCACAGCCTAATCGGGTTAGATCGCAATCACAAACCAATTACGCGTGTTATTACCTGGGCGGATAACCGCGCTGCTAAATATGCCAAGGAATACAAAGAAAATGGCATCGGTTTTGAATTGTATAAAAAGACAGGGACCCCGACCCACCCGATGTCACCACTATACAAATTATTGTGGCTCAAAGATGCACACAAAGATATCTACGATAATGCTGCCTATTGGGTTGGTATTAAGGAATATATTTTCTGGCGCTTATTCGGTGTTTTAAAAGAAGAATATTCAATTGCTTCAGCTACCGGGTTGTTCAACATTTTCAACCTTGATTGGGACCAACAAGCACTGGAAATTACCGGAGTACGGCGTGAACAACTACCTGAATTAGTTGATCCAATGGCTCAAGTTACTGGTATGCGTGATGAATATGCCAAAGTAATCGGGATTCCTGCGGATACCCCATTTATTATGGGTGCCTCAGATGGAACGCTCTCTAATCTAGGTGTTAATGCCATTGAACCTGGTGTTGTAGCCGTTACAATTGGCACTTCTGGCGCCGTTCGTGTGGTCACAGATAAGCCCACCATTGATCCCAAGGGTCGTGTCTTTTGTTACGCTCTCACTAAAGACAAGTGGGTCGTCGGTGGACCAGTCAATAATGGTGGGATCGTCTTCCGCTGGGTCCGTGATCAACTATTTGCTCCTGAGAAAATCACTGCCGATATGATGAACATGGATTCCTACGACTTACTAACTCAAATTGCTAAGGAAGTTCCAGCCGGTTCCGACGGGTTAATCTTCCATCCCTTCCTCGGTGGCGAACGAGCTCCAATTTGGGACGCAAATGCCCGGGGCTCATTCTTTGGCTTAACTCGTAACCATACTCGAGCTCACATGGTTCGTGCAGCACTAGAAGGAATTGTTTATAATCTCTATACTGTTATGCTGGCACTAGAAGAAGTTGTTGGTAAACCAAAAGAAATTATGGCTACTGGTGGCTTTGCTCGTTCTGAACTATGGCGTCAAATGTTAGCAGACATCTTTGAAAGTCCCGTTACCATTCCAAAATCATTTGAAAGTGGCGCATTAGCCGCTGTCGTAATGGGCATGAAGAGTCTTGGCGTTGTCGATGATTTATCAGCCATCCAAAACTTTATCGGCGAAACGAACACTTACCAACCAAACCCGGACAACTATGAAGTTTACCGTGAATTAGTTCCGATCTACATTCGGTTGAGTCGCCAATTACAAACGGAATATGCTAATATCGCCGCATTCCAACGTAAACACAGTCATAAGTAATATTATTCGCTTTTCATAATTAAATTTGCTAAACTACTTAAGTTAAAAGTGAGACAAAAGATTTTGACAATCATTTATAGATCCGCATCGTGAACCTGTAGGACTGCCAGAGAATGGATTTTTAATCCAATCTTTTGCCTCACTTTTTTATTTTATCAACCTGGAAGGGGTTACATCATGGAATTATTAGTTTTACTATTCGGGATTATCTTGCTCTTGTTTTTAATCATTAAGTTCAAACTGAATACATTTGTCGCTTTAATTATCACTTCGGTTTTAGTTGCGCTTGGATTAGGCATGGATCCGGCTAAGATTGCTGAAAGTATTCAAACCGGGATTGGTGGTTCATTAGGTGAGTTATCACTAGTCTTCGGTTTCGGTGCTATGCTTGGTCGGTTAGTAGCCGATGCTGGTGGCGCTTATAAAATTGCAACCACGTTGATCAATAAGTTCGGTCGTAAATGGCTGCAAGCTGCAGTTATGATTGCCAGTTTCATTATCGGAATTGCCCTTTTCTTCGAAGTTGGAATGGTATTGTTAATTCCAATCGTAGCGGCAATTGCAATTGAGGCCGGTGTGCCAATTTTATATCTTGGAATCTCAATGGCCGCCGCTTTGTCTGTCACTCACGGATTTTTACCACCTCACCCAGCACCAGTCGCCATTTCTGCAGCATTACATGCCAACACTGGTAAAGTATTAGTTTACGGTATCATTGTTGCATTACCAGCTGCGATCATCGCGGGTCCTGTTTTCACCAAATTAGCCCGCAAATTTGCACCAAGTGCTTTTGAAAAAAAAGGAAATCTATCCTCGTTTGGCGAAATTAAAGAATTTACCGACGAACAGTCACCGAGTTTTGGCATGGCTGTCTTAACCTCACTATTCCCGGTAATTTTAATGGCCATTACGACGATTTATCAATTAGCGATGACTGGTGGTTCTTATCCAAAGGATCCAAACACAATGGATAAACTGATCGCCTTTATTGGTTCACCAAGCATTGCCATGTTGCTTTCGCTCATCTTCGCCATGTGGTCAATGGGAATTGCTCGCAAACGTAAAGTTACTGAAATTATGCAATCCTTGGAAGATGCCGTAAAATCAATTGCCATGCTGCTCTTGGTAATTGGTGGTGGTGCTGCCTTCAAGCAGGTTTTAATCGACGGTGGCGTTGGCGATGTTGTGGCAAAACTGTTCATCAACTCCAATATTTCACCACTGATTCTTGGGTGGTTGATTGCTGTTATTCTACGAATTGCGTTGGGATCCGCCACGGTTGCTTCGCTGACCGCTGCTGGACTCGTTTTACCACTGATGACCCAGGCGGGCGTCGACCCAGCCTTAATGGTCCTGTCAATCGGTGCTGGCTCCTTAGCTGCATCACACGTGAACGATGCTGGTTTCTGGATGTTCCGTGAATACTTCGACTTAACCATTAAGCAGACACTTTCAATCTGGACGGTGCTAGAAACTGTGATTTCAATCGTCGGTTTACTAATGGTATTATTGCTCAATCTGATTTTTAACTAATCAAATAATCGGGACGAATTTTAAACAAAAAGAACTGCAGACTGACAATTTGGATTACCCAAATTTATGCCTGCAGTTCTTTTTATTATTCACGATCCTTGAGCTCTGGAAAAATAGATTTCAAATAATTCTCTGGTCCATCCGGAAAATCAAGGTTCATTTGTGCATCAAACAATTCATGTCGATTTTTTAGTGTTAATTTGAAACCATGATTGATTTGAACGCGAATACCCATGATAATCGCCGCCTTAATTAATTCTTGTGCTGCATGGGAATATTCTTTATCAATTGCCACCAATGGTCTGGTTTCATTTAGTATGTGCGTAAACCGGTCATTAGCAATCTTTAAGCCATAAGTTTCTAAGCTATCGTCTTCAATGCGAGCTGCAAGTTGTGCACCAATTGTTAAGTCCACGTGGGCAACTCGCTTTTCTGCAATGTCGAGTGCATTAATCAAATGTTTAGGGGCATTTGATTGCTCCGCAAATGCCCGTAAGTTATCAATCAATTCGTTGGCTTTATCCTGCAGCCATTCGGGCTGTTCATTTGGATTTTCGAGCGCCACTTCTTCGTTATATTGTTGTGCTTGGTCTAATTGCGCTGATAAATCATCTGGTAAATCAATGGTTAAACTGTACACCAAAAATAACTCTAATAAATCAAGCGTATCATCGCTCACCCCGGCCCGCGATAATGGATCTAAATCAAAGGCACGAAATTCTAAATAATCGACCCCTTCATCGAGTACCTGCCGGAGATCATCAAAACGCCCTTTCATTCTGACAGGACCATAAAACTCGTGAATAGAATAAAAAGTACCATCAGCAACATAACGTTCCATCTGCTCGACGTGATCCGTCAAAGAATCATACGTCACTGCCTCTTTATTAGTGTTGCTGTAACCAAAGCTGCTACTCCGCAAGCTCCTGACGGGCAACGTTAAATCATCCGGTATCTTGCGATAATGATTTTCTGAAATTGGAGACGCACCAAATAAGTACGTGAAAAACCAGCGATACAATGCAAAACTTTGTGCCATTTTAAAGTAAGTTGCATTTTTAAAAGCAGCAAAAGTTGGATACAAATCGTCATAGCCCAGTTGGTTGTATAGTGTGTATACTAAATTTTCATTGAGGCTGTAATTGATATGAGTGCCACAAATAATCTCATGCTGGATGCCATATTTGCTCTCAAGGTAGTCTCGATAATCTTGAAACCAAGTCCGACTGAAATTTTCATGAACAAACTCTAGGTCATCATCTACTAATTTTGGTGGCATACTAAAGGGCCAAATCCGTTCATCTTTTTTTAGATGTTCCTGACTAATTTGCTGCAATATTTTTAAATTTTTAACCGCCTGTAAGCCGCCCTTTGTGGGTTCTGTGACTAATTCGAGCATGCTATCCGTAAAATCAGATTGTAAGTATGGGTGCATTTTTCGTGAAGCATAGTCACTTGGATATGGATACCGGCTTAAGCGTCCGTCTGTTAAAATTCTGTGTTCTTCAAGCTCAATCCCAAATAATCCCTGAAATAGTTTGGGAGTCAACTTTGCCTGTTCAAGGGTCTCTCTTAGTCTATTAGACATCTCATCACCTCATGTAATTGACGACTATTATAACCAATTTCTTTTAAAAATAATAGCCGATCTAACTTATTCTAATAAACCATATTTGTGATGTTCACCGCAAGTAAAAACAAAACCAATTTTACCCAAAAGCACAGGTAAAATTGGTTGTTAAAAAATATTTTTTAGCGACTGAGCACGGTAATGCTTTCAATGTGCGTCGTTTGTGGAAATTGATCCACTGGCTGAATTGGTTGTTTGACTGTATAACCCTTAGCGGCAAATAATTGAATATCCCGCACTAATGTCGCTGGATTGCAGCTGACGTAAACCACCTTTTTAGGGGCCATTGCAGCAGCTGCATCAATTAATTCCGGCGCTAATCCTTTGCGGGGTGGATCAACCATAATGACATCTGGTTCTAAGCCATCTTCTTGCCATTGGGCCATTTGTTCTTCAGCTTTGCCAACCACAAAATGAGCGTTGGCAATTTTATTACGTTTAGCATTATGTTTAGCATCTTCAACTGCATCGGCTACTATTTCGACACCGTATACCTCAGCGGCATGCTGTGCCACGGCCAATGAAATGGTCCCAATCCCACAATAAGCATCGATCACAGTTTCCGCACCAGTCAATTGTGCCTGCTCAATTGCACGCTGATAGAGTTTTTCCGTTTGTTGCGGATTAACCTGATAAAACGAGTTTGGTGAAATCGTAAAGTTAATGCCCAATAACTGATCATCGATCGTTGGTTTACCAAAAATAGTGAAGTTTTTTTCACCAAGCAACACATTTGTTTTTGCTGAGTTTACATTTTGAACAATGCTCTTCACTTCTGGTAATTGTGCCGTCATGCCGTCAATTAATTCTTGCACCATTGGCAATTTCTTGGTTTTAGTTACCAACACAATCATCATCTCATGACTATAGTAGCCCCGACGAACCATGACTGTCTTGATAACGCCTTTATTTGTTTTTTCATCATATGGTTCAATGTGGAATTTACGTAATAAATCACGAACTACAATAATGGCGGCATCAATTTTGGGATCTTGAATGAAGAAATCCTCGATTGGCACTAATTCATGACTGCCGCGCTTGTAAAACCCAGTTTCAACTTTACCACGAACTAATCGAACTGGCACCTGTGCCTTATTGCGGTATTGATAAGGCTTGTCCATTCCAATTGTTGGTAACACATCGATATCTAGGTGGTCTTTTTGCAATAGCTCAGCAATTTGTTGTTGTTTAAATTTCAATTGTGCTGAATAAGCTAAGTGTTGTAGCGGAGCAATGCCCGTTTGCGTGTACTGTTTATTTTTAACTTCCACTCGATCGGCACTCTTCTTTTTCCAATCAATTACCCGACCAAAAGCAAAGTTTTTCGTTACTTTAGTAACTCCAAAGCTAATTTCTTCACTCGGCAATGCATTCGGAATAAAGATTGGAAAATTATCAATTTTGACAACTCCCATCCCTTGGTACGTCAAGTCCATGACGGTACCATCAAATGATTCATTCTTATGAACTGGTGTATTAAGTTTCAATTTTTTCTCCTTATTATATAAAGTGTGAACCAGACCGATAAGGTGTCGTAAGTTAAGTCTTGAATAGCGGTTAATAAATCGAACTGTGATTTATTGATTGCTATTCAAGGCTTAGCCCTAGACATCTGGTCTGGTGAACACGTCTGAGTAAAAGTGTGAACCAGACCGATAAGGTGTCGTAGGTTAAGTCTTGAATAGCGGTTAATAAATCGAACTGTGATTTATTGATTGCTATTCAAGACTTAGCCCTAGACATCTGGTCTAGTGAACACATGTAAACCAAAAAATTCCATCTAAGCAAGCAAATCTAATTTCAAACTGATCTAAAAAAGCAGAACAATAGCAATTCTACCACATTCTGCTCTCTCAAACCTATTTTACTGTTTTTTATCGTCTGTTGTTTCATCTTGTGGTAACTTTTGGACTTCTTTAACGAATTTATCTTCAGCACGACGAACTTCTGGTGAAATACCAGCCACAGCATCATCAGGAATGGCATCCAAATTGGCCACCATTTCAATATGCCGTGCTAAGTTTTCAAACGTCATCGGTGCATCCCCACCGTATTCACCATCCAAATTAATCATCATCCGTTCATCGACTGGTTTAGCCACTAGCTTCGAAGTTTTCCGATAAATAATTTTAGGATCCTCTACGTGCTTGCCACCATTTAAGACAAGCGTCATTAACCGCATCAGTTCAATCAAATTACTCGTTTTCACAATAATCATCGTGAACTTACCATCATCTAATGAAGCATCCGGCACAATCTGCTCAAAGCCACCCACTGAATTAGTGAGTGCCAACAAAAACATTGATGCCTTGCCATGAAATTCACCACCATCATACTTGATATCCATTTGGATCGGTTTGATTCGTGGCAGTAACTCCGCTCCCTTAACAATGTAGGCTAAATAGCCAAATAACGATTTAACTCCTGATGGCACATCATACGTTAACTCCGTTAGTAATCCACCACCCGCAATATTGATAAAGTAGTTTTCACCCGCTTTTCCAATATCCATCATAATGGACTGCTTCTTCAAAATAGTTTTAGCGGCACCAATTGGATCCTCACGTGGAATCCGCAGAGCTCGCGCATAATCATTCGTTGTTCCAGCTGGGATGATTGCCATCTTCGGACGATGACGCAATCCGGCAATACCATTGACAACTTCGTTAATTGTGCCGTCACCGCCAGCAGCAACGATTAAATCAAACTTTTCTTTTGCCACTCGCGTAGCTTCGTCTCTAGCAGAATTGGGTTCTGGAGTCGTAGCGAAGGCACTGGTTTCATATCCAGCCTGTTCATAAATTGCCAAAATATCAACCAAGTCATTTTTCAATGCTTCACGACCAGATGTCGGATTATAAATTATCCGTGCCCGTTTTCGCATACTTGTTTTCCTCCATTCATCCTACTTAGCTTGTAGTGATTTCATTAATAACTGGTTAACCACTTGTGGGTTCGCTTGCCCATGAGTTTGCTTCATGATTTGACCAACTAGATACCCCACAGCACGGTCCTTACCATTTTTAAAGTCCTCAATTGATTGTTCATTATTAGCCAACACTTCATCAATAATTGGTTGTAATTGCGCTGGATCTGATAATTGCACCAGCCCATGTTCCTTCACATAACTACTTGGTTCTTCACCGTTCGTAATTGCTTTGAAGACTTTCTTAGCCATTTTAGTTGAAATGGTACCATCATCAATCAACTTAACCATGCCAGCTAAATTAGCGGGTGTCAACTTAGTATCTTGCAAATCAACTTGATTATCGTTTAGATAGGCATTAACATCACCCATCAGATAATTAGCAGTCATCTTTGCATCCGCACCTTGGGCAACGGCAGCTTCAAAGAAATCTGACATTTCCTTAGTTTGAGTTAAAACCATGGCATCATATTCCTTTAAGCCAAGCTCGTTAACATAACGATCACGACGATTACTTGGCATTTCAGGCATATCTGCTTTGATTTGATCGATCCAGTCATCGCTAATTGCCAAAACAGGTAGATCTGGTTCTGGGAAATAGCGGTAGTCGTCTGATCCTTCCTTAACTCGCATCAGGATCGTTTGACCACTGGTCTCATCATAGCGCCGAGTCTCTTGACCAATAGTACCACCAGACATTAAGACACGTTGTTGGCGTTGTTCTTCAAAAGCCAATCCTTTACGAACATAGTTAAATGAGTTCAAGTTCTTTAATTCTGTTTTAGTACCATATTTATCAGAACCAATTGGTCGAATTGAAATGTTAACATCGACCCGCATTGAACCTTCTTCCATCTTAACGTCAGATACGCCAGTAAACTGAATTCGTTGACGCAACGCTTCCAGATAAGCGTATGCTTCATCAGGTGAAGCAATTTCTGGTTTCGACACAATTTCAATCAACGGTGTTCCTTGACGGTTCAAATCAACGAATGAAAATCCGTTAGGACTGTGAGTATTTTTACCGGCATCTTCTTCAATATGCATTTCTGCAATCCCCATTTTTTTCTTCTCGCCATCAACTTCAATTTCAATCCAACCATCATGTGCTAATGGTGTATCGGATTGTGAAATTTGATAAGCTTTAGGATTGTCTGGGTAAAAATAATTCTTACGATCAAAATGAGGGTGCTGTTCAACTTCTGCATGGAGTGCCAGAGCAGCTTTAATCCCATCTTCGACTACACCTTTGTTCGTTGAAGGTAATACACCAGGATAACCCCAGTCAATCACGTTTGTATTGGCATTAGGCTCTGAACCAAATTGGACTGGTGAAGGGCTAAAAATTTTCGAGTTAGTTTTTAATTCAACGTGGACTTCGAGACCGATTGTTGTTTCAAAATTCATTAGTTTTGGCCTCCTAACTTAGGTGTTTGTTTGTGAAAATCAGTTGACTGTTCAAATGTGTAGGCTGCATTGTACATTGTTTGTTCATCAAATGGCTTACCGATAATTTGTAACCCAACTGGCATGTTATCAGCAAAGCCCGCAGGAATTGACATTCCTGGTAGACCGGCCATATTAACAGGCACAGTCAAAACATCGTTCATGTACATCGCCTTTGGATCAGTAATGTTAGAACCGATCTTGTAGGCCACAGTTGGCCCAGCAGGACCCATTACTAAGTCATGATCTTCGAATACTTTTTCAAAATCTTGCCGAATCAAAGTTCGAATTTGACTGGCTTTGATGAAGTAAGCATCATAAAATCCAGCTGACAACGAGAATGTTCCCAACATAATTCGACGTTTAACTTCGTCGCCAAAGCCTTCAGAACGCGACCGCACATAAACATCTTCCAAATTTTCAACATCTTTAGCACGAACGCCGTAACGAATACCGTCAAACCGTTGTAAGTTTGAGGATGCTTCTGAGGAAGAAATGATGTAATAAGCTGCGACACCGTATTTCGTATTTGGTAATGAAACTTCATCAATAATTGCACCCAAAGATTCATAGTGCTTCAAGGCAGCTTGAATGACTTCTTTGACGTTTTCATCAACACCTTCACCCAAGTATTCCTTAGGAACAGCAATTCGCAGACCCTTTACATTTGTGTCGTCATTTAACTGACTAGCAAAGTTAGGAACCTCTTTGGTAGACGAAGTTAAATCGCGGTCATCGTGACCACTAATCAATGATGTTAATTGAGCATTGTCTTTAACACTACGCGTTAACCAACCAACTTGGTCAAGACTAGAGCCAAAGGCAATAATACCCCAACGCGACACACGACCATAAGTTGGTTTCATACCAACCACACCGTTATAAGAGGCTGGTAGGCGAATTGAACCACCCGTATCAGTTCCTAGTGCCGCTATTACTTCACCGGCCGCTACTGCAGCAGCAGAGCCACCAGAGGAGCCACCAGGCACGCGAGTTAGGTCCCAAGGATTATGAGTTGTTTGAAAGGCTGAATTTTCCGTTGAACCACCCATTGCAAATTCATCAAGGTTTAACTTACCTGCATTGATAAAATTTTGGGCCTTCAACTTTTCGATAACAGTGGCATCATAAATTGGTGTAAAATTACTCAATATTTTAGATGCTGCGGTTGTCTTGATATCCTTAGTAACAATGTTATCTTTAACTCCCAAAGGAATTCCAGCCACTAGTTGGTCAGCTTTAATTCCTTGCTGGTCAACTTCAGCTGCTTGTTTTAGTGCCCCATCTTTATTCAATGTCAAAAATGCTTTGACGTCATCATCGTCAGCCGCAATATTTTCATACGTGGCCTTCGTTAATTCAGTCGAGCTAATTTTTTTATTGACCAAATCATCATGGAGCTTGGTTAAATCAGTATCATAAAAATTCATTACTCGCCATCCCCACTTTCATCGATAATAGCAGGTACCTTAATGTATCCTTCTTCGGTATCTGGCGCATTATTTAACAATGCTTCACGTTGATTGCTATTCACAGCGATATCTTCACGCATTGCATTAACTTGATCAGTAGCTGATGTCATTGGTTTAACATCGGTGGTATCAACCTTATCAATCGTTTCGAATAAGTCGATAATACTTTCTAATTGAGTGGTAAATTTGCCTAGTTGATCATCGTCAAACTGAAGCTTGGCTAGTGAAGCAACGTGTTTAACCTGTTGTTCATCAATTTTGCTTGCCATTCTCATAACCTCTTTCCAAATTGTTGCACTACTTACATCATAACATTGTAGCACAGGCAGCAGTATTTTAGGCATGATTTTCACCGTGTTTAGCATTTTTATCACAAAAAAAACGATAGCACGTGCTATCGCTTTTTCGAATTGAAATTTATAATGTAATTTTTGCTTACCTAGCTATTTACCGGGAACGTAATCTTCATCAATGACCAATACAGGCTTGATTGTTTTTCCGTTAACCGAATCTTCATTAGCTTGATTGATATCATCAAATTTATAAAATTTTTCAGTCTTATCAAATGGGAATTTACCCATTTCAAAGTAGCGAATTAATCGTGGGACATCACGTTGAGGAATGGAATCACCCATGTTGACACCGATAACTTTCTTATCAGCAACACAAAGATCATTCCATGAACTAACTTCAATTAATTGTGGAGTAACAGCGATTAATGCCGCGGTTCCACCAATGGCCAAACCATCAATTGAACCTTGCATAACTGATTTAATTCCAGTCGTATCGACAGCAAAGTCAACACCCAGCCCATCAGTAATCTTCATTAATTCTGCTTGTGTATCCTGCTCTTTACTGTTAATTGTGTCAGTTGCACCACATTCCTTTGCCAATGCCAACCGCTCAGGAACCACGTCAATTGCAATAACACGTGAGCAGCCAACAATGGCGCCAGCCATCATTGCAGCCACCCCAACAGCGCCAGTTCCATAAAC
Organism: Paucilactobacillus wasatchensis; assembly: GCF_000876205.1. Lineage (GTDB taxonomy): Bacteria > Bacillota > Bacilli > Lactobacillales > Lactobacillaceae > Paucilactobacillus > Paucilactobacillus wasatchensis. Next base: position 20,691 of record NZ_AWTT01000016.1, on the reverse strand, counting down.
AGCAATTGTCGTACCTGCCTGTGGTTTCAATGTATTAAACACAGTACCAGCACCAGTTTCAAAGCCACAGCCTAACGGTCCAAGACGACGTAAGTCTAGACTCTTATCAACCTTGACACAGTTTCGTTCACGAACTGTTGTCGTGGTGGTAAACGACGATTGTGCAAACATATCTGCAACATGGTTCCCAGCTTCAGTAAAGTGATCTTTTCCATCAGCTTTGAAGCCACTTAAATTGTACTTAGCGTAGCTCAAACACTGAGTTGGAATCCCACGCATACAGTTCACACACGTTCCATCAGAATAAAAGGCCATAACAATATGATCGCCTGGTGCAAACTGAGTTACATTAGCGCCCACTTTTTCAACAATACCAGAGCCTTCGTGCCCTAAGATCGTTGGATATGTCCAGCCAGCATCACCTTTACGTAGTGCTTCATCTGAATGACAAATGCCACTAGCAACCATATGAACTTGTAATTCATCTGGTTCTAACGGTGCTAGTTCAACATCATCTTTAATAATAAATTTGTCTCCAACTTTTGGTACAACAGCTGCTTTAATTCGCATCTCAAATCATCTCCATAATTTATATACAAATTAATTACTGAACAAAGCATAATAAATAAGCCGAACAATAATTATTGAATCCGAAATAACTAAATGACTCTGATAAACAACTTTTAAGAAAACGCTTTCTATGACTCTATGGTAGTGCTTTTTTTACAAATATCAAGTAATATAGTGAAAAATGTCACAACAAACTTTTGGAAGTATTATTTAATGCTTTCAATCTTTTACCGGTTCCGTTGAGTGAACCGTAGCCGCTTGTTTTATTGTGGAAACGTGAGAATAAAGCCAGATAGCTAGGGCTAAAATAAATAATCCTCCTACGGCTCGTAGTTCGAACTGGCTCTTTTTCTTTATTGATGAAACGTGTAAAACGACGCAGATGGCTAATGTATAAAGCAAATAATCCTCCTACGTCTCTGCGAACCGGCTCTTTTTCTTTATTGATGAAACGTGTAAAACGACGCAGATGGCTAATGTATAAAGCAAATAATCCTCCTACGGCTCTGCGAACTGGCTCTTTTTCTTTATTGATGAAACGTGTAAAACGACGCAGATGGCTAATGTATAAAGCAAATAATCCTCCTACGGCTCTGCGAACCGTAGGAGGATTATTTGCTTTATACCACGCCATCTTAACGCGTCGTTTTACACTCTAATAGCTTTCGAACACATGACTCGAGAACTTACTTTGGCCCGAATCTCTGTAGACGAATGCTTGCATCTCTGACGATGATTGAATCTTGATGTCGATTGGGATTCCGCTTGGCAGGTATTTGGATGCTGCCTGTGCAATATATTGAGTAAAACTTGTAATTTCGGTTTCACTGTAAAATTGCGTTGTTACCGTAATGTGCATCCCCGACAGATTACCATCTTTGTATTGGGCTTGTGCCGTTACACCACTCAAATTAGGGAAGAACGATTGAACTTGGCTCTTAAAGTTACTAAACGTACTATTATCCGTCTGACCATTACTGTTTGACGTAGTTGAGTCAGACGCCTTTGGGAAGACCTTATTTTCAATATTCAGTTCTTTCCAACTAGACAGCTGATTACCGCTGTTAGATGTGTATTCAAAGAATACTCCCCCAACTAAACTATCATTAGATGCTTGCTTATATAATGCAATCACAATTGGTACATTCTTTAGACCTTTTTTCTGACGTAAGCGCGTCAAAACCTTTTGTGCTGCTTTTTCACCGTAAGCTCTTAAATCAGCGTCACTAATTTTTTGTTTGTATTGAGGGCCATCGGTAGTTTTGCGATAATAATCAACCGAATTAAGACCAATTCCGACTGTGATGCCATGTAACTTCAGATTATCGCCACTTTGCTTCATATAATCTTGTTCTTCGATTTGCTGGACGTAAATTGGATTACGTTTACCGTTAGTTTTACCTTTTTTGGGGTTCAAACCAGTTTTATTACTGCCAGAAACACGACCTAACCAGTTTTCAACTGTACTAGTATTTAAATACTGACCCTCTTGGAAAATATAGCTCTTAGTTGAAAAAACTTTTTTAGAAACATTGGTTAATCCAGTTTCAAAACTTTTCAAATTAAAAGTGTTATCATTTTGCGCCACGTTAACTCCACGCGACTTACTTGTTTGGTACTTGCCGTTTTTAATCACACCTTCGTAGGTGCCACTAGCTGCTGACCCAGTCGTCGTGTACTTTGATGATTTGCTCGAACTTGAACTACTACTGCCAAAACTACATGCAGCCAATACAGTTGTACTGACAACTAACAGTAACGCAGTTCTAATTTTTTTCCATTTCACTATTGAGAATCCTCCTTCATCGCAGCTTGAAATTGTTGTTCATTCCAAACTTCAATTCCAAGTGACTGAGCCTTCGTTAACTTACTACCAGCATCAGTTCCTGCAATGACTAAATTAGTTTTTTTCGATACACTACCAACTACATCAGCACCCTGATTTTCCAACCACTCTTGCGCTTTTGAACGTGTCATTTCAATTAGTTTACCAGTTAACACAACTTTCTGGCCGCTTAAAGGTCCATCTGAAACAGTTTGGACACTACCTAAAAATTCAGTGTTAACCCCTGCATTTTGCAGTTCCGCAATTAATTCATGCACCTGAGTATTGCTAAAGTATGTCACCACACTGTCGCCGATGATAGGACCAATTGTTTCGACACTTGCCACTTCTTCACTACTGGCTGCCATTAAAGCTTCAATTGATTTAAAATTACTTGCAATCAACCTGGCAGCTTTGGCACCCACATGTCGAATTCCTAGTCCGAATAGCAGTCGCTCTAACGAATTATGCCTGCTAGTATCAATTGCTGTCAATAGGTTATCAGCTGATTTTTCACCAAATTTATCTAAAGTTAATAATTGCTCTTTAGTCAGATGATACAAATCGGCCACATCAGTGATCATTTGGCGCTCAAATAATTGTTCCAAAATACGAGGTCCAAGCCCGTCAATATTCATGGCATTTCGTGAGGCAAAATGAGCTAATCCCTCTTTAATTTGCGCAGGACACATTGGATTAATACAACGTAATGCAACCTCATCATCGAGGTGGACAAGTTGTGAATCACATTCCGGACACCTGGTTGGAATAACATATTGTTCACTATCGGTGGGCCGTTTATTTAATTCTACCGTTGATATTTCAGGTATAATGTCACCTGCCTTATGCAAATATACCGTATCACCAATTCGCACATCTTTTTGTCTCAAATAATCAGGATTATGCAATGATGCCCGTGCCACCGTTGTCCCCGCTAATATAACAGGATCCATTACTGCTGTCGGGGTTACCGTTCCCGTACGCCCCACTGTCCACTCAATTTCGCGTAAAACTGTGGTTGCCTCCTCAGGGGGAAACTTATAAGCAATTTCCCAGCGTGGTACTTTCACCGTACTCCCTAATTCTTCTTGCAGGGCCAAGTCATTAACCTTTTCAACGATGCCGTCAATACCGTACTCAAGATCATTTCTTTTGTTGGTGTATTCATCGATGTAAGCTTTAATCTCTTCTTGAGTGGTAACTACCTTGTTATTTAAATTCACGTTAAAGCCCAATTCGCTCAATCGTTCTAACGCAGCACTTTGGGTGGTTACACCCAGTGTTTGAAAATCAGGCACATAATAGATAAACGTACTTAACTCCCGGTTCGCGGTTACCCGCGGATCTAGTTGTCTGAGGCTTCCTGCCGCTGCGTTACGTGGATTAGCAAATACTGGCTGTCCCTGGGCTTCACGTTGCTCATTTAATTTGGCAAATGCCTCTTTAGGCATATAACACTCACCACGAACTTCGATTGTTAACGGTTCTGGCAGAGTTTGCGGCACAGATTTAATTTTTTTAATATTTCTGGTAATGTCCTCACCAATTCGGCCATCACCACGAGTCGAGCCTTGAACAAACTTACCATTCTCATATACTAACGAAATTGCCAAACCATCGATTTTTAGTTCCAAATTGTACTCGGGATTGTCGACCCCATTACGTTGCAGGCGCTCATTGAAATCCATCAATTCAGCGACTGAAAACACGTCCCCCATCGACAGCATCGGATTAGCGTGTTCTACCTTGGCAAAATCCGAGCTGGTAGCTGCGCCCACTTGTTGTGTGGGTGAATCTGGCGATTGCAATTCAGGAAATGCCTGTTCCAATTCGACTAATCGCTGATACGCCCGATCATAGACATAATCTTCAACACTAGGGTTGTCGTTTTCATAATACTCACGACCCCACTGTTCTACTTGCAGACTCAGCTCTTTGACTTCGTGCGTTGCTTGTTCAATTGTTAATTGTGCTACTGGTTTTTGGTTATCCATTGGTTTTTATCTCACTTGGTTTGGTTTTTCGTGTTGTTTGATTAAATGTGCTGCGAAACCCAGCTTCCTATTGTGTAACTCATGCTTATCAATGGCTGCAATTCACAGCCATCAATAATCATGTGTTACGCCACGAAAGCTAATCGAGTTGCTCCACGCCCTGGCTGAAATGTGCTGCACAACCCAGCTCCCTATTGTGTAACTCATGCTTATCAATGGCTACAATTCAAGCCATCAATAATCATGTGTTACACCACGGACGCTAATCGGGTTGCTCCGCACTCTATACTTTTGTTATCGGTGCAAAACTTGCTAGTAGTCGCTTGATTCCCTGTTCTGGAAAGGCGATATCTAATTCCATGTTATCGCCTGCACCCGCAACTTTGACCACTGTTCCCTGACCCCATTTTTTATGGGTCACCTTGTCGCCCGTCTTCCAACTTTCCTTATCTGCACCAGTGCCTGTATTTTTAACCATTGGCACCACTTTACGTTTATATGTGGTTGCCGTTGCATTTTTATGTGCAAACGGTACTGGCCGGCTATCTGGAACGGCAGCTGCATTTTCATTTTCAACATGAATTAAATCCGGATTGATTTCTTCCACAAACCGCGATGCCTGATTATTTTGTCTGCGCCCATACAACATTCTTGAATATGCATTCGACAAATACAACTTGCGTTTAGCCCGGGTAATCCCAACATATGCTAATCGACGCTCCTCTTCAAGCTCATCATCTTCCATGATTGCACGTGAAAGCGGGAAAATCCCCTCTTCCAGCCCCATCAAAAAGACAACTGGAAATTCCAACCCTTTAGCAGCGTGTAACGTCATCAACGTCACGGCCGCAGACTCTTCGTCAACATCATCTTGAGCCGATACTAATGCTAAATCAGCTAGAAAATCCGTCACTTTATTGGCGTTTGATTCAACCTCATCATCTTGGTGTGCATCGTCATATTCTTTAGTCACTGACATGAATTCTTGTAAGTTTTCTTGTCGTGATTGTGATTCCAGGCTTTTGTCAGCCTTTAAGATCGTTAAGTAGCCACTTTTTTCCAAGATTTGTTCGGTTAAATCAGTGACAGATAAATATGCCACCATCTTAGTTAAGTCACCAATTAAATCGCCAAAATCTTCAATTTTATTAAGCGCACGACTGGTTAATTCATTATTAATAGCTATATTATGTGATGCCTCTAGCAATGACCAGCCGTGCTCTCGTGCAAACACTCGTAGTTTATCAACACTGCTTGAACCAATCCCACGCTTAGGTTCGTTAACTACCCGCTCAAAGCTCATTGAGTCATCTGGATTAACTAGCAATGTTAAATATGACAAAACGTCCCTAATTTCCTTACGATCGTAAAACTTGTGGCCACCGACCATTGTATAAGGAACATTGGCTTTCAAAAATGTTTCTTCGATGGTTCGTGACTGGGCGTTAGTCCGGTATAAAACAGCGAAATCATTATAATTTAAATGATGCTCTTTAATTTCTTCATTAATTTTGGACACCACAAAGTGGGCCTCATCATTTTCGTTTTGAGCCCGATAATACGAAATCGGTTCACCAGCGCCATTTTCCGTCCACAGGTTTTTCTTGCGACGATACATATTATTTTCAATTACTTCATTAGCGGCATCCAAAATAGTCTGCGTGGAACGATAATTTTGTTCCAGCATCACCGTTTTGGCATCCGGATAATCATGTTCAAAATTAAGAATATTTTCCATATTCGCACCACGCCAACCATAAATACTCTGGTCGGCATCGCCAACAACACATAAATTCCGAAATTGTTGGGCTAGTAAATTTACTAGTTTGTACTGAGCATCGTTGGTATCTTGGTATTCATCAACATGAATATAATGAAATTTATTCTGATAAAAGCTCAGGGTTGCTGGGTTTTCTTCGAACAATTGAATCGTCAACATGATTAAATCATCAAAATCGACCGCCTGGTTATCCCGTAATCCTCTTTGATACGCCTTGTAAACTTTAGCCGTAGTTTCTTCAAACGAACTATTAGCTTCCTTGGCATAGTCGGCAGGCGTTTGCAATGCGTTTTTAGCATTCGAAATCGCTGCTAACAAAGCTTTAGGATCATATTTTTTTACGTCCACATTCAAATCAATACAAACTCGTTTGAGCAATGTCCGTTGTTCGCCAGTGTCGGCGATCGTAAAGGCCCGATTGTAACCAATTTGCTCAATATCACGCCGTAAAATTCGAACACACAATGCGTGGAACGTTGAAACCCAAACATCGCGCGCCCCTTCGTCCAGTAATTTGCCAACTCGAAGGCGCATTTCTTTAGCCGCTTTATTAGTGAAAGTAATTGCTAACACATTCCATGGATTGACATCTTTTTCCTCAATTAGATAAGCAATTCGGTGAGTCAAAACTCGTGTTTTCCCAGAGCCAGCCCCAGCCATTACCAATAACGGCCCTTCGGTATGCAAAACGGCCTCTTGTTGTTTATCGTTCATTCCTGTTAATAATGTTTGGCGTGCCACGATGCATTCAATCCTCTCTAAATTCAGTCACTGAATATTATAACAAATCCAGCGGCGCAATTGGTTATCTCAGACTAATTTTCTCAAATCACAATAATTAAAAACCAACCACTAGTTGTCAGCGTAATTGCGACAAAATAGTGATTGGTTTTCGTTATTTTTGTTCAGGTAATGTATCGCTGTCCCAAACCTCAGTGTTATCAATTTGTAATTGAAGTTTATCCAGCTCATTGCCGGTTACCAAAACATGACCAACAGCCGTATCATGAGCCCCTAAAGCTGCTTGATAGAATGTAAATTGCCAGTTATCCTTCAACAACCACTGCGTCCGAATATCGTCCATTTGGTTCGGCTGAATTTTCATCATGATCGCAGGTTGTAGCGCCTTAATTGGCTGTAGTGGCACCCCAATAATGGCCCGCAAATGTTGTTCATATTGGTCAACATTGCTAGCTTGATCAAACACATTTGCCTGCGTGGTTAATGCAGGTGTAATCCCTTTAACATATAATGTACCGGTATCCGTTAGATAAAAGCCCAGTTCGAAAATACCCACATATTGTAACGCTTGCGCCACCGAAGTGCCGATTCGCATTATTTCAGTGAGCACATCTTCAGCCAATTGCACCGGTGCAGCGGCTTCAACTAATTTTTGTGCCACTAATTTCATTTCTATCAATGGAAAAGCTTGTGTGTCTTGTTGTCCCTTGACCATTACCAATGAAAATTCATGAGCATGTGGGATGTAAGACTCTAGCACATACGTCCCCGTTTCAAGAAAATCGGCTGCTTTGGCAATATCCGACTGCTTGTTAATTAACATCGAGCGTTCACCAAGACCGCGTTGAATCGGCTTTAAAACGGCCGGATAGCCAATTGAATCAATCGACTGGTACAAGTCATCTAACCCAATTACCGTCACATAGGGTGCTATATTCACGTTAATTTGGTCAAAAAAGGCCCGTTCCAATAATCGATCTTGAATAATTTCCAGCGTTTCTTTGCCCTGAGGAACCCATGCGTATTGACTGATATATTCAACTACTGCTGCATCAACATTGGCGTCCATGTATGTAATTGCATCACATTCCTGAGCAAATTCCTTCAATTTATTGCGGTCAGTTAAAGCACCAGCTACCTTAAAATCGGCTTGTTTCATTGCTGCATCAGTAGCTTGTTGTCCATATGCACCAGCGCGAAAGCCAGCGCGTTGTGCAGTTTGTATTAATCGAGCGCTGTTATAGCCATTACCGATAATGCCCAGCGTTTTACCTGGATATAAGACATGTTTATTTTCTGTGCTCACTATGGTTCACCTCATCTAACCTATTAGTCGTGTTGTTCAGTGACAAACGTGACTTGACCATTCGCCAAAGATTTAATTTTAGCTAGTGACTCTAATCGAATGCCCTGATCCTTTATTTTTTGTGCACCTGGTTGAAAACTTTTTTCAATCACAATTCCAACGCCCTCAACTTTGAGATCAGCTTGGTTGGCAATTTCCAATAGGCCAAAAACAGCTTGGCCATTAGCCAAAAAATCATCGATAATTAACACATGATCATCTGCTGAAATATATTTTTTTGATACTGTAATTTTATTTTGCGTTTGCTTAGTAAACGACTTTACATCAGCCGTATAGAGATCATCAGTTAATGTTAAACTTTTATGTTTACGGGCAAAAATCACAGGCACATGTAGTTGTAAGCCTGTCATTACTGCTGGAGCAATACCAGACGACTCAACCGTTAGGATCTTGGTGATTTGATTGTCCGCAAATAGATGGGCAAATCGTTGTCCAATTGCAAACATCAGGTCTGGATCCACCTGGTGATTCAAAAATTGATCCACTTTGAGTACATCACCAGACAAAACCACACCATCAGATTTAATTCGTTGTTCCAATTCTCTCATTGTTTTTCCCCTACCTAGTTGACTTGGTCATATTTATTTAAATGGTACGTTTGAATTACTTTAATCAATTTAGAAGCATAGTTAGGGTCCGTGGCGTAACCTGCTTCCTGTAATGCTTTAGCTGCGTCAGTGTAATTGGTGGCCTTAATCACGTTAGCATACTTGGCCTGATCATCCGTAGTACCGTTAACCATCAGCATCGTGTGTGCCTGAATTGAGGCGGACCAACTTGAATACACTTGAAAACGACCATGAATCACAATCCAGCTGCCATTTTCATATTCCTTAGTATTAAGTACTTGGCTGTTAGTCGTTGATGAACTCTTTACACCAAATAGATTATAATATTTCGCTGCTAATGTCGAGCTGCCCCAGTCTGACTCTAGAATTGCCTGGGCCATCGTAATTGAAGCTAACACGTTGTGTTCTTTCATCATTGTCTGTGATTCTGGTGCAATTTGTTTAATAAACAATTTTTTGGCATTTGCTTGTCTATGAACAATTTGTTGTCGCTCACGTAATTGGTGCAATTGGTCAACGCTGTATCCTGCAAGTGCGATTATTAAAATTAGAACAACTAAATTTAACCACCGAATATGGCCACGTTTGAACAAAAAATTTGTCCATTTTTTCCTTCTTTTTCGTTTCCGCGCCAACCAGTTTCACACTCCCATTTTCTTAGCTACATCAACAACCACCCTACAGATGCTATTCAGGTCATTTTACACTGTTAATACACACAATGAACAATAATCGCTACGATTTAGGGCTTCCTTAAAGATTGAACCAAATACCCAGCCCCATTGCGATCGCAAAACACATCGTAATCACAACTGAATTTTTCACTGACAAAACGAATGTTTCACGTTTGACCTGATTATGAAAGAAGATATGAACATTATGCCATACATACGGGATGCTGAGCAGGGTTAACAAAGATAATCGTGGTAAAATTCCAATTAAAATCGCGGCAATTAAACAAACATATCCGGCCACATAGCTTAGAGCAAAAACACGTAGCATAACAGCTTTACCAAAGAAAAAAACGGCAGTCCTCCGATTGTTTCTCCGGTCCTCTTGTTCATCACAAATATTGTTGGCCAACATGATATTTGAAATAGCAAAAATGGCAATGCCAGAAGCTAATAGTACCCGCCAGATGAAACTGGCAGTTAGACTTTCTACATTGTAAATATTTAAAAAAGTGGCAATTAAAAAAATAATAAATCCCATCGTAAAACCTGAAAAAAGTTCGCCAAACGGTGTATTGGAGATTGGCAGCGGTCCAGCGGCATAAAAATAACCAACGGCAAAGCTAAATAAACCGAGCCATAACAACGGCCAACCGACCTGTGTAACCAGATAAACACCAATCAAAGCTGCTATACCTGCCAGACTAAACGTAATTGCCTTCACAGTTGTAATTGAAATGTGATTAACTCCGACCACATTTGTTTTGGATTTAAACTCAGCCTCGTCATTAGAACGCACAAAGTCGTGATAGTTATCATTAGCATTCACTGCCATTTGTAATACATTGGCTGCAATGAAAAATAAGATCATATTGCCAACGTGAATCAAATGGTAGTTATAGTAGGCGTACATAATCCCTAAAACAAACGGAAAAACGGATGCAATCAGCGATTGAATCTCAACAAATTCTAAAAATACTTTGGGCTTCAAAATTAAGCTCCTCCAGACAATAAATAAGATTGACAAGGCTTACAGTTATTTGTATCGTTAAAGATATAAATTCTCACTTTGGGGTAACAAAATGGCACATTCAATTTGGAAAGATTTTCCAACTACCGCGCTTAAACTTGATGAACTTAAACAATATATGTTCAGTTTGGTGGCGCTAAAAAACAAACCTATTCAAACAAAGATTTTAGAGCTTATTGGGGCTGGTGGCAAGCTTTTGCGACCAGGATATTTCTATTTATTCAGTTCTTTGGGACCCAATCAAGACGCGACTAAATTGCAAGCTGGCGCTGCTGCATTGGAATTACTCCATGTGGCAACCCTTATTCATGATGATGTAGTTGATGATTCGCCATTACGCCGCAACGTTGCCACCATCCACACTGTATATGGGCAAAAAAACGCCATTTATGCCGGTGATTTCTTATTTACACTGTACTTTAAGCAAGTGATTCAATCGGCCAGCAACATGCAAGATATTGCCGCTAATGCTGACATCATGCATGCCATCCTAGATGGTGAACTGAATCAAATGCAGCTTAACTATAATCAAAAAACAACTGTCGAACAGTACCTAACGGAGATTGAAGGCAAAACAGCCAAATTATTTGAATTGGCTTGCTCACAAGGTGCTCGACTAAGTGGTAGCGATGCCGCTACAATCGCAATTGCCCACCAAATTGGTAAAAAAATTGGTTTAGCATACCAAATTCGTGACGACGTACTCGATTATACTGGCAATAAAAAGAAAACCTTAAAGCCAACCTTAGAAGATGTTCGCCAAGGTGTTTATACACTACCCTTGATTCTTTCGTTAGAAACGGATCGCAGTAGACTAAAACATTTATTAAATCAAAAAAACAAGATGACTGCTGCTGATGCCAAAGGAATCCAACAAATTGTTATTGAAACTGGTGGCACCGACAGAGCAACTGAGCTAGCAGATCAACTGACAAATGAAGCACTGACACTAATCAAACAATTACCAAAAAAATCAGTCCAGACACCATTGATTGATTTGACACAATTGCTGTTACGGCGCAATCAATAAGAAAAATGAGACTCATGACAAAAAATCATGAGTCTCATTTTACATTTAGTCAGTTGCGTTACCTACGCCACGATCCATTTCATACAGTTGTTTGAACCTGACATTATTTTGATACAATTCTTTAGGCGTGCCGCTCATGTCAAATTGTCCATGTTCAATGAAGCGCACTTGATCGACATAATTAATGCCAACCAAATGGTGAGTAACCCAAATCACCGTCTTATCTTGCAGCACTCTAAAAATAGTTTTTAGTAAGTGCCGTTCAGTAATCGGATCTAGTGACACGGTTGGTTCGTCTAAAATAATAATTGGCGCATCCTGTAATAAAATTCGAGCCAGTGCGAGGCGTTGTTGTTCTCCGCCAGAAAAGCGAGAACCCGCCTCTTGCACTTGTGTCTGCAAGCCAGCCGGTAAACTGGCAATCAATGGCGTTAGTTCCAACTCATCAAGAACCGCTTGGACCTGTTGGGTTGTAGCTGCTAGATTACCTAACCGAATATTATTCAAAATCGAAGTGTCAAATAAATATGGCTGCTGGTCTAACACACCAAATAAGTTGGCACGTTCATTTTGTAATTGACTGATATCTATTCCATTAATTTTAATTGACCCACTTGTGGGCACCGCATCCCCTAATATCAACTTCAACAACGTACTCTTACCAGTACCACTCGGTCCTAATAGACCGATTTTTTCACCAGCATGAATCTGCATATTAAGTTGATTTAAAACTAATTGATTGCCATCATCGTACTTGAAATCGACATGGTCAATTGTTAATTCCTGCACTGGCTTTTGCAGAGCTATTTGTTCAGTCGTCTGTGGCTGATCAGCGTTTGGCAACTCATTAACACGTTTGATTGATTCACGGTAAGTCGGCCACTCGCTGACCCCCTGAGCAATATTAGTAAAGGTCTGATCTAGTGGAAATATGCATAGTACAAAGGCCGCAATCCAGTTGGCAGCATTTTGACTATCCGTCATTGTTTTGCCCGCCCACACTAGTGTTGCAATGGCGATCACACCAATGACAATTTGGCTTAGCCAGTCTCGGTACCATTGAAAGTTCTTGTCTTTGCGCCGGAGTTCAAAAATCTGATTGCTTGAGTCTAAATGCTGGTGCATGAAATCTGCTCGCCGTCCCGAAATCAGCCAGTCACTTAGGCCCAAGACTGAATCCGTCAGTTTAGTGTAGAGTCCTTGCTGAATTTGTTTTTGTTTAAACTCATTGGCCCCGTTCACTAACACTGATACCAGTGGCATAATAAACATCAAAATTCCGATCAACATCACCATTAATAAGGCAAACGGCCAATTAATCACACTGAGACCAGCAATAATAAATACATAGACTAAAATTCCAGTCACAATTGGAAACACAGTGGTTAAATACAGATTTTCAATGTGCTCAATATCATCAGCTAATAACGTCAACAAACTACCAGTTTGGTGTTTTTGCCGAATCGCAACCGCAGTTTTTTCAACCGAATCATACAATTTCTTACGAAAATTGGACACAATTCGCAACACCCAATTGTGGGCAGACAAACGTTCAGTATAACGAAACACTGGTCGTGCAATCCCAAAGGCTCTGGTTAATACAATAGCTGGATAAACCAATAAAATATTAAATGGGTGGGTAGCACACTTACTAATCAAATAACCCGATGTGAACATTAATGCAGAACCACTAAATAATGTTAAAAAGCCAAGCACGAGGACTAAAGTCAAAAGTGATTTATACTTTCGTAAATACGGCATCACCCAAGTATCATTTTTCAAAACATTCATTGCTGGCCACCTCCCATGTCACTAACTAATTGCGCATATGGTCCGGCTTGTTGACCCAATTTGGTTGGTGTTCCTTGCTGAACTATTTTTCCTTGATCCAACACCAAAACATAATCCATTTGATTCAGCCAGTGGAGCCGATGGGTTGCAAAGAAAACCAAATGATTAGCAAAAATTGGCATCATGGATTTCTTTAATTCAGCCTCGGTCTCAATATCCAAATGGGCGGTTGGCTCATCGAACAACAGTATTTTCCGTTGCTGGTCTAAGAATGCACGAGCTAATGCAATTCGTTGCGCCTGACCACCACTAACACCTCGATTACCTTCACCGATCTTCGTCTGCATCCCGTCAGGCAATCCATGCAGCCAGTCATTCAGACCGGCTGCCTGAACTGCTTGTTCAACTTCTTTGGTGCTGGTCTTAGGTGAATAGAACCGAATGTTATTTTCAATTGTATCGTGAAATAGATATGGTGATTGAGGAATATACAAAAAGTTTTTCTTCCAATTAGTTTGCGCCAAATGTGGTAACACTTGTCCATTTATTTTGATGGTGCCCTGATCATTTTGGGGAGTTAAAAAACCACTTAAAGTATCAATCAGGGTCGTTTTTCCAGACCCTGATTTACCAATTAAACCGATTTTTTGATAGCCGCGTACTGAGAAACTAATATCATGCAGTGTTGCATCGCTTAATTGGTTTGGATCTCGATCAACATTCTGGTACGAAACACTAATATTTTCAAACGATAATTCATCATCTGATTGCCAACCCTGCGGTAATTGCCCGAGTGCGTCTTCATCTTTAGCTTCAGGTAAATCTAAGACCGCAAAAATAGCGGTCATTGCATTTTTGCCATTAAGCGTAGCATGATAATCATTGGCAAAATTTCTGATTGGCAAAAAATACTCAGGTGACAAAATCAGCATAATTAACGCTGGTAGTAGCGCAATACTACCTTTGATTAAACCGAGTCCAAGAAAGACTGCCACAACCGCAATGGAGAGTGTGGTGAAAAAATCAAGTGCAAAGGTTGACAGGACAGCAATCGTCAACACTGATAAAGTTTGCTTCCGATAATCTTCGCTCACCGTAAAGACATTGTCAGCGTACTTTTTTGATAAGCCAAGTTGTTTTAAGGTAGGCAATCCTCGCAGTGTGTCAACAAAGTTATTTGAAAGGCGCTGATAACCGGCATATTGCTGGTCAGCCTTTGCCTGGGCCGCAAAGCCTAAAATAATCATAAACAAAATAATAATCGGGTAGATCAGCAGTAAAAATACTGACTCCTGCCAACGAATGAAAAATAGGTACACTAGTAGAATCCACGGAATGACCATCATATCAAAAACTTTGATAAACACTAATTGCAGGTAATTTTGAATTTGATCAATTCCATCGACTGCCATTGTCACTAAACTACCAGTTCCCTTGGCAGTGGTTGCCTGGGGTCCGATTTTAAATAATTTAGCCATCAACTGTGACCGCAGTGACTGAGCCGTGTGGTTAACAAAAGGTGCCACTACCCGGTTTTTGAGCATTGTCAAAGTATGGCGAAGCAAAAAAACGACCGCAAATAAGATTGTGGTCGTCGTAATGTTCGTCAACGGTTGCCGTTTCCAAAGACCAACGATACTCTCAGCCAGAAATTTCCCTTGAAACAAAATCATAAATCCCTGAATAAATACCAATAACCCCAAAATACCAACGATCTTTTTGGCGCCAGGTAAATTGAAGATTCGCCGATCAATCATAAACTTGCACCCCTTTTTAGACATTCCGTAATTTATAAGTTGTGGTGACCACAACCGGTTCCATTTTCTTATTTACAAACGTTAAATGCAAAAACGTGGAAAAAAAGGCAGATTCTCTTCGATATCCGGATTACTACTCGCTAAAGTGGTTAGTAATGCGGACATTGGAGTACTCTCAGAATCTAGACACCCTTTTTTCCACTCTATTTTACTCAGCGTGCGACACGCCCTTAGTTTGGATCCGTTTTCTAAATACCCAATAACTCCAGATAAAGTATACCAGAACAATTGGCAAAATTGATAGGGTCACAATCGTCATAATATGCAAGGTGTACGGCGATGACGACGCATCAGCTGCTAAAATACTGAATTTAGGATTGTTGGCAATCATTACCCGTGGATAGAGGCCATTAAACAACAGCACCACCACCCCAACAAGGGTTAACCCAGTTGAAAAGAAGGATAATTTTTCGTGATCCATCAATGTTCCAACGTGATCAATTACTGATAAAGCAACAATTGCTACTAAAATCAAGAGGGTTGATAATGGTTTGTCAGTAAAGAAGTCTGTGTAAACATATACCAAGATGGCAAACACAACTTCTCCAGCATATAACACCCAATATAGCGGCTTCGAATAAGCTAAAGCGCGCTGGCGCAATTCACCAGTCGTTTTCAATCGAATGAAGTTCAGTCCATGTAACAAGCATAGTAGTGCTACAGCCACACCACCAACAATGGAGAACCAATTAACGTAATCAGTGAAGCTAGCAGAGATATCACCAGCCTTGTCAATTGGCATTCCCTTAACCATGGCTGTAAATAACATTCCTAATAAGAATGGCGCACAAAAGCTTCCAATTGAAGCTGCCCATTCCCATATATTACGGCCACTGTCAGTATGCATTCTTGAGCGAAATTCAAATGACACGCCTCGAAAAATCAAGGCAATCAACACAAACAATAAAATTAGATAAAAGCCTGAAAATAGTGAAGCATACCACATTGGAAATGAAGCAAATAACGCACCACCAGCTGTGATGAGCCACACTTCGTTGCCATCCCAGTGTGGACCAATACTACTAATTAAACTATCACGTTCTGCTTCATTCTTGGCTAGTCCTTTAATGGACATACCAACACCAAAATCAAATCCTTCCAAAAAGAAGAAAATGCTAAACAGTAATCCGATAATTAAAAACCAGAAGTTTTGTGTCATACTCATTTTGAAAATGCCTCCTTAGCATATGGATCAATTACAGCTTGATCAAGTGAGGCTAAGTCGTCTGGTCCCTTGCGCAATTCGCGATGTGCTAACCAAATCATCACAAGGCCTAAACAACAGAAGACGGCAAAGTATAAAATATTAGACGTTAATAATGACGCCACAGAAACATTTGGCGAAACAGCATCGGCAATGGTCAACAGTCCGTAAACGACCCACGGATTCCGCCCAAATTCTGTGATTAGCCAACCAGCGGTATTCGCAGCAAACGGTAGCCACATTGTTAGTCCCAATACATATAAGAACCACCGCTGATTCAAAATTGATTCTGATGATTTACGATTCATCCACAAACCAACAATTGAAACTAATGCAAACCACCCACCTGAAATCGCCATAACACGGAAGCTCCAGAATAATGTTTTAGTTGGAACATAGTAATTAACTGACTTGCCAAACTGCTTGTCATACTTAGCGTGTAAAGTCTTGTTAACCTCATTCATTCCTTTAACGGCACCAGTTGTTTTATGATATGTCAACATCGATAGTGCATATGGCACATCTAGTGACCATTTTGTCTTATGGTTAGTAGTGTCTAAGCCAGCAATTGCCGACCACGGAGCACTCTTACCAGTAGTTTTGTAAACACCTTCCATTGCAGCAAACTTCATTTGTTGTTCATTGGAAACATATCGGGTTTGCAAATCACCAGCAGCAATCACACCAATTGAGGCAATTAAACCAACAATCAAACTAACCTTGATTGATTTACGCCAAAAATCAGTAAATTTAGTCTTATTACGTAATAATGCCCAGGCAGACATCCCAGCAATCACAATTGCAGCCGTTACCCACGCACCAAAAATAACGTGTGGAAATTCCATCTTTAATTGATAGTTATTGATCACATCAAAGAAGCTAACCATATTTGCCCGGCCGGTCTTTGGATCGATCATGTAACCAACTGGATTTTGCATGAAACTATTAGCAGCCAAGATCCACAGTGCTGATAACATGGTTCCAAATGAAACTAACCAGATCATCAAGCAGTGTAGCCAAGCAGGAAAACGATCCCACGTAAAAATCCATAAACCAATAAATGTTGATTCCATGAAGAATGCAGCCAAAGCTTCAATCGCTAACGGCGCCCCAAAAATGTCCCCCATGAATCTCGAGTAGACCGACCAGTTCATTCCAAATTGAAATTCTTGGATTAATCCAGTCACTACCCCAACTGCAAAACTCAATAGAAAAATCCGACCCCAAAAAATAGTCATCTGTTTATAGACGTCATTTTTTTTGATCACATATAATAATTCCATGATCGCGACAATAAAACCGAGGCCAATTGAAAATGGCACAAAAAAGAAATGAAAAATAGTTGTCATCGCAAATTGCCAACGCGCAAGAAAAACGATACTAATTCCGCTGCTCAACATTCAATACCCCTCCTTTAATAATTGCAAAAGCTTGCCCAAATAAATAACCTATTCCTTGATAAGTAACTTATCTATCCGCTTACATTATATCGACTGATAAATGATTTGACAATAGCTAGTTACTAATTACACAAAATTATTTTGCTACTACAACGACTAATCAATTTAAGAACCCTGTGCTATCAATAGATTCACCAATTTTATCGCACTAATCTTCCCAAAATAAAAGGATACATTTATTTCGTCAAAAATTGCTTTGATTGCCTGCCGTTCAAATCGTACACCAATCAGTTGTTTTTCAACGTCATGAATGGGTCCCTGGCCAAAGAAATCTCCATAAATTTTGATCTGTGCAATCTTACCGTTTTCAACATTCAAGCGATAATCGACTGTTCCAGCATCAAAATGGGCCCGATGCTGCAATTCAAATGCCGGTGACTTGCCATAAACCCAATCCCAATTATGATAATACTGATCCAATAAGGCTTGCACACCGTGCCTCGTTGTTTCATCAATCAAGTATCGCTTAGCCTGCTTTAAATCAGCCAGTGCCAAAATCTGTTGTGCCAAAGCATCCCGAAATTGTTGAATGGTTAATTGCTGAAATTGTGGCTCAAAATACGGTTTTAAATTGGTTACCCGGCTATGAACAGATTTAATTCCCTTCGATGCAATTTTATCCTGTGGCACATTCAAAGCATGCTCGATTTGAGTTAAATCAACATCGTACATTAAAGTACCATGGGCAAACAAACGGCCATCTTGTGCATGCATCGCATTGCCTGAAAACTTCTTACCATCAATTTGTAAATCATTGCGGCCACTCAGTTGAGCCCCAGTAGCACCCATTTTGTGCAGTGCTTCTAGCACGGGCTCAGTAAAGCGACCAAAGTTGCCAACTGAATCCCCGTCATCCTTGGTAATAAAGCTAAAACTGACGTTACCGAGGTCATCAAAAACAGCCCCACCACCTGATGTTCGCCGGGTGATGATAATATTGTGGTCTTGCACATATTGTTGATTGATTTCTTCGTAGGCGTTTTGATAACGCCCTAAAATAATACATGGCGAATTAATGTAAAAATATAAAATTGGTTCACTCAAATCTGCATGTTCCATTAAATAGGTTTCTAATGCTAAATTATAACGAATATCTGTACTATCACTAGTTAAATATTTCAATGTGACCACCTCATCATAATGATATCGCATTCATGCTTGAAGTGCGAGGTGTTGAGCCAATTTCATGGCTTTTTTAGCCAACGAAATAATTGACCGGTCCTGAAAATTCTGTTAAAATTTTATTTGCATTTCATTAAAGGACACTCACAGAATTTTAATTTATATCATAAACTTGGTAAGCAACAAATTCCGATTGAATACATATCTAATCGTGATGCAAGATAATTAGGAGGAAGTAATGGCCAGTTTTAAAGAAAAGATTTTCCGCAAAGAAGATCCGAATGTTTATCAAGATAAGGATGCTCATTTAGTAAGAACACTTCGCGTTCGTGATTTTTTGGCACTTGGTGTCGGTACAATCGTCTCAACTTCAATTTTTACTCTTCCCGGCGTAGTTGCTGCAGAGCATGCTGGCCCGGCAGTGGCACTATCATTTTTAGTGGCAGCTGTAGTTGCTGGTTTAGTGGCCTTTGCATACGCAGAAATGGCTTCGGCCATGCCATTTGCTGGTTCTGCCTATTCATGGATTAATGTCATTTTCGGTGAATTCTTCGGCTGGATTGCAGGCTGGGCACTGTTAGCCGAGTATTTTATTGCCGTTGCCTTTGTCGGTTCTGGATTATCTGCTAATTTTCGCGGTTTAATTGAGCCGCTGGGAGTTGTTTTTCCTAAATACTTAGCAAATGCTTTTGGTAGTGATGGCGGTGTAATTGATATTGTCGCCGCAATCGTCATGATTTTGGTGGCGTTACTGCTGTCACGCGGAATTTCGTCAGCGGCGCGGGTCGAAAATATTTTGGTGGTATTAAAAGTGTTAGCCGTCATCTTATTCTTGATTGTCGGTGCCACTGCCATTCGTTTCAGTAATTATTTACCGTTTATCCCAGCTTATCACGCTAATGCTGATGGTAGTGCGTTTGGTGGTTGGCAGGGAATTTATGCTGGGGTTTCAATGATTTTCCTAGCATACATTGGTTTTGATTCCATTGCTGCTAACTCTGCTGAAGCAATTAACCCACAAAAAACAATGCCTCGTGGAATTTTAGGTTCGCTGTTAATCGCGGTTGTACTGTTCGTTGCGGTGGCATTAGTGCTTGTTGGTATGTTCAAATATTCTGACTACGCTAATAATGCTGAGCCCGTTGGTTGGGCATTGCGTCAAAGCGGCCACGAAGCGATTGCCACAATTGTACAGGCAATTGCAGTCATTGGTATGTTTACTGCTTTAATTGGCATGATGTTAGCAGGGTCGCGGCTCCTCTATTCATTCGGTCGTGACGGTATGCTACCGAAATGGTTAGGTAAGTTAGATAGCAAAAAACGCCCTAATCATTCACTGATTTTATTAACAGTAATTGGCGTTTTAATCGGTTCATTATTCCCATTCGCCTTTCTTGCCCAGTTAATTTCAGCGGGGACCTTGATTGCATTTATGTTCGTTTCACTCGGCATTTATGGTCTACGGCCACGCGAAGGAAAAGACATTCCTAAGCCAGCCTTCAGAATGCCTTTTTATCCTATCATGCCAACCTTGGCTTTCATTGGAACTTTGATTGTTTTTTGGGGATTAAGTATTGACGCCAAAATCTACGCCGGTGTCTGGTTCTTAATTGGATTGGTGATTTATTTCAGTTACGGAACGAGACATTCTTACCTGGAGAAATAACTTCAGAGTGTGAATCAAGCCGTTAAGATGTCGTAGACTAAGTCAAAAAGAGCGG
>NZ_AWTT01000015.1 GCF_000876205.1 Paucilactobacillus wasatchensis | reverse complement strand
ATCAGTTGAATTGTATTTAGCTAATGAACAATACGGTTTCTTAAAATGATTTGAATGTATTTGCCAAGTACTTGTTTCACGTGTAACATGTTTTTAAACTCAAGATTAACGGAGAAGCCAATGCCAAACAAAATAGTAACTTCAACAAAAAAACAGAACGGGCACAAAAAAATCCAAATCATCATTTTAATACTGCTCTTGCTAGCTGAAATGTTTATTTTCCTCTACACCACACGTGTGTCGCTTGGAATAGTGCAAATTATGATGATGGCGACAACTGGTGCGACGTTTGGCTATCTGCTTGTGTTGTTAATCTTTGTGGCTGCCCAATTGACGTTTTTTATTTGGACAGTGAAGCAATTAATTTGGTTTGGCAAACAAAAGAACTAACAGATGGTTTCAAAATATGATTAGTTTTGCAGCATATGTTATGTTTTATAATATATGCTATTTTTTATTTGTCAGGGTTAAATAGAGTCTCAATCCCACACTTTAACGGCATTCATTCGAATTAATTAAATTAATTGTGACTAACCGCTTCTAACCGAATCATGTAACTCTATTGTAATTATTAAAAATACGCCTATAATGACCATCATATTAATTTAAATGTTACGTTTTATGACACAGGAGGAAAGACGTATGCGAATTGAACAAGATTGTGTGGGTACATTAGCTGTTCCAGACGAAGCAAAATATGGGATTCATTCTTTACGAGCACTGCAGAACTTTCCGATCAGTGCTGAAAAAACAAATTTATCAATTATCTACAATCTGGTGGCAATTAAACAAGCTGCTGCGAAAGTAAATATGGATGCCGGCACATTAGCTGCTGACAAAGCACGAGCCATTATTAAGGCAGGTGATGATGTCCTGGCCGGTAAATATGATGATCAATTCATTATTCCGGCAATTCAGGGTGGCGCTGGCACTTCTACCAACATGAATGTGAATGAGGTGCTAGCCAACGTTGCTAAGCAATATTCGCATGATTATATTCACCCTAATGATGATGTCAATCAATCACAGTCCACCAATGACACCTATCCAACGGCCGGAAAAATGGCGCTTTTACAACATTTACCCAAATTGCTTAAAGAATTAGATAGAATGCAAACCTGCTTGATTTTAAAAGCAGATAAGTTCAGCAATGATATCAAGGTTGGCCGAACTCAGCTACAAGATGCGGTTCCAACTACGTTTGGGGCTTCATTTCATGCTTATTATTCCATGTTTAAACGAGATATTAAACGAATCAAAACGGCCGGCGAAGATATTAGTGTTGTCAATTTAGGTGGCACCGCAATTGGAACGGGTTTGAATACTTCATCGTATTATTGCCACCACATTATTGAAGAACTAAACCGTATTTCTGGCTTTCAACTCAAATCGGCCGCCGATTTAATCGATGCAACCCAGAATTGTGATGACTTCGTTGAATTTTCTAGTGCTTTAAAAGCATTTGCAGTTGATCTAATTAAGTTTTCAAATGATTTACGGTTGCTCAGCAGTGGTCCTCAGGCCGGGTTAGGCGAGCTTAAATTACCGGCAAAACAGGCCGGCTCGTCAATTATGCCCAGCAAGGTCAACCCGGTTATTCCGGAAGTGGTGAATCAGGTGGCCTTTGAAGTGATTGGCCACGATACAACGGTAATGCTGGCGGCCCAGGCGGGTCAGTTAGAGTTGAACGCCTTCGAGCCCATTATTTTACGTGATTTGTTGGATGGCGAATCAATGCTGACTCGCGCCGTCAATACGTTGACTAAAAATTGTCTGCAAGATATCGATGTCGATCGCGAGCATAGCCGCGAAGAAGTTGAGAATTCTGCCATTTCAGCAACGGTGTTATCACCGATGTTAGGATATGAGCGCTCTATGAAGCTGATTAAACAAGCAGTTAAAGAACATCATTCCGTGAAACAGTTATTGATTGCACAACATGTTTTGCCACTGGGGACAATTGATGATTTGTTTTCAGTTGACAGATTGTTAAATCGCAATGAGACAGAGCCTAAAGAGCACGCTGCAAGTAAATAACGAATTAAAAAACCCCACTAGGATGATTTCCTAATGGAGCTTTTTATGCTGACTGAGTTTAATCACCGTTCATGATTGAATTCTTAACAATCACATAATCGACTTTGCGGATGGCTTCCAAGTCCTTGCCTCCGGCGTACGAAATTGATGATTGCAAATCTTCGCGCATTTCAGTTAATGTATCGCTAATAGAGCCGCGGTAGGGAACTAACATTTGCTTACCTTCAACGTTGCGATAAGCTTGTTTTTGGGTTTCAGATGCGGAACCCCAATATTGTTTGTAATTTTTACCATCAATTTTAATCAAATTACCCGGAGATTCTTGATGACCGGCGAGCATTGAACCAATCATAACCATTGAAGCACCAAACCGGACTGATTTAGTAATATCCCCGTTATTTCGAATGCCCCCGTCAGCAATCAAAGGTTTACGGGCTGCTTTACTACACCATTTCAGTGCAGCTAACTGCCAGCCGCCAGTACCAAAACCAGTTTTTAACTTAGTGATGCAGGCTTTGCCGGGGCCGACACCGACTTTGGTTGCATCAGCACCGGCGTTTTCTAGTTCACGAACAGCTTCAGGAGTTGCCACGTTACCAGCGATCACAAATGTTTCGGGCAACTTATTTTTAATGAATTTAATCATCTTAATGACGTAATCTGAATGTCCATGCGCGACGTCAATTGTGATGTACTCAGGCGTTAAATTAGCA
The DNA here is from genome assembly GCF_000876205.1 of Paucilactobacillus wasatchensis. Lineage (GTDB taxonomy): Bacteria > Bacillota > Bacilli > Lactobacillales > Lactobacillaceae > Paucilactobacillus > Paucilactobacillus wasatchensis. The sequence goes on along the minus strand of NZ_AWTT01000015.1, from coordinate 36,354 downwards.
GCCGCTAAATCGTTAATAAATTTGTATTCACTATCCTTAATACCGACCGAAATGGAAGCAAAAAGTCCTTTTTCCTGTAAATCACGAACGAAGCCTAACCGTTTTTCTGGCTGGAACCGATGCATGACATAAAAGTAATCGTTTTGCGCCAACCAAATTGCCAATGGTTCGTCAATAACACTCTCCATGTTAGCAGGAACGACCGGAATTTTAAACCGGTGAGGGCCAAATTTGACGCTTGAATCCGCGTCACCACGGCTTTTAATAATACACTTACTGGGAATTAGTTGGATATCATCGTAATCGAATGTGTCCATGTTAAGCACTCCTTACAAAAAGTTCGTCTTTTTTTCTCACTCAGCTAATATAACTGGAATGATAATGAAAGTCAACAATAAACGCGTATGCTATTAACTAAAAGCATGATTAAAGTTCGGTTTTTCCTTGACTAGCATGGCTGTACTTGGTAAAATGATTGGGTGAGTGATAATAAAGATGATGGGGTGACATGATGACAGCAGTAGTAGTAGTTGGGAGTCAATGGGGCGATGAAGGTAAGGGTAAGATGACAGATTACCTGAGCCAGGCAGCAGATGTGATCGTCCGTTATCAAGGTGGAAATAATGCTGGCCATACGATTGCATTCAATGGTCAGACGTACAAACTCCACCTTATTCCATCAGGAATCTTTTTTGATGATAAAATTAGTGTGATTGGCAATGGTGTCGTTGTTAATCCAAAAGCGGCAATTGAAGAACTAGAGTATTTACGCGAACGTGGAATTAGTGCCACCGGCCTGCGAATCTCAAGTCGATCACATATTATTTTGCCATACCATATTCTATTGGATGAATACCAAGAAGCAGCCAAAGGCGACCAAAAAGTTGGTACGACCAACAAGGGAATTGGACCAGCGTACATGGACAAAGCTGGTCGCATCGGAATTCGCATGGCTGATTTATTGGAAAAAGATACATTTGCAGCAAAACTCCACCAAAATTTAGCGGAAAAAAATCAACTCTTTACAAAGCTATATGACCAAGCACCATTGGACTTTGATTCGATTTTTGAAGAATATTATCAATACGGCCAACAACTCAAACAATATGTGACGGATACCTCGGTCATTGTCAATGATGCACTTGATCAAGGTAAACACGTTTTATTTGAAGGGGCGCAAGGCGTAATGTTGGACGTTGATCACGGTACTTATCCGTATGTCACGTCATCTAACCCAGTTGCCGGTGGTGTCACGACCGGAGTTGGTGTTGGACCAAATAAGATTGAGACGATCGTTGGTATTTGTAAAGCTTACTCGACACGAGTTGGTGACGGTCCATTTCCAACGGAACTAAAGGATGAAATCGGTGATTATATTCGTGAAACGGGTCATGAATACGGAACAGTAACTAAGCGGCCACGACGAATTGGTTGGTTTGATGCTGTGGCGATGCGACATGCCCGCCGGGTTTCAGGGCTGACATGTTTAAGCTTGAACTTGCTGGATGTGCTGACCGGTTTAAAAACAATTAAAATTTGCACATCGTATGAAATTAATGGCAAGCAAATTGATTATTATCCAGCTAGTTTGAAAGAATTGTCGGCCTGCAAGCCGGTGTACGAAGAATTTCCAGGTTGGAATGACGACATTACTGGAATAACTAAATTTGACGAGTTACCAGTCAACGCACAAAATTATTTACAACGTTTAAGCGAGTTGGTTGATGTACCGCTGGCTACTGTTTCGGTGGGACCAGACCGCTTACAGACTGTCATTTTACACGATCCATGGGGTCAAAAGGAGGCTGTTTCTCAGTGATTGAACGATACACACGACCACAAATGGGCAAGATTTGGTCACTTGAAAATCGCTATAATGCGTGGTTAAAGGTAGAAATTGCGGCCACAAACGCCTGGGCAAAACAAGGTGAAGTGCCCAAAGAGGATGCCCAAAAAATTCGCGACAATGCCTTTTTTACGGTTGAACGCGTCAGCGAATTAGAAGCACAAACGCATCACGATGTCGTTGCATTTACTAGAACAGTATCGGAATCGCTGGGCAACGAAAAAAAGTGGGTACACTACGGTCTCACGAGTACCGATGTGGTGGACACGGCCAATGGCGTTATTTTGAAACAGGCCAATCAAATTATTAGAGAAGATTTGGTAGCACTGCAAGCAGTAATTAAGACCCAAGCTGAAAAATATAAAATGACGGTCATGATGGGCCGAACGCACGGTGTGCACGCTGAGCCGACTACATTTGGGGTTAAATTGGCGCGCTGGTACGCAGAAATTGAACGTGACATTGACCGGTTTGACCACGCTGCCACGGGAATTGATTCGGGTAAAATTAGTGGTGCGGTTGGGACTTACGCCAACGTGCCGCCTGAAATTGAAGAAGCGGTGATGAAAGAGCTCGGGTTAACGCGCCAGCCAATCACTAGTCAGGTTCTTCCCCGAGATTTACACGCTGAATACATCGCTGTCTTAGGGTTAATTGCGACTGGTTTAGAAGAATTTGCAACCGAAATTCGTTCCTTGCAACGGTCGGAAATTCGAGAAGTAGAAGAGCATTTTAGCGCTGGTCAAAAGGGATCGTCTGCGATGCCACATAAACGCAACCCGATTGGTTCAGAAAACATTACGGGGTTAGCTCGCGTTGTTCGGGGTCACATCCAAACGGCTTACGAAAACATTGCTCTGTGGCATGAGCGGGATATTTCGCATTCATCCGCTGAGCGAATCATTTTACCAGATACGACCATTTTAATTGATTATATGCTGCATCGTTTCACCAATATTTTAACGAACCTCACTGTTTTTCCAGCAACAATGAAAAAAAATATGGATAAAACGTATGGCTTAATTTACAGTCAACGGGTGTTATTGAAGTTAATCGAAACGGGTCTATCACGTGAAGAAGCTTACGACTTGGTTCAATCATTGACAGCTAAATCATGGGATGAGCAGGTGTCGTTTAAGCAATTGGTACAAGACAATGCAGCGATCAATGCACGATTAGGGGCAGCAGATATTGAGGATGCTTTTGATTACCGCTACCATCTCAGATATGTGGATCAAATCTTTAACCAGGTCTTTGATAATTAGTTAATATAAAAATATTTATTAAAATGGTGTTTTTACTATTTTATAAATATTTTTATATTAACCACAATCAACCGGTAGAAAGTGTGTCATACCAACACTTTTCACCGGTTTTTACTTACTCAAAATTAGTTAATTCAAATTTGCCCCTTGCTCAAATCAGTCTGGGTTGTTAGGTTAGGAACATTGATTTAGCAAAAGTCAAAATTTGCCATGAAGGTAGGGGATTTATTATGCAACAACCAGCAGCTGAATTAAAACGTTCGTTAGGGCTTTGGTCAGCACTCGCACTTGTGATTGGAACTGTGATTGGTTCCGGGATCTTTTTCAAGCAATCATCAGTATTGGACAGCGCGGGCTCCTCTACCATGGCAATTTTAGCGTGGGTGGTTGGCGGCATTATTACCCTGACAGCTGGTTTGACAATTGCTGAAATTGGAGCGCAACTGCCGTATACCGGTGGACTATACGTTTATATGGAAAAAATCTACGGCCGAGTTTGGGGATTTTTATCGGGGTGGATGCAAATCATTGTTTACGGTCCTGCCATTATTGCCTCACTGGCTGGTTACTTAGCTGTATTGCTAGTTAATTTCTTTGGCTTAAGCAATGGTTGGCATGTCCCATTGGCGCTGGGTTCAATGGCATTAATTGGCGGCTTGAATATGTTTGAAAATCGATATGGCGCTGCCTTTGCCATTGTGACGACGTTGGCCAAATTACTGCCAATTACTGCCATTATCATATTTGGTCTATTTTATGGGCACCAAGGAGCCTTTGGGCAGACGGTTGCGGGGATTCATGCAAGTACCGGTAACTTTGGGGTTGCTGTTTTGGCAACGTTGTTTGGTTACGATGGGTGGATTTTAATTGCCAACTTAGGTGGCGAATTGAAAAATCCACAAAAGGTCTTGCCCAAAGCCATCGTAATCGGTTTATTGTTCGTGTTAGTGATTTATACTGCGGTAACGTTCGGCGTGTTCAATGGCATGTCGTCGGCAATGATTCATAAGTTAGGCGATAACACGACTCCATATTTAGCGACATTAGCATTTGGGTCAATTGGTGGTAAACTACTGAACATTGGTGTGATTATTTCGATTGTCGGCTGTATGAACGGGAAGATTATGACGTTTCCGCGGATTATGTACGCCATGGCTAAACGAAATGATTTGCCGTTTTCAAAACGACTATCGTATGTTAATCGAACAACCCACGAACCGATGATCGCCACTGTTACTATTTTGGTACTGGCCGGTCTAATGGTGTCATTTTTCGACCCAGATTATTTATCAGACCTCTGTATTTTTACAGTTTATTGTTTCTATGTTGCTGCGTTTATCGGTGTCTTTTTACTGCGTAAACGTAACGCTGGTAAGCTACGACCATTTTCAACCCCCTTATTTCCAATCACACCAATTGTGGCGATCTTAGGGGCGGTATTCGTGATTGTGAGTGAGTTATTTGCTGATCCGATTGGAGCTGTGGTGTCACTAGGAATTGTGGCAGTTGGGTTGCCTATTTTTTATGTGGTTAAAAAGGTGGAACAAGCTCGTAAAACTGCAATTACGCGCGCAGCTGAACGCGACTAGTAGTAAACAAAATTAAAATTGAAGGTTGACATTTATATTTTTTTGACTAATAATATCGTAAATTAATACAACAAAGTAGTGCAAAGATGAGTAGGTTAGCGCATCATTTCAAGAGAGTCATCAGCTGGTGCGAGATGATAGTGGTGGCTAGTCGAAGATGGTCTTAAATGCAGTTATCACGGTCGAGCATTGTGTGAGACAGTGACGGGAACTCCCGTTATAGAGTCAGGGTATGCACAAACAGTAAGTACTTGGGAGTACCCACAGAGGAATGACCCACGAGGGTTATTTAAACTAAGGTGGTAACACGGAAAAGCACTTCCGTCCTTGTCTAAAGATAGGCGTTGGATGGAGTGCTTTTTTTGGTTTGGAGGTAATTTAAATATGACAGGGTTCAATACACGTTTAATTCATGGTAAAAACATTAATGACAATCAAACAGGAGCCGTCAACATGCCCATATACAATTCATCGACGTATCAGTATCCAACGATTGATGGCAATGTGCGCTGGGATTATGCGCGGTCAGGCAATCCAACCCGTGAGTTTCTCGAAAAACAAATTGCATTGTTGGAAAATGGTGCCCAGGGTTTTGCATTTGCCTCTGGTATGGCTGCGATCCATGCGGTGTTTGCCATTTTTAAACCTGGTGATCACATTATTATTGGAGACCAGATTTATGGTGGCACGTATCGGTTAATTGAACAGTATTTCGCTGTTCAGCGGTTACAGTTTACGACGGTCGATACGCGGGACATTACAGCGGTTGAACATGCCATTACTCCGGTCAATAAAGCCATCTACTTTGAGCCAGTTACCAATCCGTTGCTACATGTCACCAGCGTTAAACAGATTGCTCAGATCGCCAAACAACATCAAATTTTAACCATCGTGGATAATACTTTTTTGACACCATACCTGCAACGCCCACTCGATCTAGGGGCTGATATGGTAGTACATTCGGCAACCAAGTATTTAGGTGGTCACTCTGATGTGATTGCAGGACTGGTAGTCACGAAAACAAAAGCATTGGGGCAACGAGTTTACTTTATTCAAAATGCATTAGGTGGTGTTTTGTCACCAGAAAGTGCCAATTTGGTTCGTCGTGGGATGCAAACATTGTCGATTCGAATGGACCGACAGCAGGCAAACGCAGTTAAACTGATCGATTTTTTAACCAAGCGGACCGAAGTGGCTGTAATTCATTATCCCGGCGTGCACGGTACTACAGATAATCAAATTGCCGCAGCTGAATTCGACGGCTTCGGTGGGGTATTGTCATTTGAACTCCAAAAAAACGTGGATGCCACGAAATTTTTGAATCAGCTCCGGTTAATTAAATTAGCAGTGAGTTTAGGAGCAGTAGAAAGTTTGGCGGAATTGCCATTTGAAATGAGTCACGCGGAGTTGCCGGTGGCAAAACGAATTCAAGCCGGGATTACACCACAATTAGTTCGCTTGTCTGTTGGCATTGAGGATGCCGCGGATTTGATTGCTGATTTAGCGCAGTCATTTGATTTCGTGGCGGCATCGCAAAATAGTACACCGCGGTTACGTTCGTCTGAACGACAGATAATTTAATGCAAACAAAAAAGTTGCCGCTGCAACTGCGGGTGGCTGTAAGATTTAGCGGTCAGCATTAAAAATAAATTAAAATTTGATGTTGACTTTCTCATTTAGATGCCAGATAATATCATAAATTAATAATTACATTAACGCAAAGATGAGTAGGTTAGGCAGTTGTTTTAAGAGAGTCATCACAATGGTGCAAGATGGCAACAACGAATAATCGAATATGGTCTTAAATGCAGTTCACAGCTGAGCACTTGTTAGGCGGTGACGGGAACTCCCGTTATAGAGTCCGGGTATGCACTTACAGTAAGTACTTTGTTAGCTGTATTTAAGTACCCAATGAGAAATAACTCGTGAGGGTTATTTAAACTAAGGTGGTAACACGAAAAAGCACTTTCGTCCTTGTCTATTGATTAATAGATATGCGACGAAAGTGCTTTTTTGTTCGCAGAAGGGGATTTGGCATGACACAGAAAAAAGAAACATATGAGTTATTGCTGCTTCAAGCGCAGAGCTTGCTGGAAGGAGAACACGATGTAATTGCCAATATGAGTAATTTAGTTTCGTTGCTCTTTCACGGTTTACCCAAGCTCAATGGCGTGACCTATTACCGTTTCAAAAACGGTGAACTAATCTTAGGACCGTTTCAAGGCAAACCGGCCTGTATGCACATACCAGTAGGTACCGGCGTTTGTGGCACGGTGGCAAAAACTAAGCACACCGAAATTGTGCCAAATGTGCATGAGTTCAGTGGGCACATTGCTTGTGATAGTGCATCGAAATCAGAGATTGTGGTACCGGTGTTTCAAGATGGTGAGTTTTTTGGCGTACTGGATTTGGATAGTCCGCAATTCAATACATTTGATGAAACCGACCAGCAGTATTTGACTCAAATTGCACCAATTATTTTTGGCAGTAAGGTCAGCACAAATTAGATTAAAAAAATAAGGAGAAGATTAATATGGCTAAAGTTGAAAGTTTCACATTGGATCACACAAAGGTTAAAGCACCATATGTTCGGTTAATTACAGAGGAAAATGGCACTAAGGGGGATGTCATCAGTAACTATGATTTACGACTCGTCCAACCAAATGAAAATGCCATTCCAACCGCAGGACTGCACACGATTGAACATCTGTTGGCAGGCTTACTGCGGGACCGCTTAGACGGCGTGATTGATTGTTCACCGTTTGGCTGTCGCACCGGATTTCATTTGATTACATGGGGTGAGCATTCAACTAACGAGGTCGCCAAAGCCCTTAAAGGAGCACTTAATGAAATCGCCACTACCATTACTTGGGATGATGTTCAGGGAACTGACATTTATAGCTGTGGTAATTACCGCGACCATTCACTATTTTCTGCAAAGGAATGGTCTAAAAAGATTTTGGATGAAGGAATTAGCGACGAACCATTCGAACGTCACATTGTTTAATTAAATTCAGCGATAGGAGTGAAAGATATGTCCAAATTAGCAATTGTTACCGGTGCCGGGCAAGGAATTGGTGAAGGAGTTGCCCAACAGTTAGCGCAACAAGGGTTTGCGATCGCGGTGGCTGACATCAACTCGACCACGGGTTCTAAAGTAGCCCAAAACTTAGTTGAACAAGGGTATGAAGCCAAGTTTTATCAGTTGGATGTTGCTCATCGCGATGAAGTTTTTGCTTTAATCGACCACGCGGTGGATGACTTTGGTGACTTAGCAGTGTTAGTTAATAACGCTGGGGTTGCTTTTATTGATACATTTGTTGATTCTGATCCAGCTGATTTTGAACGCTTGATTGATGTCAATCTAAAGGGAACTTACTGGGGCATTCAAGCAGCAGCTAAACAGTTTATCAAACAGGGCAATGGCGGTCGAATTGTTAATGCCGCTTCGTTAGCTGGCATTGAAGCGTCAGCTTTGCAAAGTGCATATTCCGCCTCTAAGTTTGGCATTCGGGGTCTAACCCAGTCGGCTGCTAAAGAGTTAGCACAATATCAAATTACCGTTAATGCTTACGATCCTGGTGTGGTAAGAACACCATTACGCGACAGTATTGATGAGCGAACAGCCGCTATTAAGAATGTATCTATTGAACAGCAGCAAGCCAATGTACTAGAAGAAATTGCGCTCGGCTGTGAAGCTACACCAGAGGATGTTGCCAATGTAGTCTCTTGGTTTGTATCACCCCAGGCAGGCTATATCACCGGACAATCGATTCTGGTCGATGGTGGCATGCGGTTTCAGTAGTAACTAGGAACAGGGTTGGAATGGAGGCAGATTGAATGATTTTTGAACCAGCAAAGCGGGTCAAAGCAATTCCACGGAACTTTTTTAATCAGCTGGATGAAAAAATTAGTCGGGTAGAAGATAAAGCGACATTGATTGACCTGGCCAAAGGAAATCCAGACCAACCGACACCCGACTTTATTGTGACAGCCTTAAAACAGGCAGTCGATCAACCGAAAAATCATGGCTACACGCCGTTTGACGGTAAAAAGAATCTATTAAATGCCATTGCGGATTACTACCAACGTGAACATGGGGTCCAAATTGACCCACAAAAAGAGGTACTAACGTTTACTGGGTCGGTAATCGGAATTACTGCATTGCCACAAACTTTGCTTAATCCTGGTGATTATGTCATCACGACAAACCCGTGCTATCCAGAATATTACTCAGCGGTTAGTTTAGCCGGTGGTAAGTTATGGCAGCTCGACATTAACCCAGCGAACCATTATCTACCTGATTTGACGAGTGTACCCAAAGATGTGTTGGCAAAAGCGAAGATACTATTACTCAACTATCCCAACAATCCAACCGGTGCCACTGCGACACAAGCCTTTTTCAACCAAGCAATCGAGTTTGGTAAACAAAACGGAATTTTGGTGGTTAATGACTTTGCATATGCAGCGCTGGGGTTCAACGGACAAGCTGTGAGTTTAATACAAAATAGTGGTAGTAAAGAATATGCGGTAGAACTAAACACCCTCTCGAAAACCTATAACATGGCGGGCTGGCGTGTATGATATGTTGTTGGTAATGAATCTGTTATCACAGCCTTGAAGCAGTATCATTCACATGTTTACAGTACGGTGTTTGGGGCAGTTCAGGATGCGGCTGTGGTAGCACTGGAGTCGCAGCAAGAATCAGTCCGAGCGTTGAACCAGCTGTATCAAGAACGTCGCGACACGTTAGTGACGGCGTTAAATCAATTGGGCTGGCATGTTGCTCAGCCGCAGGGAACTTTTTTGTCTGGTGTCAGGTACCACAAGGCTATGATGGTGAAACATTTGCGGATCTAATTTTGCAGCAGGCCAACGTTGTGGTGGCACCTGGAATTGGATTTGGTTCCGGTGGTAAAAACTTTATTCGAATGAGTTTAATTCATGACAAAACAGTGTTGCAAGAAGCCGGTGTTAGATTAGGCCGACTTAAATATTAAAAACTGAAGTTGATTAGAGGTGGTAGATGGTGGCAAGTGAAATTATTCGGTTTGACCACGTCAGTAAAGAATTTGAAAAAAATGACAAACAAGAATTACAGGTGTTAAAAGATGTCAATCTGACAATTAATGAAGGTAGTATTTTTGGCATCATCGGATACAGCGGTGCCGGGAAGTCAACGTTAATTCGGTGTATCAATGGAATTGAAAAACCAACAACAGGGGATGTTTATTTTCGCGATACAGTGATTAACAATATTCCTAATAAACAATTACGGGAACGACGGAAAGAAATTGGCATGATTTTTCAACAATTTAATTTGATGCCGTCGCGAACTGTGTTTGAAAATGTTGCGTTACCGATTAAATATAGTGGATTAGCAAAAGATGAAATTAAAGCCAAAGTTAACCAACTGCTAGAATTGGTTGGATTACCAGACAAATTGGACGTTTATCCTTCAACGTTATCAGGTGGGCAAAAGCAACGGGTTGCGATTGCGCGAGCTTTAGTTAACGACCCACAGATTCTATTATGTGATGAGGCAACTAGTGCTTTAGACCCGCAAACGACGGCTGATATTTTGAAACTGCTAAAGCGGTTAAACGACGAACTTGGTATCACCATTGTGGTGGTGACACATGAAATGCAGGTAATCGAAGATTTATGTGAATACGTGGCTGTTTTGGATACCGGCAAAATAGTTGAACAAGGTGATGTTTATTCGATGTTTGCAGATCCACAACAAGAGTTAACACGTAAATTTATTTCAACCACCTCCAAATTAAATTTACCAGATGAGGTGCTTGATAGCGATTTGTTGCACCTGGTCGACAATCAGTTACTGATCAAAATTACTTATGTCAATACTGAGGCGATTGAACCGTTGATTTCGCATATTTCTCGACAATTTGAAGTTGACGCAAATATCATCGTTGGTGATATTAAAATTTTGCAACAAAAACCATTAGGTGGGTTGGTTATTATTTTAGACGGAACTAAAGCTAATATTGAAGCCACTGTACAATATATTAATGATCAAAATATTCGTCTGGAGGTGCTAGACCATGCTTGACAAGATTTTTCCCAATGTCGTTTTTAATTTTCCGATCTTCAAAACTGCGATCTATCAAACTCTGGAAATGTTGGCTATTACTGGGACGATTTCGTTCATTATCAGTGTGATTTTAGGAATTATTTTAGTGGTGACGAAAAAGGATGGCATTTTGAGTAACCTGATCATTTGGAATATTTTGGACAAAATTATCAACTTATTTCGTTCAATACCATTCATTATTCTGATTGCCGCTTTGATTCCGTTGACGCGCATTATTTCTGGCACCGCAATTGGAGTCAAGGGTACCATTTTTCCATTAATCGTCGGAATCGTCCCATTTTTTGCCCGTCAAATTGAATCTTCATTAAATGAATTGGATGAAGGCTTAATTGAATCAGGGCAAGTGATGGGATTATCACCAATGCAGATTATCTGGTCGATTTACTTGAAGGAAAGCATTAGCAGCATGGCCAGGGTTACCACGATTACCATCATCTCGCTAGTGGGTTTAACCGCCATTGTGGGTGTCGTTGGTGGTGGCGGAATTGGCGATTTTGCGATTCAGTATGGCTACCAACAAAATGAACAAGATTCCACCATTGCCTGTATTTTAGTACTACTAGTCATTGTGACAATTGTCCAAATCATCGGGACATTAATTAGCAGGAGAGCAACTCATTAAAAAGGAGCGATAATATTATGAAAAAAAATTGGGGTAAGAGATTAATTTATGGATTGGCAACATTATTAATATTTGTGGGAGTTGCAGGAGTGTTAACCGGTTGTGGTAAAAGCGATGCTAAAACTGCAACTAAAACGATTAAGGTAGGCGTTGTCGGGACAACTGATAACCCACTGTGGACACAAGTTAACAAAAATCTAAAAAGCGAACACATCAAGGTTAAGCCAGTGTCATTTTCTGATGGTATTTTGGCTAACGAAGCATTGAATAATAAAGAGTTAGATATGGTCGCATTTCAGCACTATGCTTTCTTGCACCAAGAAGAAAAAGAAAAGCATTATAAATTCAGCGTCATTGGTCAAACTTATCTAACACCGCTCAACATTTTCTCAGATAAAATTAAAAATATTAAGCAATTAAAATCTGGTGATAAGATTGCCATTCCAAACAACGTGGTGAATGCTGGCCGTGCACTTAGTGTGTTACAAGAAGCCGGCTTAATTAAAATTGACCCCAAGGCCGGTGACACACCAGCAATCAAAGATATCACAGAAAATAAACTCAAACTGAAAATTGTGCAAGTGGATCCAGCTAAGATCATGAATTTATTGCCAGATTTTGCTGCTGGCATTACCAATAGTAACTTTGTTAAAGCAAGTCATAAGGATCCAATTGACGATGCCATTTACAAATCATCATTCGATTATTCTGACAAGACTAACAAGCCATGGATTAATGTGATTGCTGTTCGAACCAGCGATAAAAACAACGCAACTTACAAAAAAGTAGTGCAGGCATATCAAACAAAATCAATTGTTAAAGTTATGAATAAAACATTTAACCACATGTACACACCAGCTTTTAAAGTTAAATAAATAAAATAAAGAAGGGTCAAAATGATTTCACAAAGTGGACCACAACGTTATATATCGGATGTTACCGCCTATCAACAATTACCACAGTACATCACTGAATTGGGAGTCAAACGACTGGTTTTTCTCCATGGTACAAAATCATTAGCTGCCGCACAGCCCTATCTAGCTGATTTCCCGGTAGATGTCACCGTCACCGATGTATTATTTAATGGTGAATGTTCGTACGAAGAAATCAACCGGGTGAAACAAATTGTTACAGCCCAACAAGCCCAGATGATTATTGGCTTGGGTGGCGGCAAAGTGCTGGATACAGCGAAAAGTGTGGCTACTGGCACACCGCTGAAACTAGTGTTAATTCCAACTTTGGCTAGTAACTTTGCACCCTGGTCGGCGTTGAGTGTGCACTATCAGGCAAATGGTGAGCACATTGACCATAAGATTTATAAAGAAACGGCCGATCTAATGCTGTTAAACCCAGAAGTCATTTTACGGTCACCCATTAACTACTTTGTGGCGGGCATTGCGGATACATTAGCCAAGTATTATGAATCAGAGCTGATTTTTGAACAGTTGCCTGAAGAAAAATACACGACAGCATTGGAAATTTCACGCTTGATGGCTAATAAGTGTCGCGATGTGTTGTTGCAATATTCGAGTCAAGCAATTGCTGATATGAAGGCCGTTTCTTTGACACATATTTGGCGCAAAGTGGCCGAAACGATCATTGTTACGGCTGGAACTGTGGGTGGCTGGGGTGATTCATATGCTCGTTCAACGGGAGCACATGCAGTTCATGACGCACTAACGTTATTTCCAGAGACAGCAACTTTGCTGCATGGGGAAAAAGTTGGTTATGGCATCTTAGTGCAGTTAGCAATTGAACAGCATTTTGATGAAATCGATTCGTTGCTTCCATTTTATCGTGAAATCGGTGTCCCCACGAATTTACATGAGTTAAATTTGGATGGCATTACAGCTGCTGATATTGATAAAATTGCAGCGGCATCAGCTGATGAGGAGACTACGATGCACCTGATTCCACTGCCAATTGATACTAAAACAGTCAAACAAGCAATGTTGGTATTAGAAGAAATTACTAGCGCGACAGCAAAAAAATAATTAATGACTATTGACACAACATTAAAAATAGATTAGACTAATTTACATTAAATTAATAGTTAATTAAAACATGATGAAGAGATGAGTAGAACCAATTACTTATTAAGAGAGCTTCCGGTTGGTGCAAGGGAGTTGAGTAATAATTCGAAGATGGTCTCTGAATGATGTGTTGATGAGGAAATTCTAAGTTAACACCGGGTTGGTACCCGTTACTAAAACCAAGTCCTAACAATTATAGACGTATGATTGTTGCGACTTACCGAGATAATTTTCGCGAGAAAATTACAAACTAAGGTGGTACCACGGGTGAATGCTCGTCCTTTGCAGTTATATGCAAGGGGCGGGCTTTTTATTTTGCCTTGGTTCGTTAATTAATTAGAAATTATTTATTGGGAGGAATTTAACATGACAAAGAATCACAAATTATTGAAACGTTTATTGGTTGTAGCATCAGTAGCACTGGTAGCAGTTGGCGGATTGGCTGGCTGTGGTAACAGTAAGAGTAAGGAATTGAGCACCAAGTCAATTACAATTGGTGTGACTGGCGGGCCGCACGAACAGATTACACAACAAGTTAAGAAGCTAGCTAAAAAAGATGGCTTGGATGTTAAGATTAAGGTCTTTAGCGATTACAACACCCCAAATTCATCACTTAGCTCAGGCGACTTAGACGCCAATAGTTACCAAACATTGCCATTCTTGCAACAACAAGAGAAAGACAAGAATTATAAGTTCTCTGCCGCCTTTAAGACAGTTGCATTCCCAATGGGGATTTACTCTAATAGTCTTAAATCATTGAGCGATTTAAAAGATGGTGATTCAATTGCCGTTCCTAATGATCCAGCCAATGAAACACGTGCCTTGGAACTATTCCAAAAGGCCGGTGTATTAAAGATTAAAAAGGGTGTTGGCCAAAATGCTACCAAGAACACAATTGCTTCAAATCCTAAGCATTTGAAGATTGTTGAATTGGACGCCGCTCAATTACCAAAACAACTGAATGAAGTTACAGCAGCTGCTGTTAATGGTAACTACGCTTACTCATCAGGATTATCAAAGAAGATCAAACCAATCTATCACGAAAAGTACAAAAACAATCCATACCCTAACTACTTTGTTGTAGCCAAGGGTCACAAGAACGATAAAGTTATCAAGCAATTAGACAAGTACTACCACTCAAAGACAGTTAAAAACTATATCGACAAAGAATTCGGTGGCTCGGTGATTGTATCGAAGTAGCGTGCGGAACAAGACGGTTAGTTTCCGCGGTATAAGGCACTTAAGCATGATTCGTGGTTTTTATGAATAACGCTTAAGTTGCTTATATGTTAGGAAGCTGGCTTGTGGAGCACGTTTCAGCCACACACAAGGAGGGCAACTCGCTTGATTGAGTTTAAAAACGTATCAAAGACATTTGCAGGTCAACAAAAAAATAAGCATGTGAAAGCAGTTGAAAACGTATCGTTAAACGTTGCCGATGGTGAAATTTACGGAGTGATGGGTTATTCTGGCGCTGGTAAAAGTACGCTAATCCGCATGATTAATGGGTTAGAGAAGCCATCATCTGGGCAGGTGATCGTTAATGGTGAATCTGTTGCTGATTTGTCGAAGCCAGATTTATTAAAGTTACGCCGCAAAATTGGCATGATTTTTCAAAGCTATAACTTATTGGTAACAGCGAACGTCTTTCAAAACATTGTCTTACCACTTACTCTGGAGGGTATTGATAAAACAGAAGCAACACAACGAGCTGAAAAATACTTAAAGATTGTTGATTTATGGGAGAAACGGGATAGTTTTCCGGCACAGCTTTCTGGCGGACAGCGACAACGAGTGGCGGTAGCACGTGCATTAGCACATGAGCCCAAAATTCTGTTGTCGGATGAAGCGACAAGTGCATTGGATCCTGAAACAACCGAATCAATTTTGTCTTTGTTATTAAAAATCAATCAAGAGTTAGGCATTACTATTTTTCTAATCACTCATGAAATGGAAGTTATTCAGCGAATTTGTGATCGAGTGGCTGTCCTAGATCAAGGAGTGATTGTTGAAGAAGGTAACGTCGTTGATGTCTTCACGAAACCGCAGCAAGAAATTACCAAACGATTTGCGGGAGTTAGTGATACGTTAGGGGTGCCGCGTGATATTTTGGCACCGTATCAAGAAACAAAGCAGTTGGTGTCATTACAATTTGTCGGTGATAGCGCTAATAATCCATTGTTATCACAGCTGCAGGAAAAGTTTAAAATTACGCCGGACATTTTGGCCGGTAGCATGGGTTATATGAAACGCGAGCCATATGGTCGATTGCTGGTCTATCTAAAAACAGATGACCGTAGCCAATACGAGGCAGCATTACAATATATTCGTGATCAAAACGTGCACGTTGAGGAGGTTGAAGTCTAATGCAAACATTTATTAATACCTGGGGATCAGTTATCTGGGCCGGCTTTGGCCAAACCTTAGCAATGACTTCGATCACGTTTATTTTATCAATTGTAATTGGAATTCAAATTGGCGTGCTGTTGGTAGTGACGCGCGCTGATGGCCTTCATCCGAATAGAACTGTTTATTCAATTACAAACTGGCTCATTAATATTCTGCGGTCATTGCCATTTATCATCTTGTTATTCTTAATTTTGCCAATTACAAAATTAGTAGCAGGAACTACTATTGGTATTCGTGGCGTGATACTACCGTTAGTTGTCTATGCTGGGCCATATATTGGTCGGTTGGTGGAATCTTCTTTATTGGAAGTTGACCCAGGGACGATTGAAGCATATCAATCGATGGGAATCAGCAACAGCAACATTATCTGGCGGATTATGGTGCGTGAATCCAGAAGTAGTATTATCCGAGGCTTAACGATTGCGGCCATTGGTCTAATTGGGGCAACCGCAATGGCTGGACTAGTTGGAGCAGGTGGATTAGGGGATATCGCCTATCAATACGGTTTCCAACGATACCAACCAGACGTAATGTACGTCACCATCGTTATCTTGATTGTTTTAGTGCAGTTGATTCAATCAATTGGGAATGTGGTGTCGGCAAGGTTGAAAAAAGATTAGAGTGTGAGCAAGCGCGTTAAGACGCCGTGGGCTAAGGGACTAATGACACAACTCGCGAGGTCTATGCGAATTGTGTCATTAGTCCCTTAGCCGTAAGGCGTCTGCGCTTGGCGAACACGTTTAGTCAATAAAAAAGGAAGCAGACAACTCGCGAGGTTTATGCGAATTGTGTCATTAGTCCCTTAGCCGTAAGGTGTCTGCGCTTGGCGAACACGTTTAGTCAATAAAAAAGGAAGCAGACAACTCGCGAGGTTTATGCGAATTGTGTCATTAGTCCCTTAGCCGTAAGGCGTCTGCGCTTGGCGAACACGTTTAGTCAATAAAAAGGAAGCAGACAACTCGCGAGGTTTATGCGAATTGTGTCATTAGTCCCTTAGCCGTAAGGCGTCTGCGCTTGGCGAACACGTTTAGTCATTAAAAAAAGGAAGCAGACAACTCGCGAGGTTTATGCGAATTGTGTCATTAGTCCCTTAGCCGTAAGGCGTCTGCGCTTGGCGAACACGTTTAGTCAATAAAAGGAAAAAACATAGTGTACCTATCAGTCACCAGCAGTCAAACAAGGAGGATCCAACAATGACACTTAAAATAGCGTTAGCTCAAATTGATATCACATTTGCCACACCAGATGATAATTTTGCCAGAGTGGCCAAGTATGTGGAACAGGCTGCAGCTAAACAGGTTGATGTAGTTGTTTTTCCCGAAATGTGGAACACGGGATATGCTCTGGATCAACTCGAGCAGATTGCAGATCTAAATGGTGAGCGCACCCAAGAATTTCTTCAACAATTGGCAGTCAAGTACCATGTCAATATTGTCGGTGGGTCTGTAGCAATCAAACGAGACGGTCATTTTTACAATACTAGCTATGTGGTCAACGCTCAAGGAGCGCTTGTTAGTGCCTATGATAAGGTGCATCTATTTGGGTTAATGAACGAGGAAAAGTATATCACTGCTGGTGCAAGTGAAGTTTCATTTGAATTAGCAAATGTGGCTAGTACTGGTGTGATTTGCTACGATATTCGCTTTCCAGAATGGTTGCGGACACTGAGCCGTCATGGTTCCAAAGTGTTGTATGTTTCCGCTGACTGGCCCGCTGTTCGAATTCCTCAGTGGGAAATATTGGTACGGGCACGAGCAATTGAAAATCAGTCGTTTGTTGTGGCGGTGAATCGAGTTGGGGATGACCCCGACAACCACTTCAATGGCCATTCACTAGTGATCGATCCATTGGGCAATATTGTGAGCCAAGCAGGTGAACAAGAGGAACTGGTGGTAGCAACCATCGATTTAGATTCAATTGAGCAAGTTCGTGGTCAGATTCCAGTGTTTGCGGATCGGCGTCCAGAACTATATCGCTAGAATAGCACCGGATACTTCACACAGGTTATGAAAGGAAGAGTCAACATGGAATTTCCAGAGTCAAAATTATTACAAGGGTTACCAAAACAATTTTTTGCCAATTTGGTTGCCAAAGTTAACAAAAAAGCAGCTTCAGGGGTCGACGTGATTAACCTGGGCCAAGGTAATCCAGATAAACCTACCCCTGATTATATTGTCAAAAGCACCCAGGAAAATGTTGCTAAACCTGAAAACCATAAATACTCTCTTTTTCGTGGCTTACCCAGTTTAAAAAAAGCAGCGAGTGATTTTTACCTAGAAAAATATGGCGCCTCATTTGATCCTGATAAAGAGGTCGCAATTTTAGGCGGTTCCAAAATTGGGCTAGTTGAATTGCCATGGGCACTGATGAACCCTGGTGATACATTCTTGCTCCCTTATCCTGGCTACCCAGATTATTTGTCAGGAGCTGCGTTAGGTCAGGCAAATTACGAAACATTTCCACTAAAGGAAGAAAATAACTTTTTACCAGACCTTGACGCCATTCCGGCAGAAACGGCTAACCGGGCTAAGCTAATTTATATTAATTATCCCAATAATCCAACTGGAGCAGTGTCCACTCGTGAATTTTATGAACACCTCGTCAGTTGGGCAAAGCAGTACCACGTTGGTGTCATCAGTGACTTTGCTTATGGAGCAATTGGGTTTGATGATCAAGCTCCAATTAGTTTTATGGAAACGCCAGGTGCTAAAGAGGTCGGAATCGAGTTTTATACTTATTCAAAAACCTTTAACATGGCCGGTTGGCGAATTGCTTTTGCGGTTGGTAATCCTGACATTATTGAAGCAATTAATTTAATTCAAGATCACCTTTTCGTTAGCGTTTTCCCTGCGCTGCAGCAGGCTGGTATTGATGCGTTACAAGATCCACGCCGTGATGACGAAATTAAGCAAATTGTGGAACGATATGAAACACGGCGGAATGCATTTGTTGGTGCCGCTGAAAAAATTGGTTGGCGGTCAATTAACCCTGGTGGTGCTTTTTATGTGTGGATGCCAGTTCCGAGTGGTTATACTAGTGAATCATTTGCTGATTTATTGCTTAATGAAGCTGGGGTTGGGGTGGCACCCGGTAATGGCTTCGGTGAGCAAGGTGAAGGTTACGTTCGAATTGGTTTATTAATCGAACCAGAACGACTGGTAGAAGCTGTCGAACGAATTGATAAGTTGCATATCTTTGATCAGGTAAAGGAGTAGTGACAAAATGGCTTTGAAATATACGGTGTTAGGCGCTGGCGCAATGGGTTTGCGCTACGGTGTTTTATTGCAAGAAGCAGGATTTGATGTTGATTTTGTTGATACCTGGGAGCCACAAGTGAAAACTATTAAACAACAAAATGGTGTTTATGTTTCGCGGGATGGTGAGAACCGGCATTTAGTGCCCGTTAATATTTACACACCAGAAGAATATACGGGAAATCCAGATGTCTATGTCGTTTTTTCAAAGCAAATGTTATTAGCTGATTTATTGCAGCGTAGCGCGCATTTCTTTAAGCCCCATCAGTATGCTGTTACAGGGATGAATGGAATGGGGCACATTGAAAAGCTAGACCAATATTTTGAACCACAAAAGGTGATTGGTGGAACAGCCTTGATTGGAACCGTTCTGAATAAGGCTGGGGACGTTGATTTTATTGGTGCAGCAGGGGCTGGCTCAATGAACTTGGCTAATCAAACGGAACAACCTGATGAAACCACCAACCAGATTGTGGCTGATTTTCAAAAGGCGAACCTTAATCCGACATTAACGACCAATTTCTTAGGTACATTATTGGCTAAAGTGATTTTTAATTCTGTCGTTAATACGATTTGTACCTTATTTGAAATTCAGATGGGGCAATTTATTGCCTATCCGGGGGCCGAAAAATTAGGTAAACAGCTAATTAATGAAGCGTTTGATGTCTGTGAACGGGCGGACATTACGTTCTTAAATACGCGGCAACAAGAGTGGGACACAATCGAACATGTTAGTCGTGACACCAACCCACTCCATTACCCATCAATGTATCAGGATATGAGTAAAAATCGGCCAACTGAGGTTGATTACATTAATGGTTATATTTACGAGTTAGGCAAGCAGTCTAACTACGAAGCATCAACGCATGATTTTCTCCGTAATTTAGTTCATTTAGCGGAGAATACACGTCAGTACCGGTAAATATAAAATAAGGAGTAATTCGTCGAGACGGTCAACGAATTACTCCTTATTTTTCTATTTAACGGTAGGTCTAAATTCAGGCTGCTGATAAAGTGGCTTTGGATACTTGTAGAATCCCTCGCCACTTTGAACGCCCATCTTACCTTTTTCAAGGTATTCCTTCGTTAACTTGGCGACAACTTTTTTGAAACGTTCATCTTTTGTATTTTCATAGAAGCCAGTTTCAATGTTGATGGCGGTGTTAATGCCCATAATATCGACGAAGCCAAATGGCCCCCGGTCTACTCCCATGCTAACAACCCAATCTTGGTCGATCATGATCGGATCTAAATCTTTGTCAGCCCAAAGAAGCAGTGCTGCATTAATAAGTGGCAGGAAAAGAGCATTCATCACGTACCCAGAAATTTCAGTTGAAATTTTAAACGGTGCCATTTGGATTTGCTCAGCAAAGTTAACGGCATCGTCAATTGTGTTTTGTGGTGTACCAGGTGCCCACATAATTTCTGCGGCATTGTGAAGCCAAATTAAATTAGCAAAATGCATTGCTAAAAAGCGCTCTTTATTTGGGACAAAATCATTTATTTGACTGGGAAGTAATGTTGATGAATTAGTTAGTACCAATGTATTAGCTCCGATATATGGCTGCAAGCTCGCATATGACGATTTTTTAATATCGAGTCGTTCCGGTACTGCTTCAATGATGACATCCGCGTGACTAATTGCCGATTCCAAATCAGTGGTTAATGACAATTGGGCTGCCGCAACTGCGAGGCGGTCATCACTGACAGCGAGATCACGTTTGTATTGTGGTGGTAAAGTCGCTATTTTTTCTTTGGCAGCGCTGATTGCTTTATCTGAAATGTCATAAATCACCGTTTCAATTCCCGAAAAAGCACTTTGAAATGCAATCTGACTACCTAATACACCGCCACCTAAAATTACAACTTTGTTTACGTCCATGGCTAGATTCAGTCCCTTCTGTGAGTTATCAATTAGGAAAAAATTCACTAGAAAAATACTTACTGAAGTGACCGCTATTTAGTAGACCAATCCAAACGCTGTTTTGGATCTAATTAATGTGCTTGGCAGCATCTCAAATATACAAGCAAAGAGATGTGTTTACAACTAAAATTACTTGTGAAAAAAAAGCATTGATACTCTGTTTGAAATTGATATTTTGATGCTACCGAGCAACAAATGGTGCTTATTTTGGTCTAAAAGCCATGATTATTTCTGCCAACGTATTGACACACCTGATTCTTTCAGCTAAACTTACCACAATACAAATAACCTTTAACTTAGTCCCGCGAGGCTGAGAAGGATTCCGGTAGAAAATATTAGGGCCTCTTAACTCAACGGTTAAGAGGTCTTTTTTAAAAAAAGGAGCTGAAAGTGGTGGCACACGAAGTTGTTGATGGATCAAGTATGCAACGGGCGTTAACCCGGATTACTTATGAAATTATCGAACAAAATAAGGGTGTTGATGACCTTGTCTTTGTTGGCATTAAGACTCGCGGAATTTTCTTAGCTAAACGGCTGGCCAAGCGACTAAAGCAGTTGGAACAAATTGACGTTCCGGTTGGTGAGTTAGACATTTCACTTTATCGCGATGATCGACATGTTCCGGATCACCATATTGAACCAACAGTTACGTCGTCAGATATTGAAGTTGATATTACTGACAAGCATGTCATTTTAGTTGATGATGTGTTGTTCACTGGTCGTACGGTTCGGGCAGCGTTAGATGCACTGATGGATTTAGGCCGACCAAAGAAGATTTCTTTGGCTGTATTAGTTGATCGTGGCCACCGTGAATTACCGATCCGTCCTGACTTTGTTGGGAAAAACATTCCAACTGCCATGGACGAACAGGTCAATGTTGCGATGGAAGAATATGATGGTCATGAAGACATCACAATTGAGAAAATAGAATAATATTGTCACTGAACCATTTAATTGTTTCCTGAGAGAACAAAACGGTGCAGTAAAATCTTTGCATAAACTTTTGAGCAGGGATTCTACAATCGAAACTAAGAGCACTTAGTTAATCAGGGAATGATTAGCTAAGTGTTTTTTTGTGCAGACAATGAAAGGATGATCACAATGATGATGACTGAACGAACCCAAGCAAATTTATTAACCATCGACCAATTAGATGCTGAGGATGCATTGGATTTAATTCATGAAGCGCAAGCATTTAAAGCTGGTAAGCAAGTAGAGTTGCTGCACCCAGCATATGCAATTAATATGTTCTTCGAAAATTCCACGCGGACTAAAACGAGCTTCCAAATGGCTGAAAAAAAACTAGGCATGCAAGTGTTGGATTTCAACGCGGCCACCAGTTCAATTAGCAAGGGCGAAAGTTTATATGACACATTAAAAACAGTTGAATCAATTGGTGTGAACGTGGCTGTCATCAGGCACCCCCAAACTGATTATTATCTGCAACTGACGCAAAATACAAACCTGCACATTGGATTAATCAATGCTGGTGACGGTGCTGGCCAACATCCATCGCAATGTTTGCTTGATATGATGACTATTTTGGAACAATTTAACTGCTTCCATGATTTAAAGGTGTTGATCAATGGTGACATTTGTCACTCACGGGTGGCGCGTTCTAACGCAGAGATGTTGTGGCGACTAGGCGCAAAGGTATACTTCACTGGCCTGAAAGATTGGTTTGATGCTTCGCTTGCTAAGTATGGCGAGTATGGTGATTTTGATGAATTATTGCCCCAAATGGACGTGATCAATTTATTGCGTGTCCAGCATGAACGGATTAATGGTACGGCGGATGCCCAATTTGATGAAAGTGAATATCGGCGGCAGTTCGGTCTGACTAAACAACGTGCGACCCAAATGAAGTCAAACGCAATTATTTTGCATCCTGCACCGGTTAATCGTGGTGTTGAAATCGATGATGAGTTGGTCGAAAGTCCACAATCAAGAATTTTTACGCAAATGCAAAATGGTGTGTTCGTTCGTATGGCGATTATCAGTCGGTTGCTACGGTTCCAAAATCTACTCTAGGAGGACCGCAAATGAGTTTATTACTAAAAAATGGTTGTGGTATTGTTGCGGGCCAGCTACAAGCGCTGAATGTGTTGGTTGAAGCCGGGCGAATCAAACAATTTAATGGAGACGATACTGCTGACAAGGTGGTGGACTTGCAGCATGCGTTCATTAGCCCCGGGCTAGTGGATGTTCATGTGCATTTACGTGAGCCTGGTTTTACTAATAAAGAAACGGTCAAAACAGGAAGTGCTGCTGCTGCCCACGGTGGTTTTACGACAATTGGTGCGATGGCGAACCTTAATCCCACACCAGATAACGGGGAGCTATTTATGCAGCAGGTTAAGTTAAACCAAACTGGGACGGTAAAAATAAAACAATATGCACCGGTAACAAAGCACCGGCAGGGACAGGCAGTTGTGAATTTTGAAGAATTGCAAGCCGCTGGAGCCTTTGCCTTTAGTGATGACGGGGATGGCATTACCAACGCCAATGTGATGTTAACTGCAATGAAGCAATTAGCAGCACTCAAGCTGCCATTATGTGACCACGCACAGGACATGGATTTGACGCAAAGCGGTGTCATTAACGCAGGTGCGACAGCTCAAAAATTAGGGATGCCGGGCGTTAACAATGTTAGCGAAACTGCTCAAATTGCTCGGAACTTAGTTTTAGCGCAGGCCACCGGGGTTCATTACCATGTGTGTCATGTTTCGACCAAAGAAAGTATTGAACTAGTCAGAATTGCCAAGGCAAGTGGCGTGAACGTTACCTGCGAAGTCACTCCTCACCATTTGTTACTGGATGATACGAACATCGTTGACGACGATGCACAGTATAAAATGAACCCGCCACTGCGCAGTCAGGCTGACCGGTTGGCCTGCGTTGCCGGATTAATGGATGGCACAATCGATATGATTGCGACTGATCATGCTCCCCATACTGATAAAGAAAAGGGCCAAGGGTTGTTGGCATCACCAAACGGCATTGTTGGTTCGGAAACTGCCTTTGCTCTTTTGTATACAAAATTTGTTTCTTCGGGAATTTGGCCACTGCACAAATTGATCGAGTGGATGAGCATTGCCCCTACCCAAATCTTTAAATTGACGAATGTCGGTCAATTAAAAATCGGTGATCCGGCTGACTTGGCAATCTTTGATTTAGAACATAGCACTACAATTGCAGCCAACCAATTTTTATCTAAAGGGCATAATTCGCCATTTATCGGCCAATCGGTATACGGTGGCACTGTAATGACGTTAGTAAATGGCCAGATTGTGTATCGGAGGGATTCCAATCATGACTAAACGATATTTAGTTTTAGCAGATGGCAGTATTTATGTAGGCACAGCGTTTGGTGCTGATACCACGACGAATGGTGAACTGGTCTTTAATACGGGAATGACTGGTTACCAAGAATCGATCACCGACCAATCGTACAATGGTGAAATTTTAATGTTTACATACCCGTTAATTGGTAATTATGGCATTAACTTTGATGACGATGAGTCAGTTACACCAACAACGGCTGGCGTGGTAGTGCATGAATTGGCACGCCGGGCAAGCAATTGGCGTAATCAAATGAGCTTGGCTGATTTTTTGCAACAGCATAAAATTCCTGGCATTACCGGGCTTGATACGCGGGCGATTACTAAAAAGATTCGAGCCACTGGCGCCATGAACGCTGCGTTAGTTGATACTAAGAAACAAGCGCAGCAATTTATTGACCACCATGCTACCAAACGACGCACTAATTTATTGGCACAAAGCACGACTAAAAATGCCTTTCCTAACCCTAATACTGGTTTGCGAATTGTCGTGGTGGACTACGGGTTGAAACACAGTATTCTGCGCGAACTGGCACAACGGCAGTGCAATGTCATCGTGTTGCCAGCAACTGCAACGGCCAAACAGGTCCTAAATTACCAACCTGATGGTGTACTACTTAGCAACGGACCGGGCGATCCGAAAGATGTACCACAAGCAATTGAGATGATTCAAACGGTCGAACAACAGGTACCACTGTTTGGCATTTGTCTGGGCCACCAATTATTTGCACTCGCCAATGGCGCCGATACATTCAAAATGAAATTTGGCCATCGCGGTTTCAATCATCCGGTGCGCGAAATTGCCACCAACCGCATTGACTTTACGGCACAAAACCATGGTTATGCAGTAGCAGCTGGCTCAATTGAGCAAACTCAACTGCTAGTCACCCACAAAGAGATCAATGACCAAACAATTGAAGGATTACGGCACAAACAATACCCTGCCTTTTCGGTTCAATTTCATCCAGATGCGGCGCCAGGCCCACACGATGCCAGTCATCTATTCGATGATTTTTTAGAAAATATTGCCAGTTATCAACGGCAAAGGAGGACTGCAACTCATGCCTAAACGACAGGATATCAACAAAATATTAGTGATTGGTTCTGGTCCCATTGTCATTAGCCAGGCGGCTGAATTCGATTATTCAGGGACACAAGCGTGTCTAGCGCTGAAAGAGGAGGGCTATGAAGTTGTTTTGATTAACTCTAACCCAGCAACTATCATGACCGATCCTGAAATTGCGGACAGAGTTTACGTGGAACCGCTCACGCTCGAATTTGTCAGCCGAGTAATCAGAAAAGAACGACCGGATGCCATTTTGCCAACGGTCGGTGGGCAGACCGGCTTAAACTTAGCTAAACAATTAGATGAAGCTGGTGTGCTGGCTGCGTTTAAGATCGAGTTGCTGGGTACCAGTTTACAGTCGATTAATCAGGCTGAGGACCGTGAGCAATTCAAGGAATTAATGCAACAATTAAACGAACCAGTGCCGCAATCCAAAACAGTAACTACGGTGGAACAAGCGCAAGAATTTGCCCGCCAGATTGGTTTTCCAGTAATTATTCGGCCAGCTTATACGCTTGGGGGCACCGGGGGCGGCATTGCAGATAATATTGACGAGCTGGATGAAGTGGCGGCTAACGGGCTGGCATTGTCACCCATTACCCAGGTATTAATCGAACAAAGTATTGCCGGGTATAAAGAAATTGAATTTGAAGTGATGCGTGATCATAATGACAATACGATGGTCGTTTGTTCAATGGAAAATTTTGATCCGGTTGGAATTCACACCGGTGATTCAATTGTATACGCACCAGTACAGACATTGTCCGACCGTGAATATCAAATGCTCCGAGATGTGGCGTTGAAATTGATTTCGGCACTTAAAATTGAGGGCGGTTGTAACGTCCAATTGGCGCTTGACCCAAATAGTTACCAGTATGACATTATCGAGGTAAACCCGCGGGTTAGTCGGTCGTCTGCGCTAGCCTCAAAAGCCACAGGTTATCCGATTGCTAAGCTGGCTGCTAAAATTGCGGTGGGATTAACGTTAGATGAAATTAAAAATCCAATTACACAAACCACTTTTGCTGCCTTTGAACCAGCATTGGATTATGTTGTTTGTAAAATTCCACGTTGGCCGTTTGATAAATTTAGCCATGCGGATCGACTGCTTGGCACGCAAATGAAAGCTACCGGCGAGGTAATGGCAATTGGCCGCAATATTGAAGAGGCAACGCAAAAAGCAGTTCGCTCGTTAGAAATTGGAACGCAATCGCTGGAGCTACCAAGACTGGCGCAGTTAGATGATCAAGTTTTGGCCGACCGCTTGGTTAATGCCAGGGATGACCGCCTCTTTTGTGTGGTCGAAGCGCTAAAACGGCAGTGGTCAATGGATGAAGTGCATGAATTAACTAAAATTGATTTGTTTTTCCTTGATAAATTGAGTCACATTTTGTCAATTGCTGTTCAATTGAAACAAGCCAGCGGGGATGATGCATTATTGCGCTTGGCCAAACAAAATGGATTTACCGATGAACTGATTGCTCAGTCATGGGCCACAACGGCTGACAAAATTAGACTGTTGCGGCACAAATACCAAATTTTACCGGTGTATAAAATGGTTGACACATGTGCAGCGGAATTTGATTCGCAAACACCATATTTTTATAGCACGTATGAAATGGAAAATGAGAGTATTAGAGACAAGCGCCCGTCCGTGTTAGTGCTCGGTTCAGGACCGATTCGAATTGGTCAGGGAATTGAGTTTGATTATGCCACGGTTCATTGTGTCCAAACGCTAAAAGAAGTGGGCTACGAAGCAATTATTATGAACAATAATCCAGAAACGGTGTCGACCGATTTTTCAATTTCGGATAAGTTATACTTCGAACCATTAACGCTTGAGGATGTGCTCAACGTAATTGAGTTGGAGCAACCAGTCGGGATCATCGTGCAATTTGGTGGTCAAACGGCGATTAATTTGGCGGCACCGCTAGCCCAACGCGGAGTCAAAATTTTAGGTACGACAGTGGCGGATGTTAACCGAGCCGAAGATCGCGATGAATTTAATCAGATCATTCAACAATTAGATATTCCGCAACCTATTGGTGCGACTGCCACTACTAATGAAGCGGCACTGACGATTGGAAATCAAATCGGCTATCCATTATTAGTGCGGCCCAGTTACGTGTTAGGTGGCCGGGCAATGGAAATCGTGCATGATGAAGCTGAATTAAATCATTATATGCATGCGGCGATCGAAGTTTCTCATGACCACCCGGTATTATTAGACCGCTACTTAACCGGCAAAGAATGTGAAGTCGATGCCATTTGCGATGGTGATACAGTGGTTATTCCAGGGGTCATGGAGCACATTGAGCGCGCTGGGATTCATTCGGGGGACTCCATGGCTGTTTATCCACCGCAAACATTGTCTGTAGATATTATTAACCAAATCGAGCAGGCGACAATTAAATTAGCTCACGCATTAAACTGCTTTGGTTTGATGAATGTTCAATTTGTTATTCATGAAAAGCAAGCGTTCGTGATCGAAGTTAACCCGCGTGCCAGTCGGACCGTACCATTTTTAAGTAAAACAACCAAGGTACCAATGACACAACTTGCCACGCGGGTCATTATGGGTGAAAAATTAGCCCAGTTAGGTTACCAGACTGGAATTCAACCAACCACTAAATTAATCCATGTTAAAGCCCCAATCTTTTCATTTAGTAAGCTAAACAAGGTCGACAGTTTACTGGGACCGGAGATGAAATCAACTGGTGAAGTGATGGGTAGCGATGTCACATTTGAAAAAGCCCTCTATAAAGCATTTCAGGCTAGCAAAATTAATTTACCAGTTCACGGTAATATTTTATTGACTGTGAGCGATGCGCAAAAGGCAGAGGCAATTACATTAGCTCGGCAACTCAGTCAACTAGGATTTAATTTGTATGCAACTAAGGGCACGAGTGAGTGCTTACAACAGGCAAATGTACCAGTTCAACAGCAAGTTGCCAAGTTAAGTGAGGATGAACATCAAATTTCAAACTTATTGGTGCACCAAAAAATTGCGTTGGTAGTCAACACGATTGATGATAGTACAGCTGCGGTCAGCGACGGCGCCCAGATTCGAGCGTTGGCCATTAGTCACGGTATTTTAGTGCTAACTTCACTTGATACCCTGGCGGCGGTGGTAAAAATGTTGGTCAGTCAAGCATATCTAGTGGATGCGATTTAGGGAGGACAAACGATGGCAAGTAATAGATTGGCAGTAAAATTACCGGGACTTGATTTGAAAAATCCGATTATGCCAGCAAGCGGAACTTGCTGGTATGGTCAGGAATTTGCGCAACGATTTGATTTGAACGTTCTCGGCGGGTTAGTTATTAAATCGACTACGGTGGCGCCACGCGAGGGCAATGCGAAACCGCGCACAGCTGAAACTACAGGTGGCTGGCTGAACGCGAACGGATTACAAAATGTCGGGGTGGATCAAACTGTCAGCGACAAACTACCGTGGTTAGCAACAAACTTCCCCCAATTACCAGTTGTCGGCAGTGCGGCCGGTTTCAGCATTGACGAATATGTTGCAGTTGTGCAAAAGCTCAATCAAGCTGACAACGTGACAGCGATCGAACTCAATGTTTCTTGTCCGAATGTGGCGCATGGTGGCTTGGCAATGGGTACGGACCCTGACACAGTGGCGGAGTTAACTAACCAATGTGTTGCCGTCAGTCAGGTACCGTTGTACGTGAAATTAACGCCAAATATTACCGATATCACAACGATTGCACTAGCTGCTCAGCGGGGTGGTGCCGCTGGTTTGACGATGATTAATACATTGACCGGTTTAAGTATTGATTTGGCGACTCAAAAACCGGTATTAGCTAATGGCACGGGTGGGTTATCAGGTCCAGCAATTAAGCCAATGGCGTTGGCAATGATTCATAAAGTTCGCCAAATTTGTGATTTACCAATTATCGGTGTTGGTGGTATTTCCAGCGCTGAGGATGTCTTAGAAATGATGATGGCTGGAGCCAACGCAGTTGAAATTGGCGCAGCCAACTTCCACGACCCACTGAGCTGCCCCAAGATTATTGCGCAATTACCAACGGTGATGGATTTTTATGGTATCGACGATTTGGCCCAGTTACAGGAGGTACAATTTTGATTAGAATGACACCGATTGTAGCACTCGATGTGGCCGATTTAGGTCAGGTAACAGTGTTGTTAGAACAATTATCTGTCGAGCCGCGCCCGACGATTAAAGTGGGAATGGAATTGTTTTATCATTTTGGTCCAGCAATTGTTAAACAAATTCAGCAGGCTGGTTTCAGCGTGTTTCTGGATTTAAAATTACATGATATCCCCAACACGGTGGCGCGGACAATGAAGGTGATCGGTGAGCTAGGAGTGCAATTGACCACGATTCATGCCGCCGGTGGTGCAGCGATGCTTGAGGCCGGGCAACGTGGCTTAATCAGTGGTGCTCGCAGTGCTGGGATTGAACCGGCCAAGCTGTTAGCAGTCACACAGCTAACCTCCATCGATGAGTATGTATTACACGAACAGCAACACGTCAACATTTCGTTATCAGAATCAGTGCAATCATATGCCCGACTGAGTGAAGCGGCGGGATTACCGGGAGTCATTTGTTCCGCTCAGGAAGTTGAATTAATTCGTGCAGTGGTGGCGCCATCGTTTCTATGTATTACCCCGGGAATTCGACCTGTCGATGCACAACAAGATGATCAAAAACGGATTGTCACACCGACGCAGGCACGACAATTAGGCAGTAATGGTATTGTGGTGGGCCGCCCAATTACACAATCATTGGACCCACGAAAAGCCTACCAGCAGATTGCAACGGAATTTATGGAGGAATCAAAATGAATATTGCTCAAGAAGTTGCCCAATCACTATTGTCCATCCAGGCCGTGACGTTACGACCGGACCACCCATTCACTTGGGCGAGCGGCATAAAAAGTCCAATTTACTGTGATAATCGACTAACTATTTCATACCCCAAGGTGCGTAATTTGATTTGCGATGGCTTGGTGGCGATTATCCGAGCACAATATCCAGATGCGCAAGTTATTGCCGGTACTGCTACAGCTGGAATTCCCCATGCTGCTTGGGTTGCTGATCGGTTAAATTTACCACTAATTTATGTCCGGTCCAAGCCAAAGGATCACGGGCAGGGGAACCAAATTGAAGGTGTACTAAAACAAAATCAAAGAGTGGTAGTAATTGATGATTTGATTTCAACGGGTCAAAGTGTGCTGCAGGCAGCCACGGCGGTCCAAAATGCGGGAGCTCAAGTGCTTGGCATCGCTGGCATTTTTAGTTACCAATTACCTAGCGCTGTTGATAATTTTTCAGCGGCTGGATTGAATTTTCCAACGGTAACTAATTATGACACCCTAATTGAAGTAGCTAAACAACAGAATTTTGTGACTGAAGAACAGTTGGCCGTGTTACGTAAATGGCGACAATAAAAAAATCACCATTCAGCAAATTCAGTGAGTGAATTCGTTGAATGGTGATTATATTTTATTCTTTCCAGTAACGACTTTGGGTCAAAATTTGTTTGGAATGCTCGTCGGCTGGTTGATAACCCAGGGTAAATAGATGTTTGAAGTACATCATATTATAAAGAAAACCAAAAACAAGGGCTGGAACGGGAAGTGCAACTTGAATGTGTAACATTGAAATGCCCATGAAGTAAATTAAATCAAGCACAATCATTAAGGCAAAGTTGTACCAATCACCGCGCAGCATTGCAGGAATAGGGCCAAACCAAAGTGTGGTCCACGAAATACCAACTTTAGCGGCGCGCACCTGCCCATTATCTGGATTAACCACGGTCGCATAGTTTGGTGGTAATGGTAAATTTGAAAATGGATTCTGATTCTGATTTTGGTTGTCAGGATCATTTTGATTTTTAAATGGATCTTGCATCGAAACAATTTCCCCCTTTTAACTGTTCGTTCATCATACCATATCAGAGTGTGAACAGCCACGATAAGAAGTCGGAGTATAACGGTAAAATAAAGCAGGTGATTCGCTCCACGAATCATCTGCTTTATTTTATGGTTATACGGAGACTTTTGTGGCTGTTCACACGTTTCGGCAAGAGAGCAAGGAAAATTAAAAGCAGGTGATTCGCTCCACGAATCATCTGCTTTATTTTATGGTTATGCGGAGACTTCTGTGGCTGTTCACACGTTTTTGCAGCAAAGACGAAATAGTGTAAAAGTAAATAAATACCAATGAAAAAAAGATCACACTAACTTCATACAACCTAATTTGAACAAATTGGCGATAACACGTAAAATGAAATGGATTACTAAATAAAACTAACACTTAAAGGTGGAGATTAAATGTTCTATTTTTTGAATGACAATATTCAAAGAAAGAAATCTGGCATTGAACACGCACAAATCAAACGACTAAACTTATTTAATCAATTTAACGTGCCGGCCAAAATTGTGACCCGCCAATTTGCCACGGATTTGCATGAAGTCACCCGTGAAGCTGGAATTGATGATACTCAATTAATTAATTTATACGACTATTTTCAAGACGCACAGGCAATCGATGAACCGGCTGTAATGATTCAAGACTTACAACTTGATTCGAGCTGGAAACGGGTTGCCGATGGCATTAACTACAATTTTTACCGGGACAAGCAGCGGATGCTCTATATCCGGCGTCACAGTGAAACTGATAAACGCATCGAAAACGTGCAGTATTTTGACCATTTTGGTAAATTGTTGAAGGTTGACTGGTATGATTTTCGCGGCTTTATTTCAGTGGAGCAAGTGTACGATTGGGACAGTCACATCACGACTGAAAATTATTTGCGACCGGATGGTTCGATTGCACTTCAAAAAACGCATTTATTGAATCGGCGCGACAAGGAAACGGTGGCGTACCATTTATTCAATTTTCATGGTGCCGACTATCAATTCGATGATTTTGATGAATTGACGCGGTTCTTTTACGATCAGCTGGTGATCGACCAACAAAAGCAAACAGATCAGAGTGTGAATTTGATTATCGACCGGGTGTACGAATTGGGCTGGTCAGTGTTACACATGGAACATCATGTTTTTCGGGCATGTCAGTTGCATAATGACCACGTGAATGATCCGGAGGATATGTTGCATTCAACCTTGAATTATAACTATGCTTGGGGACTGAACCATTTTGCGGACTGGGATGGTGTGATTTGTTTGACCACCCAGCAACAAAAAGATGTTCAGGACCGTTTTACTGATGATACAACTAAAATCTATCAAATTCCTGGTCCAATTGTCCCTGCTGAAACGCTGAATGCGGCCCCAATCGATTTTAGTAAGCGAACACCATATAGCGTGGTAATGGTGGCACGGTTGTCTCCTGAAAAACAGCAGGATCATCTGATTCAAGCATGGCAACAGGTTGCCGCCAAGTTTCCACAGGCAACGCTTGATTTTTGGGGTTACGAAAATGGGGACACTGGTAAAACATTAAAGGAACAGGTTAAGCAAGCACAACTCACCAACTCAATTACTTTCCGTGGCTATACTAATGATGTCGCTGAAGTTTATGACAATGCACAGTTGCTCATCCTACCAAGTCGCGCTGAAGGATTACCACTGTCCTTGGTTGAGGCCCAATCACATGGGTTACCAATTATTGCTAATGATATTAAATACGGTCCCGCCGACGTTGTGATTGATGGTCAAGACGGCGTGTTGACGCAAGATGGAGATATTGATGGCTTGGCGCAGGCAATTATTTCATTATTAGCTGACCAACAGAAATTAGCTCAATTTAGCGAGCACGCATATCAAGATAGCGCTCGTTTTTCCGAAGAAAATGTCATGAAAAAATGGCAGACGTTAATTAACGATACGACGCAAAAGGAGGTCCAATAATATGTATTATTTTGTTAATCAATATTTATTGAACCAAAATTCGAGTGTTGAACATGCTGAAATTAAGCGAGTTAAGTTATTTGAACAGCATCAAACTAGTGCCAAAATTGTGACCCGTGATTTCGATCTAGTTTTGCATCAGACAATCCAAAAGTTTGGTCTGACAGATGATAACGTTATTAATATGTTTGATTTTTTTGCTGATACCGCTAGCTATACGGGCCATGTGTTAAAAATAGATGATTTGAAATTACCAATTGAATATCAAGTTGGGACTGGTAACAATTTCCGCGATTTAAAGGATGGCGACCGCTTAGTGGGTGAAGTGCATTTTACTGCTGGCACCGTGGCTCAAGTAAATCATATCGATTATTTTGATGCTGCTGGGAATTTGAACCTGCGTAGCCGGTATGATATTCGTGGATTTAAAGCCGCCGATGAATTTTTTGGGCAGGATGGTAACCTGTTTTATCAGGTAATGTATCGCCCGGACGGTCAGCGGTATATGGAACGATACTACGTCAAATCAACCGCCAACACGCCAATAAATTCTTTGAATCATTTGCTAGGCTATCATCAGCGCGATTACTATTTTAATTCGATCGATGATCTATTTGCCTTTTTCCTAGAAGAATTGGCCAAGCAAGATAGCGAGCCTGTGACCTTTATCGCTGATCGTCCAGCGATGGCCAATTTACCGGTGTTAAATATTAAGGCTGCAGCCAAAAAATATTTGTGGTTACCAATCAATCATTCGCAAGATGCGGCTGAACCAGTCAAGGGACAGCTCAATGATTTATACCAATATCCACTAAGTAAAGAGGGACAAAAACAGTTGGATGGTGTCATTGTGATGACAGATGCCCAACGAGATGACTTAAAGCAGCGATTGGGTGCGCCAAAGTTACCGATTTATTCCATTTCTGGCGCCATTGCAGATCCTGTGTCACACGAAATAGCATTGAAGGATCGGCAACAAAATCATTTGATTTATGTTGGACGCTTGGGATTTGATAAACAAATTGACCAACTCCTGCAAATCTTTAAGACAATTCATACCAAAGTCAAGACAGCCACTCTGTCAATTTATGGCTATGGGGTTGCTGGTGATGTCGACAAATTCAAGCAACAAATGGTGGATCTTAAGCTCGATGAACCCGGTGTCGTTACATTTGCAGGGTATCAGCTGGAATTGAATCAAGCGTATGACAGTGCCCAGTTATTCTTGGATACGAGTAACATTGACGGCCAACCGTTAGCGATGGCTGAAGCGCTCAGTCATGGATTGCCAGTTGTCAGTTATGACTATTACTATGGTCCTCATGAGCTGATTAAAAATGGTGA
This sequence comes from Paucilactobacillus wasatchensis, assembly GCF_000876205.1. Lineage (GTDB taxonomy): Bacteria > Bacillota > Bacilli > Lactobacillales > Lactobacillaceae > Paucilactobacillus > Paucilactobacillus wasatchensis. The sequence continues at coordinate 1,684 of NZ_AWTT01000015.1, read as the reverse complement.
AAACGGTCAGTTAATCTCACAAAATAATGGCAGTAAGTTTGCGGCAACCGTGATTGAGTTACTGCGACAGCCGGCTAAGCTACAAGAAATGAGCGCCAAAGCCTATCAGTCGAGTGAGCGCTATAGTGCTGATAGCATTTGGAAGCAATGGCAGCAGATCGTTAAATAAATGTTGCGTGATCTAAAAATGAGCTTAAGGGAACCTCCCTTTAAGCTCATTTTTTGCTGGTGGTAACGTGGAAAAAATAGTTTTATTTTCCACTCTTTTATTTATCGTCGGACCAACTTAACTACCACTTCACACTTTGGCGTTTGTGGCATCATGTCGACCGGTTGCATATATTCAACCTGGTATTCTTCTGTTAGGTCGACTAGGTCACGTGCTAGCGTTGACGGGTTGCAGGAGACGTAGACAAATTTAGCTGGTCGGGCGAATAAAATACTATCAATCAATTCTGGTTCCAATCCAGCACGGGGGGGATCAACCACCAATGCATCGACCGAAAAGCCGTCATTAATCCATTGTGGCAACAGCTCTTCTGCCGTACCAACCTCGTAACTGGCATTGTGAATGTCATTTTGTTGGGCATTAAAGTTTGCATCAGCGACAGCTTCTTCAATTACTTCCATCCCGCGAACCTGCTTGGCTCCACGTGCAAATGACAATCCAATGGTGCCAATGCCGGCGTATGCGTCGACCAAATTTTCGGTTGTTTTTAAATTCAAGGCTTTGGCTGTTTCATCATAGAGTACTTCAGTCTGGAACGGATTTAATTGCAGAAAGGCACGTGCTGAGAGGCGAAAATCAAGATCGCCAATTGTTTCTGTGATGGCGTCCTTACCGGCTAAGTGAACTGTTTGGTCACCCCAAATTAGCGGGGTTTCGCCCTTATTGATATTTTGCATTACCGAAGTCACTTCTGGTAATTGTTCTGCAATCTGCGCCAGCAATTCGCGTTTGCGTGGTAGCTTAGGTGAATTTGTGATGATAGTCAGTTGAACCTCGCCAGTACCACGTGATACTCGGACTACTAGTGTTTTAATGATGCCGGAGTGTTGGTCTTCATCGTAAATCGGAATTTCGAGCGCTTCAATGATAGCAACCATTTGGCGCATTACTTTCATTGTCACGGGCATTTGCACGGCACAGGTCGGGAGATCTACTAGTTCATGGCTCCCAGTTTTAAATAAACCAGCAGCAACGTGACCGTCAATCATGCGCACCTGGAACTGAGCCTTATTGCGGTATTCAAAGGGTTCGTCCATGCCGATTGTTTGCCGGATTTTGTAGTGTTGATAGCCGCGTGGTTTGAACTTTTCCAGGGATTGTTCAACCAAATCTCGTTTGAATTTCAATTGTTCTGGGTAGGCTAGGTGTTCAAGTTCGAAGCCACCCACGTCATCTGCGTATGAATCACGTGGTTCAACACGAGATGCACTGGCTTGGCGAATGGTATGAATTTTACCGCGGAGAAAGCGTGAATTGGCTTCTGTTACCTCGGTCACCACGATTTCACCAGGAAGTGCGTGGGGAACAAAGCAAATCTTGCGTTTGTAATAACCAATTCCTTCACCGTTGATGCCGAGGCGTTTAATAGTGAGGGGAAACCGGTCGCCGACATTGGTTTCAACTGGTTGGTCGTTAGTGTGACGAGTAAAATGAGCTTGTTTTTTAAACATATTT
>NZ_AWTT01000014.1 GCF_000876205.1 Paucilactobacillus wasatchensis | reverse complement strand
TCAACCTGAGTTGATTTCTTTTTTTGACTAGTCCTTATGTTTTAAATCATTTAATAGTTGATCAATTCGTGAACCATATTGAACTGACTGGTCTCGTTCAAAGTGTAGTTCTGGCGTTCTGAAAATATCTAACCGAGCACCCAACTCACTGCGGATTAAGCCCGTTGCTTTATCCAAACCAGTTTGTGCCTTTTGGCCATCAGATGCTTTATCAGACAACAAACTATAATAAATCGTTGCTTGTTGTAAATCACCAGTGACTTCAACACCGGTAATTGTGATTCCCTGAACTCGTGGATCACGAACCCGCTTGAGTAAAATATCATCAACTTCGCGTTGAATTTCTTGGCTCAAACGACCAACCCGATAATGTTTATCAGCCATGTTTTATCTCCCATCTATTCGAAGCTACATTCATCTTGGCGCAACCTTATTCGACTGGGACTTCCTTCATCACGTAGGCTTCAATGACATCATTCATCTTAATGTCATTGAAATTTTCAATCGTTAAACCAAGCTCGAAGCCAGATTTAACTTCCTTAACATCATCCTTAAAGCGTTTCAGACTACCTAATTTACCTTCGTAAACAACCACGCCATCACGAATTAACCTGATGTTAGCATCGCGTGTAATACTACCAGAAGTAACTACTCCACCAGCGATAGTACCAATTTTGGAAGCTTTATACAGCTCACGAACTTCAACTTCACCAGTTATTTGTTCTTCATAGACTGGTTCAAGCATCCCCTTCATGGCAGATTCAACTTCATCAATGGCATTGTAGATTACTCGATGTAATCGAATATCGACATCTCCACTATCAGCCTGTGATTTAGCCTGTGGCGTTGGGCGAACATTAAAGCCAATAATAATGGCATTTGATGCTTCTGCCAAAGTAACATCACTTTCGTTAATGGCTCCAACGGCAGTATGAATAATATCAACCCGAACCCCATCAACCTTGATTTTCTTCAAACTTTGCGCCAATGCTTCAACAGAACCTTGAACGTCTGCCTTAATAATAATTGGCACTGATTTCATTTCGCCTTCTTTAAGCGAATCAAACAAGTTATCTAAGGTAACGTGGTTGGTGTTAGACCGTTCAGCAACAAGCGCACGTTTAGCACGTTCTTCTCCTGCGGCACGAGCAGTCTTTTCGTCATCAAAGACGATGAATCGATCCCCTGCTTCAGGAACATCATTCAATCCAGTAATTTCAACTGGTGTAGAAGGAGTTGCATCTTTAATCCGACGCCCTAATTCATTGGTCATTGTTCGAACACGACCATAGGTATTTCCGACTACCACAGGATCCCCAACATGCATGGTCCCTTGTTGAATTAACAGTGTTGCCACTGGCCCTTTTCCCTGATCCAAGCGAGCTTCAACAACTGAACCGGCAGCGTGTTGGTCAGCGTTTGCCTTTAATTCCATCACTTCGGCCTGCAGTAAAATCATGTCCAATAATTCATCTAAATTCTTACCAAATTTAGCAGAAATTTGAACAAAGATGGTTTCACCGCCCCAATCTTCAGGGACCAGGCCATATTCTGTTAATTGTTCAATCACATGGTTTGGATTAGCACCGGGCTTATCAATCTTGTTAACAGCCACAATAATTGGTGTTTTGGCTGCCTTTGCATGGTTGATAGCTTCGATTGTTTGTGGCATTACGCCATCATCCGCCGCAACCACCAACACGGTAATATCGGTAATATTGGCTCCCCGAGCCCGCATTTCAGTAAATGCAGCATGTCCGGGAGTATCCAAGAAGGTGATCAATTTCTCATTATATTTAACCTGATAGGCACCAATCGCCTGTGTAATCCCGCCGGCTTCTCCTTCAGTCACGTGTGTGTGGCGAAGTTTGTCCAGTAAGGTGGTTTTACCATGGTCAACGTGGCCCATCACTGTAACAACTGGGGGACGTGGTGTCGCATTTTCTTGATTACTTTGTTCGTCATCGAAGAACTTATCAATATCAGCCACATCAACTTCTAGTTTTTGTTCCGCATTGATCCCATAGTCAGCAGCTAAAATCTCAATCGTATCCTTATCAAGTGACTGGTTTTGGTTGACCATTACACCTAACATGAATAATTTCTTGACGATTTCCGCTGGTTCACGATGCAAGATTTTGGCTAAATCTTGTGCGTTCATGCCTTCAGAATAAACCAGTGTTTCTGGTAATGGCCATTCTTTTCTGGTTGGTGCGGGCTGATTATTAGTCTCTTTTATCCGTAAGTTACGGTTCTTTTTCTTGTTCTTCTTGAACCGATTATTATTTTTATTGTAACGACCCTGATTATTATTTAAGCTGCCACCAAAGCGCCCGCCACCATTATGTCGGTTGGCTGGTCGTTGTGACGAAGTGTTGCCGCCACGGTTGTTGTTATTATTGCTAAATCGACCATTCGATTGCCCACCACTAGTTGGTCGTTGTTGATTATTAGTTGGCCGATTATGTTGTTGGTTAGAACCATTTTGCCCACTTGGACGATTATTATTACTATGCTGCGTCGTTGTTGTGTGATTTGACTGTGATTGACCACCACGATTAGAGTGTTGTTGATTTACATTAGAATGTTGACTAGCATTCGAATTAGAACGCACATTGTTTGTGTGGGTCCGATTGGTATTTGAATGAGTCGCATTTGTATGTGTTGTTGTTGAACTTTGCCGGTTCGTTACACTATGGTGGCTTGACGTTGCATTTTGCCGATTTGATGTGTTACGACTGCTGGTATGTTGTTGGCTGGCAGAATGTTGTTGGCCAGTCGTAGTGCTGTGATGTGTTGCTGCACCGTTAGACGCTTGATTTGTGGCACTGGATTTTGCAGTTGTCGCCTGTGCTGCGTCCGGCTTAACTGAAGTAGTCTTAGCACTACTACTTGCCTTGCTGGCTGATTTTGCGCTGTTACCGCCCTTAACTGCAGTTCTTAGTGTTTTTGCTTGATTCTCATCGACTGATGACATATGGTTTTTGACTTCGATACCTTGCTTTTTTGCAATTGCAACAATATCCTTGCTGGCAACGTTGAGTTCTTTCGCTAATTCATAAATTCGTTCTTTCCCCATATCTTCACGCTCCTTTACATGTTCAGCAACTCCTTAAATTTACGTGCAAATCCCGCTTGCGTCACTGCATAAACAGTTCGCTTTTGGCCGGTTGCTTGATTAAGTTGCTGTTTGTTAAAAGTCATATCATATTTGATTTGATAGAACTGACATTTATCTTGAAATTTTTTACTACTGGCATCACCAGTATCTTGGGCAATAAAAACCAACTTAGCGCTCTGATTTCGAATTGCCTTTAACACCGTTTCTTCGCCGGAAATTAACTCAGCTGCACGACGGGCAATGCCCAACAGATTTAAAATTGCTTGTTTATTCATTGTTAAATAGTTCTCGTCTGGCTTGTTGATGATCGACATATTGAATCAGTTCATCATAGAAACGATCGTCAATCTTGACACTAAATGCCTGGTCAAATGTACGTTTTTCTTTTGCTTGTCTCGCAATAGCAACATCGACTGCAATATAAGCACCCCGGCCTGGTTTTTTCCCAGTTTCGTCAAGGGAAACTTCATTTTCCTTATTTTTAACAACTCTCACTAACTCTTTTTTGGGCATCATTTCACCGGTGACAATATCTTTACGCATCGGGATTTTACGTTGTTTCACTGTGATCACTCCCTTTTAACTATTCTTCACTATCATCTGCTGGTGACTCTGGGTCAACATTTTCATCTGTCAACTCGCTTTGAGTTTCATCAGACTGGTCACCATTAATCTCTGACTCTGGTTTAATATCAATTTTGAAATTTGTCAACCGTGCAGCTAGCCGTGCGTTTTGTCCCCGCTTTCCAATTGCTAATGATAGTTGGTAATCAGGAACAATCACTGTACAAGCCCGATCATTTTCTTCATCAAAAATGACATCTAATACTTCTGCTGGATTCAATGCGTTAGCAATATATTGAGCTGGATCATCAACCCATTCCACAATATCCATGTTTTCGCCGCCCAATTCGTTAACAATTACTTGAACTCGTTGGCCTCGAGGGCCAACACAGGTGCCGACAGCATCAATATTAGGATCATTAGAACGAACTGCAATTTTGGCACGGTCACCCGCCTCACGGGCAATGGAAACAATTTCAACCACACCATCATAGATTTCTGGCACTTCTTTTTCAAACAGACGCTTCAGCAGTTCAGGGGCAGTACGACTAACAAATACTTGTGGTCCCTTGGTACTATTTTCTACCTTAGTCACAAACACCTGGATGCGATCATGCATTTTGTAAGTTTCGTTTGGCATTTGGTCTTGACTACTCATGACCGCTTCAACATTGCCTAAATTAACGTAGGTGAACCGGCTATCTTGACGTTCCACCACGCCAGTGACGATCTCATTTTCATACTGACTGTACTGTTCATATATCACACCACGTTCAGCTTCTCGAACGCGTTGCATAATCACTTGTTTAGCAGTTTGTGCGGCAATCCGGCCAAAATTTTGGGGTGTCACTTCAAACCGAATTTCATCGCCCAATTCGTAACCACGATTAATCTTAACGGCTTCTTTTAAACTAACTTCAAGCCGCTTATCTTCAACCTCTTCGAGCACTTTTTTGACAGCATAGATCTTAATGTTGCCTTTTTTATCATCAAAGTCGACTTCTACATTTTGTGCCTGACCATAGTTTCGTTTATAGGCAGAAACCAATGCAGCTTCCAGTGCTTCAACAACAACTTCTTTTTTGATGCCTTTCTCTTTTTCTAAGGCATCAAGGGCCTCAACTAGTTCTTTGTTCATTTTATTTTACTCCTTGCTCTAAAATTTAATTGCTAACCGTGCTTTGGCAATTTTGTCACGTGCGATCACAATTTGCTTATGGCGCGTTTTATCTAAATAATCCAAGGTTAATTCGCTAGCAGTTAATTTCACTAATGTACCTTCATAAACCTTAGCGCCATCAATTGCTTGGTATAACGAAATGTGAATATATTTATTTAACGCCTGCTGATAATCCGCGTCCTTTTTAAGGGGACGTTCAGCTCCTGGAGAAGAAACTTCCAGGAAATACGCTTGCGGTATTGGATCTGGATCGAGTGCATCAAGTTTTTCACTCAATTCATCACTGACCATTGCACATTCTTCAATTGTAATGCCCGCTGGTTTATCAATATAAACACGTAAATACCAGCCTTGCCCTTCTTTAACGAATTCCAGATCATATAATTCGAACTGTTTCTCCATTAAAATTGGCCTAACCAGTTGTGTTACAGTCTCAACCACACTGCTCACAACGACACCTCCAACATTTTTGCAATAAAAAGAGCGAGCATTTCTGCTCACTCACTTACGAGTTTTAATTACCCATATAATATAACATATCAGCGCTTTTATTTCAACTGTGACAAACTAGCTCCAACGTGCGTGGTTAGAATAACGACAGCTGGTTTTCATCAGGTAAGCCATCTAACACATGATTAACCGTCATAAAATCAATTAATGTTTTTGATACTTTACCGCGGTTGGACAAGTCCTCTTTTGATAAGAATTCTTTTTCTTCTCGCGCCGCCACAATTTGCTTGGCAACGTTTAACCCCAGCCCGGGTAACGCTCTAAACGGAGCAATCAAACGATTGCCATCAATAATCCAATTAGTAGCATCCGAGCGATCGAGATCAACCATTTCGAATTCGTAGCCACGCTCTAACATTTCATTGCCAAGTTCAAGAACGGTTAGTAACCCTTTTTCCTTGGCCGAAGCATCGTTACCCTTGCCATTAATTTCTTCCATTGCAGCCTTGATCGACTCCTTGCCATGTGCCATAGCCACAATATCAAAATCATCGGCACGAACTGAGAAATAGGCGCAGTAATATACTAATGGAAAATAAACTTTAAAATATGCAATGCGCAGCGCCATCAAAATATAAGCAGCGGCATGAGCTCGTGGAAACATGTATTTGATTTTTAAGCAAGAGTCAATGTACCAATCTGGCACATCTGCTTCTTTCATTTTAGCTTGCCATTCATCGGGAATACCTCGGCCCTTACGGACATGTTCCATAATTTGAAACGCAATTTCAGACTCCATCCCGTAATTAATTAAATCGGTCATGATGTTATCCCGACAACCAATTACGTTGGCAATTGTAGCTGTACCGTTTTTGATCAATTCCTCTGCATTACCTAACCACACATCAGTTCCGTGAGATAGGCCAGAAATTTGTAATAACTCGGAGTAGTTACTAGGATGCGTTTCTTCTAACATTCCGCGAACAAAGCGAGTCCCAAATTCTGGTACTCCCAACGTTCCCGTCTTAGAGAAAATTTGATCTTCCGTGACCCCTAAGATATCTGGGCTAGAAAATAAACTCATGACACCAGGATCGTCAGTCGGGATGGTCTGTGGATCAATTCCTGTCAAATCTTGTAACATCCGGATCATCGTTGGGTCATCATGGCCCAAAATATCAATTTTTAAAATATTATCGTGAATTGAATGAAAATCAAAATGGGTTGTTTGCCAGGCCGCACTTTGGTCTTCAGCTGGATATTGCACCGGTGTAAAGTCATAAATATCCATATAATCAGGAACAACAATAATTCCAGCAGGGTGTTGTCCCGTAGTTCGCTTTACTCCAGTGGCCCCTTTAGATAATCGATCGATTTCAGCATTACGAAATTGTTGTTCAGTATCTCGTTCATATGCTTTGACGTACCCATAGGCTGTTTTATCAGCCACAGTTCCAATTGTTCCCGCGCGATAAACATTTTTTTCACCGAATAACACTTTCGTATAGTTATGAGCAATTGGTTGATAATCACCAGAAAAGTTTAAATCAATATCTGGCACTTTATTACCGGTAAACCCTAAGAACGTTTCAAACGGAATATTATGCCCATCTTTAATCATCATTGTGCCACATTCAGGACATTCCTTGTCAGGTAAGTCGTAACCAGAACTATATTCACCTTTGGTATAAAAATGACTGTACTGACAATTTGGACAACGATAGTGAGGAGGTAATGGATTAACTTCAGTAATCCCAGTCAGGGTAGCCACAATACTAGAGCCAACCGAACCACGAGAACCAACTAAATAGCCGTCCTTGTTCGACTTAGCCACTAGCCGCTGAGCAATTAAATAAATCACGGAAAATCCGTTGCCAATGATACTTTTTAATTCACGATCCACCCGGTGTTGAACCAGCTTTGGCAATGGATCCCCGTACCATTTCTTGGCTGTAGCCAAAGTACGATTTTTGATTTCGTCTTCAGCGCCTTCCATTTTTGGAGTGTACAGTTTATCTTTTAACGGATGAATTACCTCAATTTGATCGGCAATTTTATTTGAATTTTCAACCACAATTGTTTGAGCAGTTTCCTCGCCCATAAACGCAAAGGCGTCTAACATTTCATTAGTGGTGCGGAAATGAACGTCAGGCAATTGGTGGCGATTAAGTGGGTTAGCACCACCTTGCGAATGAATCAAAATTTTACGATAAATACTATCTTCTTTGTTAATGTAATGAACATCACCCGTGGCGACCACCGGCTTATCAAGTTCTTTACCTATCTCAACCATGTTCATCAGAATCTCTTCAAGATTAGCATCATCTTTGATTAGTTGATCTTCAATCAATGGTGCGTAGACCGCTTTGGGTTGCACTTCAATAAAATCATAAAATCGAGCTTTTTCTAACGCCTCAGCACGTCCTTTTTGCATGATCGCTGTAAAAACCTCGCCTGACGAGCAGGCAGTCCCTAACAACAGCCCTTGACGGTACTTGATTAGTTGACTGCGCGGAATTCGCGGTACCCGATAAAAATAATCAACGTTAGATAATGAAACCAATTTAAATAGATTTTTCAATCCTGCCTGTGTTTGAGCCAAAATTGTGACATGAAATGGGCGTGCGTGCCGGTACGCTCCGTGATCACTCATATGATCGTTTAACTGTTCATGAAATTCGATTTGGTATGTCTCTTCGGCTTCCTTTAAGAATAAATGTAATAAATGTCCGGTCGACTCAGCATCATAGATTGCCCGGTGATGATGTTCAAGGGCAACACCAAATTTTTTTGCTAACGTGTTAAGCCGATAGCCCTTCAATTCTGGGTATAAAAAGCGTGCTAATGTTAATGTATCAATAATCGGATTTTTAATTGATTCCATGCCATAGCGTGCATAGCCAGTATTCATAAAGCCAACATCAAACGTTACGTTATGACCGGCAACGATTGTGTCGCCACAAAAATCCCTAAACAGTTTGAATACTTCTTCTTCTGTTTTGGAACCACGCACCATATCATCAGTAATGCTGGTCAAGTTAGTAGTTGTGTCAGATAAATGAAAACCTGGATCGATGAACTCTTCAAATTCTTCTAGTACACCGCCATTTTTCATTTTTACGGCCGATAGTTCGATTACCTTGTCATAAATAGCTGATAAACCGGTTGTTTCAACATCAAAGATAACGTATGTATTATCCTTCAGTGGAACATGTGCAGAATTGTATCCAATTGGTACCCCATCATCAACAACGTTGGCTTCAACGCCATAAATCATCTTTAGATCGTTTTTTTCAGCAGCATGAAACGCATCTGGAAATCCTTGCACACCGGCATGATCAGTAATCGCAATGGCCTGATGGCCCCATTTTTTTGCCTGGGCTGCAAACTCTGTGATTGAATTGGTAGCATCCATTTGACTCATTGTGGTATGCAAATGTAATTCAACTCGTTTTTGACCTTCAGTTGTATCTTGTCGTTCAGGATGGAAAACGGCATTAATATCATAAGCGTTAATTGTTAGATCCCGCATAAACGTGTCCTCTTGAACCGGACCCCGCACTTTAATCCAGCTGCCCTCTTCAATAGCAGCAAATTGGGCTTCATCATCTTCATTCCGCGAAAACTTTTTGATTGTAATTGAAGAAGAATAATCTGTAATTTCTAAAATTAGCAGTTGTCGTTTGGAACGTAATGTGCGGATCTCTTTATTAAAAATGTACCCCTCAACAATGACAGATCGTTCCTCTTCTGTAATATCCGCCAATCGCCTGGTGGCCTCATCGGAATTAATCTTGCGACCTAATCTAGCTGGCCCATCGATTTTAGGTGTTTTTTGTTGTTTACTGGCAGTTTTAATTTGAGCAGCCGCCTTTGCAGCTAACTGCGCATCCCGTTTTTCTTGTGCAACTTTTAAAGCTTGAATTTGCGCCTCAGAGGCACTTTCATCAATCATTGTATGGATTGCAAACTTAGGGAACCCTAGTTGCTGATACAATTCTTCAATGGAACCTAGCGCTTGATTAACTAAGAAATCACGAACAATTTCATTTTCAGCCACAAACATAACCCGATCATCAGTGACATTTGGCACTCCATGGGAGCATAGTTCTTTAATCAATGGAGAATTAACTCCGCTATTAGTTACCACATAAGTCCAATAATCAGCGATTAGTCGTTGGTCGAGACTGTCCATTCCTGTGCTGATGATAATCTTCGTTTGTGCAATTGAATTAAACCCTATATTAAGGGCATTAGTAAATTCTTGAAAAAGTTCAAACGGCAACACCTGATCAAAATGCAGATGAAATTCCCATACTTTTGATTGTTGGTGGACAATTACTTGTTCAATTGTAGCATTATCGAATGCTGCATTTTTTGGGTCACTAAAACTAATTTGTTCCAACAATTTTTTAAAAAGTTCTTGCTGATTTAAGCTCAACTCACTGCCTCCTCAAACCAAAAAATGTGATGGTTAAATGCTCGATTAATTATTCGAAACAATTTACCATCACATTTGACACTTTAATTAACTTATTTATTTGTCTTTAACAATATTCCAATCGTGCTTTCTAATTCTTCTTGCTTAACTTCAACTGTTTCACCAGTTTTACGAATTTTGATTTCAACAATACCGTCTTCAGCTTTTTTACCGACTGTGACACGCAGTGGAATACCAATCAAATCAGAATCGGCAAACTTAACCCCTGCACGTTCAATCCGGTCGTCTAGTAATACTTGATAACCAGTTTGCTGTAATTGTGTTTCAATCGTTTCTGCCAAGTCTTTTTGTTCCTCTTTTTTCATATTGATTGGTACCACATGAATATCGAAAGGAGCAATGCCCATCGGCCAAACTAATCCATTTTCATCCGCATATTGTTCCGCAATCGCCGATAGCAATCTCGTAACTCCAATACCATAGCTCCCCATAATAACGTCTTTTTGACGACCATTTTGGTCCAACACTTGGGCGTTGAGCGCTTTGGAATAACGAGTTCCCAGTTTAAATATATGACCGATTTCGATACCACGAGTAAATTGTAATTCGCCCTCGCCATCAGGTGATATTTCACCCGGTTGAGCCATTTTGAAATCGCCAAATTCATCAACTCTGAAATCCCGTTCAATATTAGCATTTACATAATGATATCCGTCTTCATCAGCGCCTACAGCCACATTAACCATATCGCCCACATATTGATCAGCTAAAATGGTCACATCTTCACCAACCCCAACTGGGCCTAAAGAGCCAAATGATGCATGTAAATATTTTTTGGTTTCTGCAGGTGTTGCCATTTCTAACGAATCAGCATGCAAGAAGTTAGTTACTTTGACTTCATTAACTTCATGATCACCACGAACTAGAACCATAACTGGCTTTTCATCCGCCATAAAGAACAATGTTTTCACTAGTCCACTGGCATCGGTTTTTAAAAATTCGGCTAGTTCAGCTACAGTTTGGACACCAGGTGTTTTAATTTTTTCCAAATCAGCTAAGGCAGCATGTGACTTTTTACTGGTAAATTTGTTAGTAGCCATCTCTAAATTTGCAGCATATTCACTTTTATCTGAATAAGCAATTGTATCTTCACCAACAGCAGCAATGGCAGAAAATTCCTTTGAATCACTACCGCCCATGGCACCTGCATCTCCGATAATAGTCTTAAACTCAAGCCCACATCGTTCGAAAATATTATTATAGGCACTTTCCATTTGCTTATAGACTGTATCTAAGCCTTCTTCATCAACAGTAAATGAATATGCATCCATCATTTCAAATTCACGGCCACGTAATAAACCGTAGCGCGGGCGATCTTCATCACGATATTTAGGCTGCAATTGATATAATGTTAGTGGTAATTTTTTGTATGATTTTAGACTGTCCCGAATCACTTCTGTAAAGGTTTCTTCATGCGTAGGACCCATGATAAAATCACGTTCGTGGCGATCCTTGAATTTAAATAAATTTTCACCGTAGCTGTCATAACGATCTGATTGCCGCCACAAATCAGCAGGTAAAATTGCAGGCATTAACATTTCAACTGCATCAATTTTATCCAATTCTTCACGAATAATATCCTCAATCTTGCGTAACACCCGATGTGCAAGCGGTAAATATGCGTAAACTCCAGCAGACACTTGATATATGTATCCTGCTCGCAACATCATCTGGTGACTCAGTGCCTCCGCGTCGCTTGGTGCTTCTTTTAACGTTGAAATTAACATTTTTGACTGTTTCATGAATGTGACTCCCCTTTTATCTTATCTAAAAAAATATCGTTGAATATCGTTCCAGGTTACCAAAATCATTAGTAACATCATTAAACCAAATCCAATCAGTGTCACAATTCCCTCAGTTTGTTCTGGCAATGGTTTACGACGGATTGCTTCAATAATATTGAGTACTAGTTTTCCACCATCCAATGCTGGAATTGGCAATAAATTCACGATTCCTAGATTAATTGACAAAACCGCCAAGAAATTCAACACTCCCGTGATACCTAACGCAGTTGCTTGTGAAGTACCTGCATAAATTGCAACTGGGCCACCAAAATCATTCAGGTTAAAACCGTGAGTAATCATATGACCAAGGACACTAAATATCAACGTAAATACTGTGACAAATCTGGTCCAGCCATAATTAACCCGTGCACTAAAACTCGTAACGAGCTTTTCTTGAATGCCAATTTGGCCTACTTTCTCTCCACTTTGTGTCACTGCTTTTGGAGTTAACTTGATTTTTTGCTGTTTTTGATTTCGTTCAATCGTAATTGTAATTTTTTTGTTGGGATAATTTGAAATCGTGGTCCCCAACTTTTCCCAATCACCCGTTTTAGTTTGGTTAACTTTAACAATGGCATCGCCGGCTCTTAACCCGGCCTTGGCTGCCACTGATTTTTGTGTCACCTCACCAATCACATTGGTATTATTCGGAATCCCAGGTAACACAAATCCCAACCCGACGAAAACAACTAGAGCCAATATAAAATTATTCATCGGACCAGCAAAGTTAGTCATCATTCGATGTGGTAAACTAGCTGATTGAAATTGAACATCTCGAGGTGCAATTCGCACCTCAGTCCCATCACTTTCAATAATTGTAGCGTCGTGATTTACGGAGTATCGTTTTAATTCAGACTCGTCGCCATTGACATACCCTTCAATCCACAACTCATCAACTAAGTCAGCCGCTGCAACTTGCAATGGCAGTCCTGAAAAAAGAGCAGTCTTATTACTGGCATTAATACTACTGACTTGCTGCTGGTCATCCAATTGTAAGCTAACAGGAGTCCCAGGTTTAAGAACATCATCGTCGTCATCTTGGGCCCCCGCCATGCGAACATAACCACCAAGCGGTAAGATTCGGACGGTGTAGGTGGTCCCGTTTTTTCGGTGCCACCACACCTTTGGTCCCATTCCAATTGAAAATTCGCGCACTAAAATACCTGAACGTTTGGCAAAGTAATAATGGCCAAACTCATGGACTAATACCAACACACCGAACACAATAATAAATGCAATAATTGTTACTATCAAAGGAATCCCTTCTTCTTCACTTAGTTAGACTATGCCTAATAAATGAAGCATTGGCATAACTAGCAACATACTGTCAAATCGATCCAAAATACCACCATGACCCGGTAGTATTTTCCCTGAATCTTTGACACCATAAAATCGTTTCAGTGCGGATTCAACCAAATCACCAAACTGACCTACAATTGATAAAATCAAAGTTAAGCCAATCATGACAACCCAGCTATAACCAACTGGGAAGAACCACAGATAGATCGCCAAAATTATTGTTGCTGCAACTGTACCACCAATGGAGCCTTCCCATGTTTTGTTTGGACTAACCTTTGGTGCCAGTTTATGCTTGCCAAACCGCTTGCCAAGCATGTACGCACCGCTATCAGTCAACCACACAATCAGCATTGCATACAATAAAGTGGTTAAACCGTCCGCTCTGGCTGTCACAAAATAGTGAAACCCAGTGCCAATATAAAGCATTGCCAACGTTAATACACCAGCATCATCAAACGAAAACCGTGTTTTTTGAACCACGGTGTGAAGCAATACTAGCACAACCAAAATATAAAATAAAAATAATCGATTTAGACCGTCAGGCAAAAAATTTAGCCAATTATCTGGTAGTACCATTAAGATCAAACCCAAATTACTAACAATGGCCTCAAAAGATACTAACAACATTTTTTTCATAATCAAAATTTCATTAATTGCAATTAGACCTAATACTAGTGCCGCAATTGTTAGTGGCAAACCGCCATAGACAATTAGCGGGATAAAAATTATTAGCGCAACTACCGCTGTAATGACACGTTGTTTCATTGTTTGTCCCCACTCATTTCCAATTTAATTTTGTAAACCACCAAACCTGCGATGCCGTCCCTGGTACTCAATAATCGCATTTTCTAACGACTGCTGATTAAAATCTGGCCAATGTTCTGAAACGAACACAAACTCACTATATGCAAGTTGCCACAACATAAAGTTACTAATTCTCTGTTCGCCACTTGTCCGAATGATCAGCTCAGGGTCCTCGAACTCGCCAAGTTGGTTGGTCATCAAATGTTCGGCAACTGTTGATTCATCAATCTGGCTAATTTTTAGTTGTTCATCCTTAACTAATTGTGCCAATTGCTGAATTGCCTCCACAATTTCTGCCCGACCACCATAGTTAAGTGCAAAGTTTAAAACCATACCATTGCACTCACTAGTATCCTTAATGGCATCATTAACCGCTTTTTGGGTTGCAACTGGAAGTTTAGTAATATCACCCATCACACTAACTCGAACATTATGCTTAATTAGATCCGGCACAAATGTTTGAAAGAAGCGGACTGGTAATTGCATTAGATAGTTTACTTCATCGGCTGGTCGTTTCCAATTCTCCGTTGAAAAAGCGTACAACGACAGCACTTTGACCCCTAATTGACTTGCAGCAATTGCAATTTTTTTGACCGTCTGCATGCCTTCTTTATGACCCGCAACACGTGGTAAATGTCGTTGATTTGCCCAGCGCCCATTACCATCCATAATAATAGCGATATGAGCCGGAATCTTGTTGCGATCAATAATAGGTTGTTTGGCAGAATCATCACCCTGATTTTTTTTGAATTTAGCGAACAATTATTTGCCTCCACGAAAAAATAAAAAACGAATACACCATATTCTAGCAAAAATACGCCCATGAAACTAGTGGCATTCAAGTCAACCGCCCATGACTCATAAATAAAACCCCAACGATTCGCGATTTTAACATTCAATCTAACGATCTTGAGGTTTTATTTAGTGGAATCTTTATATTTACCTTCGTTAAAAATTAACCTTGCAGTAATTCTTTTTCCTTATCGTCAGCGACCTGATCTAAATTTTTAATTCCTTGATCAGTCAGTTTTTGTACTTTATTCTCTAACTCATGAAATTCGTCATCATTGAAATCGCCATCTTTGTTGCCTTTTTTCAAAGCTTCCATGGCATCTCGCCGAATATTACGCACAGCGACTTTAGCTTTTTCGTTTTCAGCCTTAACATCTTTAGCTAGCTCTTTTCGTCGTTCCTCCGTTAATTGTGGAATTACTAATCGAATTGCAGTGCCATCATTGGCAGGAGTTAGCCCTAAATCTGAAGCAAAAATTGCTTGTTCTAGATCTTTTAGCACTGATTTATCAAATGGTGTAATTAACAAAACCCGTGGCTCTGGAATAGTGATCGACGCCATTTGGTTAATTGGTGTTTGCGCACCATAATAATCAACCGTAACTCGGTTTAAAATACTTGCATTGGCACGACCAGCCCGAATATTACCTAATTCACGTTGTAATGACTCAGCTGATTTTTCCATTTTATCTTGTGCTTCACTTAAAATTGCTTTACTTGTTGCCATCTTTATTTCCCCTTACAGTTGTACCGATTTTTTCACCACGAACGACACGCATGATATTACCTGATTGATTTAAATTAAACACAACCAACGGAATGTCATTGTCCATTGATAACGAACTTGCGGTTGAATCCATCACATGAAGATTCTTTTGAATGATATCAAAGTGAGTTAAAGTATCAAATTTAACAGCTGAAGGATCTTTATTAGGATCGGCTGAATAGACCCCATCAACCCCGTTTTTAGCCATCAGAATAGCGTCTGCATTGATTTCCGCAGCCCGTAATGCAGCGGTTGTATCAGTTGAAAAGTACGGGCTACCAGTTCCCCCTGCAAAAATCACAATTCGATCCTTCTCAAGGTGACGAACAGCCTTCCGGCGAATATATGGTTCAGCAATTTGCCGCATTTCAATTGAAGTTTGGACGCGCGTTGGTACACCAATCGACTCCAGACTATCCTGCAGCGCAAGTGCATTCATAATCGTGGCCAACATGCCCACATAATCTGCCTGCGCGCGTTCCATTCCCATCTGTGCACCTGCTTCGCCGCGCCACATATTACCGCCACCGACAACAATTGCAACCTGCACACCCATATCATGCACTTGTTTTAGTTCCTGTGCAACCGTTTTGATCACTGGTGGATTGATGCCAAAACCTTTGTTACCAGCCAATGCTTCTCCACTTAATTTTAGGATTACTCGTTTGTACTTTACGTCATCCATCGTTAATTGTCCTCCTAGAAAACTTTGTCACATCACTATTTAATATCAACATTCAGAAAAAAAGACGTACAAAACGTACGCCCCCAATGTGTTAATCCTTAATTTGACCCATTACTTCATCAACAAAGTTATCAGCTTTTTTCTCAATTCCTTCGCCAACTTCATAGCGGACAAATGACTTCAATTTGCCACCCTTAGAAGCAACGTACTTAGCCACAGTCATATCTGGATCTTTAACAAATTCTTGGTCAGCTAAACTAATTTCAGCCAAGAACTTGTTCAAACGACCAGTTACCATTTTTTCAACAATATTTTCAGGCTTACCTTCGTTCAATGCCTCTTTAGTCAATACTTCACGTTCATGTGCTAAACGATCTTGTGGAACATCGTCACGAGAGACAAACTCAGGGTTAACAGCAGCAACATGCATTGCCACATCCTTAGCGGTCGCTTCATCAGCACCTTCAATTACAACTAGTGCACCAATGCTACCACCCATATGGAGGTAAGCACCAAAGTTTTCGTTGTCTGCTTTGGTTAAAACAGTGAATCGGCGTAAATTGATCTTTTCACCAGTCACTTGAGTGGTTTGAATAATTTGATCATTTAAAGTACCGTCATCCGTTGCTAATGCAAGTGCTGCAGCAACATCGGCTGGATCGTTTTGTGCAATTTCAGTAGTTACTTGATCAAGCAATCCTTTGAACTGGTCGCCGCCAGACACAAAGTCGGTTTCTGAATTTAGTTCGACAATTGCAGCTTTTGAGCCAACGACCTTGATATCAGTTAATCCTTCTGCAGCCACACGACTACTCTTCTTAGCGGCTTTGGCAATTCCCTTTTCACGCAGAAAATCCGTTGCCTTGGCCATGTCGCCTTCAGTTGCCACCAATGCCTTTTTAGCATCCATCATTCCGACACCAGTTTTTTTTCGTAATTCCATAACTTGAGCTGCTTTAATTTCTGCCATTTTAATAGTCTCCTTAACTTACTAAAGTGATTGATTAAACAAAAAAACTGTCCCCTAGATCTCAGGCCAATATGGTCCTAATCACTACGAGACAGCCTAAGTATTAATTATTTGTCTTCAGATTTTTTTCCTTCAACAGTATCCTTCAAATCTTTTAATGATTCGCCTGTAACTGTCTTATCTTCAGCTGGTTCAGCAGCTGGTTGTTGTTCCTCTTGTGCTTGATCATCAGCGCCTTGATTACCCTCAACAACAGCGTCGGCCATCTTAGAAGTAATTAAACGAACGGCACGAATTGCATCATCATTAGAAGGAATAATAACATCGATATCGTCTGGGTCAGTGTTTGTATCGACCATCGCGACGATTGGAATGTTTAGCTTTTGGGCTTCCTTAACAGCAATTTGTTCCTTGTGTGGATCCACAATAAACATTACATCTGGAATCCGTGGCATATCTTCGATACCACCCAAGAACTTTTCAAGCTTTTCACGTTGCTTAGTTAATAATGAGACTTCCTTCTTAGGAAGAACATCAAAACGACCATCTTCAGACATCTTCTTGATATCTTTCAAACGACTAATCCGTGTTTGGATCGTGTCCCAGTTAGTCAAAGTTCCACCTAACCAACGATGGTTAACGAAATATTGACCAGCACGGGTAGCTTCCTCTTCGATTGCATCTTGTGCTTGTTTCTTAGTACCAACAAACAATACAATCCCACCATCAGCTGCTGTGCCCTTAACAAAATTGTAAGCTGAATCAATCATCTTAACAGTTTTTTGTAAGTCAATGATGTAAATACCATTACGCTCCGTAAAGATATATGGTTTCATCTTAGGGTTCCAGCGACGTGTTTGGTGTCCGAAATGAACACCAGCTTCTAATAATTGTTTCATGCTAATAACTGACATGAATAGTACCTCCAAATAGTTTTTTTCCTCCCTACCGCTCAATTAACTTGAGAACTCATTGAGCACCACTCAAATTATCACAGTAGGTGTGAATTGATGTTTGACCACCGCTAATAAGTATACAAAAAAGGCCCGCCAGACGCAAGCCTTTTTATTTTTTATCTGAATGAAACTAAATTTTTAGCTTTTCCGGTTTCAATTAGCTCTTTATTACTGTCTAAACTAATATTAACCATATTTTTAACTGAAATATCTGTATAAAAAGCAGTATGTGGTGAAATTAAGACGTTATCACGCGCAAATAAATTTGAGAAAACCGGATAATCGATGGTTTTGCCCTTCAAGTCACGATTGAAAACTTTTGTTTCATCTTCTAATACATCTAACGCAGCTCCAGCCACTTTTTTGCTATCTAGTGCATCAATCAATGCTTGTTCATCAATCAATGGTCCCCGAGCAGCGTTAATAATGAACATACCATCATTCATTTGAGCAAATGCCTGTTCATTAAGCATATGTGTTGTTTCAGTGAATAATGGAATGTGCAAAGTTATCACTGTCGCTTGTCGATATAATTCCTCCAACGAATCAACGTACAGTTCCTGTTTTTCAATTGCTTCATTATGAAATTTGTCATACGCAATCACTTTGGCGCCGAAACCTTGATAAATTTTAATTGCGGCACGACCAATATTACCAGTTCCCACTACACCAACAACTTGCTGATTTAATTCCTGTGACATTTGCGGCGCCCAGCGAAAGTCTTGTTGAGCAAATTTGCGTTCGTACTCTTTCGTTCGACGCAACAGCTGCATCAATTGCGTAACTGTAAATTCAGCAATCGCTGGCGGCGAGTATACGGGCACATTAGTAATTTTCATTCCGAGTTTTTTTACCATAGCCGCATCAACATTGTCCACTCCTACATTCCTGAGTGAAACATTTTTAATGCCCAGGTCACTTAATCGTTGCAAAATTGTACCAGAATACGATTTTTGCTGAAATACAACAACACCATCCGCCCCATTTGCCAGTGCTGCACTTGTTTCATCCAGTAAACCGGGTTCTAGCTGTAATTCAATTTGTGGATTTGCGGCTTGCCATGCATCAAAATATGGTCGCTCATCTTGTCGGACTCCATAAGCAACAATTTTCATTAACTTCCACCTCCGTAATTTTTACCTATTCAGTATAGCAAATTCAAACTGACAAACCCATTAAAATGATTTCAGCTAAAAATTATTTAATCATTAGTTTTTGCCAATTGATTTGATGAGCGGCCAAAAACTGTTCCTTTTTGCTTCTCGTTTGATGTTTAAATTGATATTCTGCCTTCATTGCTTCGGACTTTGAGCCAAACCGTTGTGAATAAATCAAGTGCAGTGGATGCCGCTTTTTGACCCGCGTATATTTGGCCCCTAACCCTGCCTCATGAGTGGCAAACCGGCGAATCACATCATCCGAATAGCCACCATAAAACGTATTATCTGCGCAATATAGAACATAAAAATAATATGCTTTATTTTCCATACAACATCGCCTGTACTTCCTGGGTATATTCATTTTCGTCAGTTGAAACTACGAGTGGTGGCACAATTCTAATTCCACCCGGGCGGCCGTCTTTAATAAATTCAATTAACACCATATTCGCTTCACGATCTGGCTTTGGATGAATGAATCGAATTCGTTTGGGCATTAAACGATATTTAGTTGCTTGTTGCAAAATCTCTGCCAGTCGATCTGGACGATGAACCAAATAGCCACGACCATTCATTTTCAACAAGCCACTCATGGCCGTTAACACTCCGCCCAAGTTGATCGTTAGTTCATGCCTAGCGATCGCCAAATATTGGTTTGGATTTTTCTTACTGTTGGGTAAATCTGTAAAATAGGGTGGATTACAAACAACGATATCCGCAGAATCTTTCGTTAGATTCGTGAAAATATCTTTGATATCCAGATTCAATACGGTATACCGTTGCTCTAGCTGATTTAGTGCCACGCTACGTTTAGCCATATCTGCTAGTCGCGGTTGCAATTCAACTTGAGTAAAGTGACCAGCCAATTTAGCATGCAAAAATAGGCTGATTGCACCATTACCCGCACACAAATCTATAATTTGGTTGGCACTTTTTTGACTGGGCATCACAAAATCCGCCAATAACACCGCATCTAAGGAAAATGAAAAGACTTCTGGGCTTTGAATTATTCGTACATCCTGACTATATAATTGGTCGATTCTTTCGCCCGCTTTTAAAAATTGATCATCTTGTTCACTCATGACTGACTCCTGTTATTCTTACTTGCAACTTTAGCTTTTTTTTTGCATACTAGGGATTGTTTCAATTAACAACTTAAACTAATGGAGGAGCTTAAATAATGTTCTATTCATTTTTGCGGGTAATTGTCCGCATCCTAATTTATGTAATTAATGGTAAACCTAAATATCTTAACAAAAATAATTTACCACAAGGCAACTATATTTTAGTGGGACCACATCGCACCTGGTTTGAACCAGTCTATTATGCCCTCGCGGCTTCACCAAAAAAATTTAGTTTTATGGCCAAAGAAGAGCTCTTTAAAAATCCAATCATTCGTTTTATTTTAAATCACGCCAATGCTTATCCAGTCAACCGCACTAATCCAGGACCTTCAGCGATTAAGAAACCGGTCCGGCTGTTAAAGCAATCCGAACTAGCAACCATCATTTTTCCGACTGGTTCACGCTACTCAGCTGAAATGAAAGGTGGTGCACTCGTGATTGCAAAATTAGCGAGTGTGCCACTCGTACCCACAGTATACCAAGGACCACTAACCTTTAAAAGTTTATTTAAACGTGGCAAAGCTACCGTGGCATTCGGTAAACCAATTGAAATTGACCGTCACAAGAAGTTGACGGATGACTATCAGCACGAACTTGAGCAGCGAATGCAGACTGAATTCGAACGATTAGACAAACAAATCGATCCTAATTTCCATTATGAGATGCCCAAAAAACCAGCTGATGATCAATTCTAATTGATGCATGCAACAAAAAAAGACCGCTAAGCCGGTCTTTTTTAATTGCCCTTTTTAGATTGTGCTTGCATTGATTGCATCATTTGATGCAACTTCTTGGCAGATGGCTTTTGCCCCATTTGCAGCATCATCGTACGGAGCATATCTTCATTAATTGGTGGGTTGTTTTTTAAATAATTTTCCATGTACTTACGAGCACCGAAAAATCCGCCGACTAAACCGACTAACAATGCAACAACTAGTAATAATATCCAGATACCGGTAGACAAGATGTATCCCCCTTTTCTTATTCGTATTCATTTTAACAATTTAGTTGTCAACTGAACCCGAATGTTACCAAGTAGAAACTTTTACCTCTTGGATCGTTCAATACCTAATGGTACACAAAAAAGTGCGTGATGAAAAGATTAAATTTATCTTTTGCTAAAATTAATCGTCTCGCAAACCTTTTTGCCGTTGAATTTGTCTCACTTTTTCTGGCGTCACTTCTTTACCAGCCTTATCAAACACCTGCAGCATTTCAACGTTACTCTTAAATGCAGCTCTAAAATTACTTAAAAATTGAGCTCTTAGTTTTTTTCGTTCAGCTGTTTCTGCTTCTGTTAAACCCTCAGATTTAGCCTTATGTGCTAATTCATTAATTCGGTCAACCAATTTTTTTTCGTCTTCAGTTTGTGCCAATTTGATTCCTCCTTTGTTCGCTAACTGAAATATATCTGTTCCATCATAATCAATCAACTAATTTGATTCAAGTAACATGAATCAAAAAAATTGTTTAAAATACGAACACACGTTTGAAAGTCACTGATAACTATGCTATTGTAGAAGAAATGAAATGCATAATGAGGTGTGTAGATGTCAAAATCTGGTGAAAGCAAACAGTTAGCGGTACTCAATTTTATTCATGAACGTGTAACTGACCGCGGTTATCCCCCGACAGTCCGTGAAATTTGTGGTGCAGTCAATTTGTCCTCAACTTCCACAGTTCATGGCCATATTAACCGACTAATCAAAAAAGGTTTCCTTGAAAAAGATCCTTCTAAACCACGAGCATTAGAAATCACCCCGGCTGGCTTAGAATTATTGGGTGTAGAAGCGGAACAGGCACAGATCCCGTTACTGGGGGTTGTCACTGCTGGTGAACCAATCCTGGCCGTTGAAGAAGCGACCGACTATTTTCCAATCCCACCTACGCTGGCAAACACAGATGGTGATTTATTCATGCTGACTATCCGTGGTGAAAGTATGATTAATGCAGGAATCTTAAATGGCGATAAAGCAATTGTTAAAAAACAAGCCAGTGCCAAAAATGGTGACATCGTAATTGCGATGAACGACGATAACGAGGCCACCTGCAAACGATTTTTCAAGGAATCAGACCACTTTAGGTTGCAACCAGAGAATGACACAATGGCACCTATTATTTTGAAGAACGTTTCTATTTTGGGTGAAGTTGTAGGTTTGTTTAGAGATGAGATTTACTAATATGTACTAAAAAATAAGGGTGAAGCAAAATCTAAGTTTTTGCTTCACTCTTATTTTATTTGTGCAGTAGTTATTCAGGATCAGTGGCAACCAGCCCACCAGCCAAATTATCCATGTTAGGTTTAGTAGCAGTTACGATCAGTTGCTCATTAACAAAGGCATTCAAACCTAAGTCACTCATTTCACGACCATAGCCAGAATTCTTGACCCCACCAAAAGGTAATTCTGGCAGTGAAACCATAAAGTTGTTGACAAATACCATCCCTGTTTCGATCTTAGAGGCTACTTTCTCACCACGTTTTGGATCGCCACTAAACACGATACCGCCTAAGCCAAGATCCGAATCGTTGGCTAAATCAATTGCTTCTTGTTCACTGCTTACTTTGTAAACTTGAGCAACCGGACCAAACATTTCTTCCGAATAAGCTGGATTATCAGGCTTGATATCCGTCAAAATTGTTGGCTGGAAGAATTGACCTGATAAATCAACTGGTTCATTACCGTAAGCCAGGGTTGCACCCTTCTCAATTGCTTCATCCACTTGGGATTGTAATTTATCCTTAGCTTTTTCAGAATTCATAGGTGCCAATGTCGTTTGGTTGTCCATTGGATCACCAGGCTTTCCCTTAGCGAAATTTTCTTTTAGCTTAGCGACAAATTGATCGTATAAATTATCGGCAACAATAAATCGTTTTGAGGATGTGCAGACCTGACCAGCATTATACAAACGTGCCCGCCAAGCAATTTTTGTCACTTCATCAATATCCGCATCGTCTAATACGATAAATGAATCCGTGCCACCTAATTCCATTGTGTTTTTCTTCAGATTAAAACCAGCTGCTTTAGCAACACTTCTGCCACCACGTTCAGACCCAGTTAAAGCAACTCCCTGGATTCGTGGATCAGCAATCACATCACTAACTTGATCATAATTTAAGAATAGATTAGTAAGGCTGGCATCTGGTGCAGATGAGTCTTTCACAATTTTTTCAAATGCTAATGCAGAACCAGGGGTAATCGCCGCATGTTTTAATAACATTGGATTACCAACCATAAAGTTTGGCGCAAACACCCGCATGATTTGGTAATATGGGAAATTCCATGGTTCCACCATTAACAATGTCCCCAATGGATGCTTTTTCACCTGTGCATCCCCAGTTGCAATTGTTTCCAGTTTCTTTGTCTTCAATAACTCGGCCCCGTGATCAGCAAAATAATCAGCGATCATCGCGCAAAGTTCCACTTCACCTTTAGCTTCGCGAAGCAGTTTCCCCATATCCGTTACCATTGTTTTGGCCAAATCATCACTGTTTTGACGCATTAAGTCAGCAATTTCATGGAGCTGTTTGGCACGTGATTGAGGTACTTCTAATTTCCATTTATTGTATAAATCATTGGCGTTACTAAGAGCAGATTCAATCTGTTCTTGTGTGGCGTAGGGATATTCCTTAACTACTTCATTTGTATATGGGTTAACTGTTTTGTATGCCATTTTATATCCTCCTAAAAACGCTAGTTTCACAAACTAATTGTTCAGATCTAGTTATCTTAACAACCGCTTTCATTGTAGTATAAATAAAGGATTTGCGTCAAAATATAAGACTTGTAAATGAGTACACAAACAATTGATTGTGAAATTGTCAATGGACGTATAAGATGTGGTAAAATTGACCAATTGTTAATAAAATTTAGAAAGTGGCGTGTCATCCTGAAAACTATCATTACTGCTATTATCTTATACGTATCCACCTCTATCGATTTACTCGTCATCTTAATGTTAATATTTTCGAAATATAGATCGCCAGCACACAAGCATCAAATCTACATCGGCCAATTTTTGGGCTCGTACACCCTAATCCTCATTAGCATCTTTTTTGCTTTTATTCTCCACTACGTTCCTGCCAAATGGTTACTCGGTTTTCTGGGCCTAATCCCAATTGCGTTTGGAATTAGCTTCCTAGTTGGCAGTGAAGATGAAGCAGCTGAAGCCCGTGAGACGATTGAAAGACGTAAAAATAAAAATCTTATTGGCACAGTATTATTAATTACAGTTGCTTCTTGTGGTGCTGATAATATTGGCCTGTTCGTACCCTACTTTGTCTCACTAACCGTCTGGCAACTGCTCATCACATTGGTAGTTTTTACATTTTGTATTTACTTGTTAGTATGTTTAGGAGATAAATTTTCACAGGTTGATTTTGTTAAACCGTTTCTCGCTAAGTTTGGTGACTGGATTATGGCCATTATTTACATCGGCCTAGGAATCATGATTCTATGGGAGAGTGACACAATTGGACAGTTAATCAAACTGATCATAAAATAAGCCCACCTAAGAATTTAATCTTCGGTGAGCTTATTTGTTAGCATTTATTTATATATTCTTTGCTGATCCTTGATGCCGACTAACACATACTTGCTAGAATCGGCGGCAACATCCAGTTTAGTATCAGCCTTAGTGAAGCCAAGCTGCTGGTTAAATAGCCGTTCATATTCAGCCACAGTCACTTTGCTACGTTTATGCAGTAACGTTTTAATTGTGTCGCCAGCAACGTATTTTTGATAATCCGGTTGCAAAATTCCCGCATAAAACTCGCCTTCAGCACCAGAGCCATAGCTGAACAACCCAATTCGTTGACCCGCAGTCAAATCGGTATTTACCAATAACGATATCAAACTAAGATATAGTGACCCGGTATAGAGATTGCCAACTTCACGATTCAATTTCTGACTATGCGTTAAATTGGCACGTAGTCGAGCGGCCGTGTCATCATCACGATCTTGTAACACAGCTTCTAATGCCTTTTTTCCCATCTTAGTGAATGGTAAGTGAAATACCAATGCTGTAAAATCCTCTAATTTGCGATTCGTCTTTTGTTGGTATCGTTCTAACGTTGCTTTGAAGAAGTCAATATAGACGTTGGTAGAATATTTGCCATCCACCAATGCGTCAGTAGCGTACAACGGCCGCCAAAAATCCATAATATCTTGGCTGTATGAAACACTAGGATCTTCAATTGCCAACACATGTGGATTAGCACTGATCATCATTGCAACCGCACCACCACCCTGCGTCACTTCACCTGAAGTATTTAAGCCATAACGAGCAATATCAGCCGTAATAACCAAAACTTTTTCATCAGGATGCAGGCTAATCAACCCACGGGCAAATTGGATTGCCGCAGTTCCAGCATAACAAGCCTCTTTCATTTCAATTGTACGCACATAGTCATTTAGTTTCAGTAAGTGTTTGATATAGATTGCTGCCGCCTTTGAATTATCAATCCCTGATTCAGTCGCAACGATCACTGTCGACAAATGTTCACGGTCTGTCTCAGTTAAAATTTGCTCCGCTGCACTGGCGCCCATGGTGACAATGTCCTGGGTTGGTGGAATGACAGCTTGCTTTGCTTGGCCAATGCCAATTAAATACTTGTTTGGATCAACATCCCGCGCTTTCGCCAAATCATTCAAGTCTAGGTAGAGTGGCGTTGTATCAAAACCAAGTTTATCAATTCCAATTTGCATTGTTTTGGGGTCCCTTCTGGTGTCAATTTTCAAATTCAAGTTTAACATGAGTGCTGCTGTTCTACCCACTATTTTGGTCGCAATAAACTAAAACTTTAACTTTACGACAGCGAACATGATTGCTATACTAGTTACTGGATCATTTCTGGAGAGTTGGCAGAGTGGTAATGCACCGGACTCGAAATCCGGCGAACCGGCTAATACCGGCGCGCAGGTTCAAATCCTGTACTCTCCTTTGTATAAAAATCAAAAAATGCCGTCAAATCAACATTTGATGGCATTTTATTGTTTAAAAAGCTAGTTATTCAAAATTTATTCAGCAGTTTTCTCAAGCAATTTATGTGTTTCTTGTTTAAGTTTTTCCGCTTTGACCAGGTCAAAAGTTTTCATCGATAAATTAACCGGTTTTTTAACCTTATAAGCAATAAATTGCTTTGCTGGAATCTTATTTAATACCGTAACGATATTTGCTACAACCGTCGCCACATCTCTACCATTCACACGATGCCAAAGCTTCAAAACAAGTTGCATCACTGGATTGACAAAGACAGATCGTGCACCAGCTGTGCGAACTGACATAGGGTTATAAAGAATATATTTTATGTCGCTATTGGTAAAAGAAACGCCCAGTAAGTCATTGAGTCGATTACCATTAAAATTCGCCTTTAAACTGCTAAAATTTTTAAGACTTTGTAAATCCTCAAAGTTAACGGTTCCTCCCATTCCAGGAGTGGCGATGTTTAGAATAAAATCATTTACGGCAATTTGATGCGATAAAATATATCGGCTCAAATATTGCAGCGCAAAAGTAAACTCAAATTTTTCTTCAGTCATCCACGGATTTTTCCGGTATGCTTGCTCAACCGCACAGAGAATCAAGCCGTCGATTTCACCATATTTTTCGTTGATAATCTGGCCTACTCTGTAATTTTCCGATACTAAACTCAAGTCAGCTTGCAGATAGATTGCATTTGCTAATTTGCCCTGCGAACGACTTACAATAACAACTCTATTCCCATTAGCTAAATAATATTTTGCGAGTCCTTCACCTATGCCACGTGTGCCGCCCGTAATTACAATAGTTGTCAAACAATTTCCCCAATCATTTATTTTGTTTGTAATGTGCCTACACAAATAACCCTAATTCAGCACGGTTAATAATACCTATCTGTGCAGTCAAACTCAATTAATTTATCCATTATCTGGTTAAAAATCATCTAACACTTTACTAACAACTTATGACAATATAC
Source organism: Paucilactobacillus wasatchensis (assembly GCF_000876205.1). GTDB lineage: Bacteria > Bacillota > Bacilli > Lactobacillales > Lactobacillaceae > Paucilactobacillus > Paucilactobacillus wasatchensis. Next base: position 12,836 of record NZ_AWTT01000014.1, on the reverse strand, counting down.
AGCAAAAATACCGTTCATAAAATGAACGGTATTTTTTTGCTTTAAGAGTAATTAATAGAAGCTTGGTTTATCCCCATTAGTGCCCGGTTTGTCTAGCCCAACGCTGGCCCTAACATCAGTTTCAGGATTACTAATAATATTCGTCACATAATCCGCAACGCTTTTTCGCGAGACTTCAGTTCCTTTAAAAGGCTCGCCTTTTTGCGTTGTTTCATAATCAACTTCATTCTTGTCAGTTAGCCAAGCTGGGCGCAAAATTGTGTAATCTAAATCTGACGCCTCAATTGTTGCTGCTGCTTGGCGATATGGTTCCAGCGATTCCCCAATCATTTGATTATTCCACTCGCCAAATTTACCAGGGATTTCGTCATAAATCCCAATTGAAGTAATAAATATTAGCCGCTTAACATGCTGTTTTTGCATACTTGCAACAATATTCAACGCCGCTTGATCCGCTTGACCGCCCAAATTGGCATATACAACATTCTAATTCAACATTGCCGCATCCAAATCCGACTGATTCAAAGCATCCCCTTCAACTAATCGTTCATTGGACGTATCTAAATCTGTAATTCTTTGACTATCACGCAGAAATAAAGTTAATTTCATATCTTTATTCTGTTTCAACTTGGTTCGCACTAACCTTGCAATTGCACCGTTCGCTCCTATGATTAATACATTTGCCATCACTTAATCCTCCTAATCTGTAAACTTAAAATTAAAAACACCTTGCTTACCTAACTGTTTAACCGCATCAAACATTGTTTTTGGTAAGTTAATCGAAGTTAATTCATTTTCAGACAACGTCAGCGATACCGGTTCATCACTAAATAAATCAGGATTAGCAACCAATGTTTGACCAACAGCCACCAAATCTAGACCACTGTTTAGCGCAGCATCCATTCTGTCCAACGAATTCAGTGAACCTGCCGCCATCAATGGAACTCGCTGGTTAACTAATTTAGCAATTTTTTCAATATACGGCTCATTATCATCATTAACTCGTGAATGATTTGTCAGTGCATCCCCTAACGAAAGATGCAAATAACCGATGTTCTTATCAATTAATCGTTCAAGCAATTCTTCAGTATCACGGAACCGTAATCCATCAGATTCTGGTTCCTCCAGAGTAATCCGGTAACCGATAATGAATTTTTCATCAGCATATTTAGCAACTGTGCTCTTGGTTTCATCAACCACTGCCATCGCAAAACGTAATCGATTATCCAAGCTGCCACCCCATTGATCGGTTCTCTGATTATAATGTGGTGACAAGAAATTTTGAATCAGAAAACCGTGCGCCCCATGAATTTCAATGCCATCAAATCCAGCCTGAATGGCTCGTTTAGTCGCAGCACCGAAAGCTTGAATTACTTGCAAAATTTCATTTTCTTGCAGATCTCGTGGCGTCTGTGCGGGTGCAAATGGTGTTTCTAATGCAGGTACCGCGCTGGAACTAACTACATCCCCATTATTAATAAATTGGGGTAACGCTTTGTCACCAGCATGATTCAATTGCAAAATAGCTTTGGCACCGCCAGTTTTGATTGCACCCGCTAATTTGGTTAATCCGGGAATAAAACGATCGTCATATGTTCCTAATTCGTTAGCAAAGCCGACCCCATTTTCCTGGACGTGACTGGAACCGGTAATCACCATTCCTACACTTTTGGCCCGAGCTCCGTAGTAATTTACCTCTGCATTGGAAACAGTTTGGTCATTATTAGCTGACCATGTCGTCATCGGTGACATCACAATTCTATTGCGCAATACCACATCGTTATTAAGTGTCAATTGCTCTTGTACTTTATTATTCAAGTTCTATGCCTTCTTTCATTTTTTCAACATAGAAAAGAATAAACCTTCAAGTCGACTTGAAGGCAAGTATTTTATATTAATTTTTGAAAATTTTCTCCATTTGCTTAGCATGTTGCTCATAAGTAGCGATTTTATTATCCAGAAAATCGTGCGTATGTTGTAATGTTTTCATTTTTTGTTCCAGTACATTCTGCTGTTCAATAAGAATTTGTTTCCGCTGCGCTGCTGTTTGTTCACCCTGCTGAGCTAAAACAGCATATTCCTTCAAAACATCAATTGAAATATCCGTTTCACGCATGCATTTGGCAAAATTAACCCATTCCAGATCAATTTCGTCATAATCACGATAACCACTAGTATTGCGATGAACTGGTGGAATCAACCCCACCTCTTCATAATATCGTAAAGTAGGCGCTGGCAAATCGAATTTTTCACTAACTGTTTTAATATCCAAGTTGAACCCTCCATTCGCAGATTATATCGTTATCATACAACAATCAGAGCATGAGACCCAGTATCTACGATTACAATTAATCTAAATATTCTTGTTCATCTAAAGCAATTGACCAGCTGGCCGCAAGTAAATCTCGCTCACATTGACTCTGGTTGGCGCAAAAATTGCGTACACAACCGCTTCAGCAACATCCTCCGGGCTTAAGGCAGTGTTTGGTTGTTGCCACGATTCCTTCAACGCTTTTCCAACTGCTTCATTACTTTCAGACAAATAAAGTTCTGTGTTGACTGCACCAGGAGAAATAATTGTCGAACGAATGCCGTTATTATGTTCCTCTTGCTGTAATCCTTCCATGATTGCCCGCACAGCAAACTTAGTCCCACAATAAACGGCATATTCGGGCATCACCAAATGGCCGGCAAGTGAATCTGTTGCCAAAATATGGCCGTAACCCTGCTGCTTCATAACCGGCAGTGCTGCGGAAATGCCGTTAAGTACTCCCATTACGTTGATATTTAACATATTTTTCCATTCAGCATGTCGGTCTTCACTCAAATTTGCGATTGGCATAATGCCAGCATTGTTGTACAGCGCGTCAATATGACCAAACTTGTCTAGGGCCAAATTCATTAACGCTTTAACATCTGCCACAGAGGTTACGTCAGTTTTACGATAAATAACATTGTTGCCTAACTCTGTAGCAAGTTCTTGCAGGCGTTCCTCACGCCGTGCACCAATAACTACTTTTGCTCCCCGTTCAACCAATAATTTTGTCGTCGCTGCACCAATTCCACTAGATGCACCTGTAACTACAACTACCCTTTTTGTCATATACAATCATCCTTTCTTTTTTAACACAAACATATCTAGGCTTTCAAGTCGACTTGAAGGCAAGCCATTTTGAGTTGATTTTTTCAAAAAACATTTCTGCGGTAATAATCATAAGCATTAATATTGGCGGGCATAAATTTTATCAACAAAATTTTGAACAGATTCTACCAGAACAAACCTAAATGGCGTAAAATGTAAGTATAATTTGCAAACAGAGGAGTACATTATGTATCAGATATTAACAGACTCAGGTCTTGATTTACCCTACCAAACCCTTGCAGATAGCAACGTTGATTTTGTTTCAATGCATGTGGACATTGATGGCAAAATCTACAAAGATGATCTGGAACACAAGTTCGTCCTGAACCATTTTTACCAACAGATTGACAATGGTGTGATGCCATCTACAACGCAGGTTAACATTGGCCAATTTATCGAGTTTTTCAAACCTTACGTCCAGGCAAGCACCCCGATTTTATACTTAGGATTTTCTTCTGGCTTGAGCGGCACCTTCAACAGCGCCCAACAAGCCAGGGAAGTTTTACTAAGTGATTATCCAGAGGCACAAATCTATTTGGTGGACTCGCTGGCAGCCAGCTGTGGCGAAGGATTAATGGTACTAGACGCCATTGATAAAAGAAATGCGGGCATGCCAATCGACGAACTGGCCAACTGGTTGACAACTAAGCGACTATTCTATCGTCAATGGTTTACTGTTAACGATCTTAATTACCTATATCATGGCGGTCGCGTTTCACGCACTTCAGCTACTCTTGGCTCCCTTCTTCACATTAAGCCAGTAATGGACGTAGATACAAACGGCCATTTACGAGTGGTTAAAAAGGCTCGCTCGCGCAACAAGTCATTAGAAGCTCTAGCGCAAAACACGCTGGCAACAATTGCCAATCACAAAAATCCTAGAATTATTATTGCCACCACTAAGGCAGATGATGCTGCTAAAGTTATTCAATCCATAATTATTGCCAGTATTCCGCAAGCACAAGTGTTAATCGAACATATTGGCCCGACGATTGGTAGCCATACTGGTTTAGGCTGTGTGGCAGTTTTCTCACTAAGCAAATCAGAGCGACAGTGAGCATATGGAACACAATAATTGAAATACTTGTATGTAACAAAAAGCCCACTAAATTAGTGAGCTTTTTTATTACTTAGACAATTGCCGGTTCAACTAACCAACCATCATCTAATAACTGGTGATATTTACGTCCAATTGGCACCCACAAACGTGCTTGTAATATACTAACTAATTCATCCCAAAATAGTGGGTCATTTGTTTCCGTATCCGACAAATTAACTTTTAAAAATTGGCCTGTTTCTGTTTTGGCAATGACAAATGGATAAAATACCCGGATAATTTGTGCGGCAACTATGTTTTGTATTTTTTCATCGCGGTCTAATAACATTAATACCACTCCTTCTTTTTTAAGTTGATACTAGTGTATAAAATCAACGGAACAAAAAGAAGTGGATTTAAACAAAGTTAATCTGAACAAGGCTAACTTAAGCAACTTCTAGTAATATTCACATAAAAATTCAAAATATACTATTTTATTCAATAAAAACTTACTTTCGCACCTAATTTAATGCGTAATTAACAGATTACTGTACACATTTAAATCCCCAAAATTACCCGCACTTCCTCTTCGGTCAATGTTCCTTTGTTTTCGGTACCACTTAGAACTTGATCGACAAAATTCCGTTTCTTTTCCTGCAGTTTGTAAATTTGCTCTTCAATTGTCCCCTTCGTAATCAAGCGGAACACATCCACTTTGTTCTTTTGACCAATTCGATGAGCTCGGGCTGTTGCTTGGTCTTCCACGGCTGGATTCCACCATAAATCTACCAAAATAACCATATCCGCACCGGTTAAATTTAATCCTGTTCCACCGGCCTTTAGTGAAATCAAGAAAATGTTTTTATCACCTTTATTAAATGCATTTACCATCGCTAATCGGTCTTTAGGCTTCGTATTTCCTTGAATCATAAATGTATCTAATCCTTGGGCTGTCAATTTGCGCTCAATAATATCGAGCATCCCCGTAAACTGTGAAAAAATCAGTACATGTCGATTATTATCTTGGGCTTGTCGTAAAATTTCGCTTAGTTGCTCAATTTTACCAGATTCAGCCCGATAATCATCTAGATATAATGCTGGTGTGTCACAAATCTGGCGTAAGCGCGTTAATCCGGCTAAAATTTCAAGCTTATTTTTCACAAATGTAGTACCAGACATTCCCTTTACTTTAACCTGCATCTGTTTCAACTGAGCCAAATAAACGGTTTTTTGTTCCTTGGTTAGCTCATTGTATAAATTAGATTCAACTTTTTCAGGTAATTCTGTTAAAACGGTTGCCTTTTCTCGCCGCATAATGAATGGCTTCACCCTCACGGCCACTTCTTGTGGCATTAATTTTTTGAACGCTTTTTTACTGGGTAAGAGACCTGGCATGACAATCTCAAAAATTGACCATAACTCCTCTACTCGATTTTCAATTGGGGTTCCAGATAGTGCAAACGTGTTTTTAGGCGTTAATTTACGTAAGCTTTGACTGGTCTTCGTACTCGAGTTTTTAACATATTGCGCCTCATCTAAAATCAAATAATTAAGTGTTAATTTCTGATAATCTGCAATATCAGACCGTGCACTATTATAACTAGTAATTAAAATATCCGCAGTGGAATCGTTAATTAACTCTCGCCGATTTTCCTTGGTACCATCGACAACGTCCACATTAATTGCTGGTGCAAATTTTTTGAATTCTGCTTGCCAATTGTAAATCAGTGACGCTGGTGACACTACAAGATTTGTCTTGTCCGCTTCCAGATGGTTAATCAAAAATGCAATCATTTGTAGTGTTTTACCAAGTCCCATTTCATCGGCCAAAATGCCACCAAAATTATAAGAATCAAGCATCTCTAACCATTTAATTCCAGTGGTCTGGTACGGCCGCAAATTAGCATTAACTGGCTTGATCTGCTCAAATCTAAATTTTTCTGGATGGGCTAAATTAACAGTTAATTGTTGAAACTTTTGGTCAAACTGGGCCGAATCGCCTAATGCCGCTTGAATGGCTAGCGCCTGAGAAGCATGCACCTGAACTTTACCATTTTTTATTTTTCCCTGCTGGCGAATCTTGACCAGCGCAGCAGACACCTTTTTAAATGACTCATCGACCACTAAAATTGATCCATCTGGCCGTTCAATATATGGTCGCTGAACGTCCTCTAACTGTTCGAGGATCCCGTCAACCTCGTCTTCACCAATTCCAGCAACCGAAAATTCAATGGTTAAAAAACCACCCGTTTCGGCTACGTTGATATTGGGAATCAATTCAGTAGCATCATTCACTAAATTTTGTAGTTCATCGGAAATAGTAACAATGCCATTTTGACGCAAGTTAGGAAGTTCGCGAACAATAAAATCATACATAACTTCTGCGTCCACAAACTCTTTTTGCCAGTGATTGTCGTTATTAATCGAAGTAAAATCTAAATTCAATAAATACCGCTGTGCTTGCTTTTCCTTGGCTAGGTTTCGTCTGACTGGTGCACTCTCGTCAGTCGAATATTCAAACGAAAGCTGTAGTTCAAGTTGATCCTCATTCTTGTTCAAATCAAAATGAGGGGTCATATCACTAACAAAGAGTTCTTCCGGCGCCGTCATAATTCCAACTGTCTTAAACAGTTCAACGAATTTGTTGAGTTGCGTTTCACTGCCAGCCGGAAAATGCAGCACGCTAGCATCTGAAGCTTCTTTCAAGCGCCACTGGTAACGTCGCATTTCATCAGTTACAGCATGGTATCTATCCAAAATTTGACTGATGGTTTTCATTTGTGGCAAGTTGAGTTGATAGATTTGATTTTCATTCACCGCGAGCATGTTGGCTTCAACGTATAACTGTAAGTTTGTTTTAATGGTTAAATTATAACCATCGGCGACAGTTTCAATTTTACCCAGTAACAACCCATCATCCGGAGCAAACTTTTTTTGTTCGATTTGGTGATAATATGGCTGGCCCATCACAGGATGAAATCTAAAGTTTGGTAATTCGGCACTTTTTTTGAGTACTTGTTGCACGGAATTAGTCGGTAGTAAAAAATATTTGGCCTTGTCGAATTCGGCATTTTCAACGACGGGTTCTTGCCCGGCTAAAATCAAATAGTCCAATAATTCGCGTTCTGGCTTTGCAAAGACACTACCACGCAGTTCAAAAATCCGCTTGCCACCCGTTTTATAGCCCGTCTCGGTTTGATATGCTTCCAAAAAAAGATTGATGTTATTGACCACATAAAACTTTTGTTCAGCAATATCTGCCACCCGCAAACTAAGAAAGAACCGGTTTTGAAAATGGCCTGCACTAATACTTTGATATACCTCTGCAATCTCCAATGTCACTTCAATCGTCAAATGATCGACTTCATTTGCACTTGGCAACTCAAAATATCGCCTTGACGGTAGTTTCAGATCCTCTAAAAACAACTGACCACTTTCATCGCCCATTCTGGTTTCACGGTCTCTAAAAAAACGAAACGTGTCAGCTGATTTAGTCTTGCCAAAATCAGTAGCATCGTCGATTGGCTCAACCCCACTATCAAACAACTCCTCAATGGGACGCTTCTGTTGTTTTAATAACTCAATCACCGCCGCAACATGTTTGCAGTAACCATTACCTTCGAAAAAAGGGCAATCACAATCGTCAAACTGATTTAATCTTTCTCGTACATAAACATGATAAGGATGTGTGCCATAAACAGTTGCTTGCGCCGTCTGCTGACTACGATCAATATCCTCAATCGTGACATTTCCGGCTGCAGCAATTGCTCTTCCTCGCTGCCAATATTTAGCCGCCATCGTTCTTTTTTTCATTTCATTACCCCGATTTAAATCCGATTTTGCCGTTATTCCATTCTACTAGCTAATTTTTGAAAAGTAAATTTTGTTATTGCAAAATTAATATTCTAAGTGCATACTAATCGCGCACGATTGAAAAGAGGGATAAAATTGATTAACGATGAAATGCAATTAACCAACCAACTTTGTTTTTCCATTTACAATGCTAGTCGTCTATTCAACAAGTTTTACCAACAGGCACTCGAACCATTTGCCTTAACCTACCCCCAGTACTTAGTATTACTGTCATTATGGGAACATGATGAACAAAACCTGCACGAATTAGGGACAGAATTAAACTTAAATAGTAACACACTCACACCCCTACTGAAACGATTAGAAAAAGCTGGTTGGGTGGCAAGATTTCAACCGGAGTCGGACCGACGTCAACTTAAAATCAAATTAACACCACTAGCAAACGAGCAACAAAAACATATTTACAAGGCAATTGATAAGTGTGTCAGTCACCAGCAACTTGATATCGACAAGTATCGAGCTGCTTTGGCTATGAATAATGAACTGGTAGAGGCATTAGCAGAGACTTTGGCATAATTGCCTTTTTTATTACTCAAATCAGTCGTGCACGATTAAAGGTCAAATGGAGGAATTTAGAATGAAAAATTATGATGTTATTTTTATCGGTAGTGGCCATGCTAACTGGCACGCTGCAGTCACTTTAAAACAAGCGGGCAAATCAGTAGCGATGATTGAAAAAGATCAAATTGCTGGTACTTGCACAAATTATGGCTGCGACCCTAAGATTTTATTGGATGGACCGTTTGAGTTACTTGCTCAGCTAAAGCAATACAATGGAATTGGTGTAACTGACAACACAGCCATCAATTGGACTGAGTTGATGGCATATAAACATAAAGCAATTGACCCACTACCATTGCAAATGACTGCCTTATTCAATCAATTAGGAATCGACATTGTTATGGGTGCTGCTAAATTGATTGATACTAATACAGTAGCCGTAAATGAGCAAAAATTGACCGCTAAAAATATCGTCATCGGTACTGGTCAACGCCCTGCAAAACTGAACATCCCCGGACGAGAATTCTTACATGATAGTCGTGATTTTCTTGATTTAGAAACCATGCCTCAGAAAATCACATTTATTGGCGCTGGTATAATTTCATTAGAATTTGCTACAATTGCCGTTGAGCTAGGATCTACCGTTGAAATTATTGAATTTGCAGACCATGCTCTCAGCTCCTTTGATCAATATCACGTTGCCAAATTAGTCGCTAAGCTTGAAGCAGCCGGCGTAAAATTTCACTTTAATGAAGCTGCCGCTCAAGTTATTGCCAAGGGCGATCACTTTGAAATCAGTACTACCAACAATCTTCAAATCAAAACTGATTATGTCATTGACGCCACCGGCCGCATTCCTAATATTGAAAATATTGGACTCGAAGAAATTGCTATTCAAACAACTCGTGGTGGTATTGTTGTCGACGACCACTTACGAACATCAGTTAACAATATTTATGCGAGTGGTGATGTGATTGATAAGCAAATCCCACGGCTCACACCCACAGCGACATTTGAATCTAACTATATTGCCCAACAACTACTAGGAAATGACACAGCAATCAACTACCCAGCAATTCCTTCGGTTGTCTTCTCACTGCCACGGTTGGCACAAATTGGCGTTACAACACGAGAAGCCGAAGCGTCAGACAAGTATCACACCCAAGTGGTTCCTTACGGTAAGCAATTGCTATTCCAGTATAAAAATGAAGTTGACGCTGAACTAACACTAATTTTAGATCAAGATAATTATTTAGTTGGGGCCAATATTTATGGTAATGATGCTCCTGACTTAATTAATCTGATTACCATGATTATCGATGGCCATTTATCCGCCACTGCACTCGATCAGATGATTTTCGCCTTTCCGAGTTCTTCTATTGGTGTGATTAGTTTAATTAGTACTTTATTACATCGTGATTAATAAAAAAGATGGAGCGCTGCTGAACACAAATTTGTGTTCAAGCAGGCTCCATCTTTTTTGGATAAATGACTATTATGCCTTAAATTCCAAAATGTCCCCCGGCTGACAATCTAACGTTGCACAGATTGAAGCAAGCGTAGAAAAACGAATTGCCTTTGCCTTACCTGTTTTCAAAATCGACAAATTAGCCATTGTAATACCAACTTGCTGAGCTAACTGAGTCAAACTCATTTTCCGTTTGGCTAACATTACGTCTAAATTAACTACAATCTCCATTTTGGCCACCTCAAATCGTCAAATCATTTTCAGATTTGTAGTTAACTGCATTCGCCAACAACTTTTGTAACAGCGCCGCAAAAACACTAATGACAATTGCGGCACCCGTTAAGATAATTCCAATTGCCAACACTCCTGGAGCATCCATATGATCCGCCGCCACGTATAACGATGGCAATTCTAGCACGTAGACAATTCCGATGCCTGCTGAAAAAAATTTGATTAATCGTAAAATTGAAACTGTGACTTGTGAAAACGCATTGTCATGATCAATTAACAGTAAAATTTTATACGATTGCCACGTTATTAACCAAAATAAAATCGCCGTGGCGGTCACACCGATTGCGCCACCAATAAACAAATAACTATACCGATTGTGAAATTCAATTGCCACTTGAATTAATGCTGGAATGGCAAAAAACGAGCCAACTAAGACGGCAATTGCTAGTGCAACAATCACTAGCTTTAAAAAGATGGTTTCTTTGCGCATGATTATCTTCCTCCTTGCTAATTAATGTTATTATAGCAATTGTTTTATCGAATAACAATAAATAATTATTGTTTATCGCTGTGCTACAGTTTATTAGTTAAATTGAAACTAAAACCAAATTAGACCATAACTAAATAGACTTAACGCCCTCCACAAACTAGCCTTATAGTGGCTAAATCAGCTTTCCGGTCATTCATATCTTTGAAAACGTGTTCGTTGAAGCTGACGATTAGCAATATTTATTTAACCCGCCTCAGCTTTCAGACATTGGAGCAATTCACAACTCGGGCTGGTTACACACGTACAAGTAAAGTGCACAAAGAAATTTGCCCCTCCGATTTTCGGCGGGTACCTGAAGCAAAACGTAAAACAATTTTGCGTGTCACCCCTCGTCCAGCTGAAAAATAGTAGAGCAATTTTTTTCGTGTAAAATTAAAACATTCAATAACAAGTTCGGTTTGTTAAAAAAAAGGCAACTACCAATTAGCCGGTAGTTGCCGATACAAAATCTTATATTTCACTGATTGTTTGCGCAATCAAGTACACATTCAAAATAATCAAAATAATGGTTGCTGCCCAGGCACTATATTTTACCCAGGCCTTATTGGCAAATTCACCCATTAATTTCTTATTACTGGTATACATCACTAACGGAATGACCGCAAATGGTAATGCAACACTCAAAAATACTTGTGATAGTGTCAGTAATTCTTCAATTTTTGCTTCGTTACCGTGATAGTAAAAAGCAAAAATCAACACGGGTGTTACTGCTAGTAAACGAGTAGCTAACCGTTGAACCCACAGTGGTAATTTCAGTCGAATGAATCCTTCCATGATAATCTGACCTGACAACGTTCCAGTAATTGTTGAACTTTGACCGGAAGATAACAAAGCAACTGCGAACAACATACTTAAAAATGGACTAGCAATTGCGCCAACAATTTGACTATCACTCAAGGCGTGGAACAAATCTACAAATCGACCCAGTGAACTATTAGTACCGTAAAAAAGAGCAGCTCCCAAAATCAATAATAAACTATTAACAATAAATGCAATAAACAGTTGAACATTAGAGTCAATCGTAGCAAATTTGATTGCTTTAGCCACATTCTCGCTCTTACTGCGATCCACTTCCCGGGTCTGCGAAATCGATGAACCAAGGTATAAATTATGCGGCATAACGGTTGCCCCAACGATTCCTAGTGACAGGAATAACATTGGTTGGTTGGTAATAATTTTGTCTGATGGAATATAACCTTTTAAAATTCCGCCAATGCTCGGTTGCGCCAATAGTACTTCGTATGCAAAGACCATCAAAATAACAGCGACTAGTGTTGCTACAATTGCTTCAATTTTGCGGAATCCTAGTTTCATCAGCAAAAGTAAAACTAAAACGTCCGCCGTCGTAATCAAAATACCCACAATTAACGGTAGATTAAAGAGTAACTTTAGCGCAATCCCTGAACCAATAATTTCAGCCATATCAGTGGCCATAATTGCTAGTTCAGTAACAATCCACAAAAAAATTCCCATTCCTTTGGAAGTTCTTTCGCGAGTCAGTTGAGCTAAATCACGCCCGGTGACTATTCCTAACTTTGAAGCCATTGATTGCAACAGCATTGCAATCAAACTTGAAATTAAAATTACCGCAAGTAATGTGTATTTAAACTGTGCTCCACCAGCAATTGAAGTAATCCAGTTACCTGGATCCATGTAACCAACTGCGACTAAAACACCTGGTCCAATGTAGGCCGAAAAGGTTCTCCAAAAGCCTGCATTTTTTGGAACACTGATACTGCCATTGATTTCGTCCAAACTCTTACTATTCGAACTAGTTGTTGCCACAACTTCTTTTTCTGATTTATTTGTTTTCACGTTAGAGCCTCTTTCCTATTGGTTTAGAAATTCGGTGGTCTTGAAACAAGCAATCTGTAAAATAACTCAATTGATATAACTTCAAACATGCACTCAATTTAACCCCATATCAATATGTTATTTTTCTTTGAGATTCTTAATGTATTTAACTGCCGAACAGCGAATTAAGTATCTATATTACACCTCCAAAAATATTTGAACACTTGCAAAGCCACTAACG
>NZ_AWTT01000013.1 GCF_000876205.1 Paucilactobacillus wasatchensis | reverse complement strand
TCCATCCCATCGCTGCACCACGTTGTGATGGCGGAAAAATAGAAGTCATAATCGTTTGGTAAACTGGTGAAGTGATGCCAACGCCGGCTGCTTCAACTAACCGGCCAAATAAAATGATCCAAAAGCTTTGAGCAAAATAGCAAATAATCGTACCAATGAAGAAAATTACGATCGCTGCCAAATATAGTTTACGGGTATCAAACCGTTACAGGAAAAATCCTGTAATTGGGATCACAATTCCCATCATCAGCATAAAACCGGTTGTCAGCCACTGCACGGTAGTTGCTGAAATATTAAATGATTTCATCAGCGTTGGAAATGCAGTTGTCAGCATGGTCGAAGTTAAAAAGGTACTAAATGTACCGATTAACAGGGTAAAAACTAAAGCAAGACGATTATACGGTCGGCCGTTTTGGTCGAGGGGTTGGTCGCCATAATTGACGTCATTTGACAAAATTGTCACCTCGAATAAATTTATTTGTTGCGTTCGAAAAAAAGACACAAAGGTTATTGTATCATAATATTGGTTTTAATTTAATGAGATAAAAAAAGTTTACGACGGGTTGTCGCAAACTGGCGGTACTAATATTTGGTTTATAAATTTTTATCCATGGTAAATGTTAGTGTCGATAATTGTAAGCCGTGCATGATTAATTGTTCAATTATTTTTTTAGTTCGTTGGGCCATTTCATTAGTCATTTTTTGATTTTGGTTAGTTAAAAAGCTTGTTAATTCTTTGCCGGTCATGGATTGCGCTTGCTTGATAGTTTGGGCAACAAACCGATAATGGAATTCCCGCGTTTCCTTCAAATAGTCTAAATCAGTTTGGATGAATTTAGCGTGATGGGATTCAACTAGCATTGACAATGTGCGATACATCCAGTAAGCACTCTTTAAATCGATATTTAATTCAAGCGGGGTGTCACTGTAACTCGCGTCGGTTTTGGTAGCATTACCGAAAAACGGTACATATGGCGTGAAAGCAGGGATACCAAAACATAGCCACATGATGGCAGCGGCTTGTTCAGGGGCGTCATTACGGACTTGCAACACATGTGAGTTTTGTGTTCGGCTCAATGAAATGGGACGGTAACGGTGCTTATCTTCGTTTGAACCGTGTCCTAATGGATCAAATTGAGTACCATTATAGTGGCTGCTCAAAATAGCTTCTACATCTTCTAAACTAATTTTATGCGTCGTTTGGCGAATGAATGGTAAATCAAAATCTTCCGGTGACTGGTCGATTTCTGGATTGAGTTGTAATTGGGCGTACCATTGACGGGGCGTGTTGTAATGTTGATCAAACTCAGTTGCCGTCCCAAAAATATGGCGGAAATTCCACCCAGTTTGGTCGGGATTCAGATGGTTATCGGTGACAAAAGATTGGATACCATCAGACCATAAGAAATTCGCATTGTCAGTAAAGTCCACTTCTTGAATGGCTACCCGATTGCCAGTTGCGGCATATGAATTATCAGGAATTCGTTGTGCGACCCAGTGATGACCAGTGACAATCTCCATGTACCAAACATCATGGGCATCACTAAAGATAACACCGTTACCTTCAGGCGACCCATATTTGGCGATCAGACTACCAAGGTAGGTGACGCCTTCTTTGGCTGAATTAATGAATGGTAATACCATGGCAACAATTGAATCTTCAGCTAGTCCATTTGAAACTAATGGATCAAATGCTAATACTCGTTCGTTAGCGTATACACTTTCAGTGGCGCTCATACCGACATTTTTTTCATTAAAGCCGTTTTCATCATAAACGCCTTCGTGCTCGACATCGACATTGGGTGTTCCTTGATAACGATAGCCGTTTTCAGGTAGTGGTGCGCTAAATCCATTTTGGCCTGAAGTTAAAGTTTCGTGGCGACCGCTGACACTGGGATAGATGACAAAACGTTGGGGGGTTAACGGCAGAAAAGTATCGTCATTACGAGCAGCCATTGTGGAGCCATCAATACTGGCTTTTTTACCGACTAAAATAGTAGTACATGCTTTTAAATTTTTCATTATGCTAATCCTTTCGAGTAAGACAGGTATATTTACTAACTAGTTTACCGCTCCCAGCCAATTAGTCAAAAATATGATCTAACAAAAAAAACATCAGGCCGCTTATCGCTGGTATATCAACTTAATACGGCAAGTTTGCATGTATTGACTCATTGGTCATTGACTAACGAGTCAAAAGGAGCTATACTCATGGCGCAAATGAAAAAGAAACCTCATTTGACGAATAAAAATGATGCACGACTTCAGGGAGGAAGCGGTAATCATGGTAGAAAAAATAGTTGAAATTAATCACTTACAAAAAAAGTTTGGCAAGGTGCAAGCATTGGAGGACATTACATTTGATGTCCGCAAAGGAGAAGTATTTGGCTTTATTGGCCCTAATGGTGCAGGGAAATCGACCACTATCCGGGTTTTGTTAGGTATTTTACGTGCCAGTGGTGGCTCTGCAACGATTTTTGGCCAAGATGTTTGGCATGATGCGGTCGCAATTCATGGGCGGTTGGCCTATGTGCCCGGGGATGTCTATTTATGGCCCAATTTAACAGGTGGTGAAGTGATCGATTTGCTTTTGAAACTCAATCACCAAAAACACAGCGCCAGAACAGATGCGTTGATTAAACAATTCGAATTTGATCCAACCAAAAAATCACGTACGTATTCAAAGGGAAATCGACAAAAAGTTGCTTTGATTGCGGCCTTATCAACCGAAGCTGATTTATATATATTTGATGAACCAACATCTGGGCTGGATCCGTTGAATGAAGAAATTTTTCAGCAAAATGTCCTGCAATTAAAACAACAGAGAAAGAGTATTTTATTATCAAGTCATATTTTATCTGAAGTGGAACGAATGTGTGACCGAATTGGAATCATTCGGCAAGGTAAAATTATTGAGACAGGTTCGTTAGATGAAATGAGGCACTTAACGCGCACCGTGATCACCGTTCAAACAAATGAGCCGGTTAGTGAATTAGACCAAATTGATGGAGTTCATAATATAAAGGAAGACTCGAAGCAAACAAATAAAGTTTCATTTTCAGTTGATTCAGAAAAAATTGATGCGGCGATGGAATTGTTGGCAGCTAAGGGGATTGTTAGTTTGCAAAGTACGCCACCAACACTAGAAGATCTCTTCTTGCGCTACTACAATAATGACAGTCAAGGGGTGAAGAGTGATGCACAATAGTAATTTCAAACAGGCCGGTTTTTTGACCAGATTTTATCTGCGTAAGGATTGGTTTAGAATCATTGTTTGGCTAGTTTGTATTGTTGGATTAATGGGCGTAGCTGCGGGCAAGTTTGATAGTTTGTATGGCACTAAATCAGCCATGAAGTCAATTGTCACAACATTAAAAACTCCGGCTATGGTGTCTTTGTTTGGACCGTTTACAGCGCAGCCACCATATAATTCAGCCTTAATTTATGCGATGGAAATGATGGTTTTCATGGGTTTGTTTATGGCAATGATGAACATTTATTTTGCGGTTCGTAGTACCCGGGCACAAGAAGATAGTGGTGTGTTGGAGTTAATTCGTGCACATGGAGTTGGTAAACACGCACCCTTAATTGCTGCAACGGCTGAATTATTTATTATTAACTTGTTTATTGGCATTTTGGAAGCGTTAAGTTTAATAGCGGCAAAGATGGATGGCGCTGATGCTGCTGGTAGTTGGCTGTTTGGTTTAGGATTAGCTGCCTTTGGCTTTATGTTTGGATGTGCGTCGCTATTGATGGCTCAGCTGAGTGACAATTCACGGGGCGCTACTATTTTAAGTTATTTAGTAATGGGCTTGTTGTTCTTGCTCCGCATGCTAACTGACGTGCAAAATCCTGACTATACTTGGTGGTCTCCGTTTGGTTGGATTGAAAAATTGGCGATTTATGAAACTAATAACTGGTGGCCGGTTGGTGCAATGCTTATAGGGGCACTTCTAATGATAATGATTGCTTTTTATGCCCAGGCACATCGGGATGTTGGTGCTGGCTTAATTGTGACCAAACCGGGACGCAAGCGGGCATCTGTAGTGTTGGCAGGTCCATTTTCCTTAATCTTCCGGTTAGAGCGAATTAGTTTTATTGTTTGGATGATTGGGATGTTGGTGCTGGGGGCCAGCTATGGTTCTATTTTCGGTACAGTTGGGGATATTATGAAAACCAATCCGATGATGGTCCAATTAATGGGTGGCAATGCAGTGGATGCTGCTAATCGCGTCGTCATTTTGAATTTTGCTTCACTCTTGGCGATTGTTTTCGTTGTCATGAGTACAATTCCTGCCATGCAAACGGTGATGAAAATTAATGGTGATGAACGTAAGGGGTGGTTGGAACAGATTCACGCCAAGTCTGTTTCACGATTGCAGCTATATTGCAGCTATATCGCAGTTGCATTGATTACAGGAGTTTTGGGTTTATTGCTGGGTATTTTAGGGATGTATGCTGCGGGGCAATCTGCAGATGTTCATATATCGCTGGATCGTTTCTTACAAGCGTTTTATGGCTATCTACCAGCACTCTTAGTGGTTGTCAGTGCAACAGCTGTGTTGGCTGGACTATTGCCGCGGATACAAACGATTAGTTGGCTTTTGCCTGCGTATGGTTTTATCTCATTATATTTAGGTGGTTTGCTGGATTTACCTGATTGGGCAGTTAATTTGACTCCTTATGGTTGGGTTAATAAGGTACCACTGCACAACGTTCAATGGGATTTAGCTTTAGAAATGACGGCACTTGCGTTAATATTATTTATTGTTGGCTTTATCTGTTACAAACGAAGAGATATGGTTGAAAATTAAGAGAGGAGTAACTCAATGGTTGACGAAACACCCACAGTGCCAAAGGATCCAGCTAAAGTACAACGCATTTTAGCAAGTGCGATGCACAATTTTGCGGTTCACGGTTATCGCACAACTAAAACAGATGTGATTGCACAAGAGGCGGACGTGTCGAAGGGCATTATTTTTCGTTATTTTGGCAATAAAGCACACTTATTTGTGGCGGTATTGCAACAAGCGTTTGATAAAATTGAAGGCGTTGCTGATTACAGTGTGTGGCACAATTCAACTGATTTGGTGGAAATGATTGTCCGTGCCACTAAGTACAAAATTGAGTTGCAGCTCCAATATCCAGATGAATTTGGTGTTTTGATGGATGGTTACGTCATTGCAGAAAAAGCACCAAAAGAGGTCAAAGCCGGTATCAAGGCAGTTTATGCAAGGGCAACTAATGTTAGTTTGCAAGAATTGATTACGCCTGTTTTAGATCGATTAGAACTACGCCCAGAAGTGGACTACGACCTGGTTTACACGATGATGACAATGGTCATGAACCAAATTCAAGAAGAAACCAAGGTGTTCATGAAGACCCACCCCCACGCAGAATTAACTGAATTTACGGAAATCATCGAACACGCAAAAAGATATGTGGGAGTGGTGGAAAAAGGAATTTTAAGAGTGTGAGCAGCCGCGTTAAAGCTCCGGAGTGTAACGGTAAAAAGCAACGAATGGGTCCGTTTTTGGACCAATTCGTTGCTTTTTATGGTTACACGCAGGAGCTTGCGGCTGCGAACACATTTAGACAACAAAGCAGTGAACAAATGGGTCTGTTTTTTTGGTCCATTCGTTGCTTTTTATGGTTACACGCAGGAGCTTGCGGCTGCGAACACATTTAGACAACAAAGCAGTGAACAAATGGGTCTGTTTTTTTGGTCCATTCGTTGCTTTTTATGGTTACACGCAGGAGCTTGCGGCTGCGAACACATTTAGACAACAAAGCAGTGAACGAATGGATCCAAATCTCAGTGCTATTTGCTTGTAGCGACACAAATCCTTTGCTATCCTAATGACAATAACTCTCAGAAAGGATCCTCAACAATGAAGCAAATCTACTTCTTATGCACCGGAAATTCGTGCCGCAGTCAAATGGCAGAGGGTTTTGCTAAACAAATTATGGGGTCCAAGTGGCAAGTAAAAAGTGCTGGGCTAGAAACTCATGGTTTAAACCCGTTAGCAGTGCAGGTAATGGCGGAAAATAATATTGATATTTCAAGCCAGTTTTCGAAATTAATTGACACCGACTTTCTATTTAGTAGTGATTTAGTGGTTACTTTATGTGGGGATGCAAGGGACAGATGTCCAGTCACTCCAAGCAGCGTCAAAAAATTGCACTGGCCGTTACGTGATCCAGCGCAGGCAAATGGCACCCAGGAAGAAATTTTGACGGTGTTTCGGAAAGTTCGTGATGAAATTGAAGTACGCGTTTTGGAATTGAAAGCTGAATTGGAACTTGAAAAATAAAAAAACGACTTGAAGTATTTAAGTTTCAGTCGTTTGTTGAGTTATTAATTTTTATAAATAAATTTTTTAGATAGATATAACGGGAAAAGGCGTTCAAAAGTGAACGTTTTTTTTCGTCTCAATTTAAATTAATCAATTCCATCACCGTGCGTAAATGTTCAGCCGACAATTGACCTGGGGCTGAACTTTCTACTACTGATGCAAATGTGGCGACACTGCCAAACAGTTCACCAGCTACTCTGGTTATTTTTCCTAGGTCCCCCATTGACATAGAAATAATTGGCGGCTCAATTTGACGGTCGGCCGCTACGGTAGCATTCATTAAATGTAAAACATCTTCGCGGCTGTTAGGGGTAACCGCCAACTTGACCATGTCCGGATTCAATTTGGCCATTCTTGAGTAGAGAAAAATTAAGTCATTTGTCAGTGGCGTGCCTTTGAAGTCATGATGACTCAAAATTAATTTAGTGTCACTATTATTGGTTAAATGTGTTAATTCAGCGATAGTGTGATCTGATTGCGAAAATTCGACATCGATCGCATTGGCAACCTCCGCCTCAATTAGTGCTCGGTAAGATGCAATATAAGCTGCTTCGGAATATTCTGTTTTGCCACCTTCTGCTGCAGTGCGGTTAGTGACGATTAATGGAATGTTACCAAGGATTGCTTGCAGTGCTTGGCCAGTGGTAACTAGTTGGTCGAAATCAACCACGGTACCTAGGTAATCTAGGCGCCATTCGGCAATTTCAGCTGGTGAAGCGACAATTGCGCGGCCTTGCATTAATACGTCGCGCAAATTGTCGGCCACAATCGGTGCGATCATTCGCTGTGGTGCGTGAGTTCCTAATACGAGTTGTTTCAAATTAATTGTCTTGTCTGGTTGCTGGGTCATGGTGTACCTCAATCTTTTATTTTCTTGAGCGTAGCATGAAATGAAAGGGGATGCAATGACATTGAATGCAAAATTTATTTCAAAATGGGTTGACAGAGATGTGAAAGCTTGTTAAGATACCTTTAATCAAATTCACAGGAGATTTTAATATGCAGCAGTTCAATAATTCAAATTTGAATAGTTATTATTACTATTGGTTTAGAAAGTGATGTTTGGGTCTTCCCAGATGCAAACATCACGTTTGCATCTAGGTGACCAATAGTTTTTAAGCATATTAAAAAACAATTGCCACATAGATGTTTTTACCAAGATAAAACATTGTGTGGCGTTTTTATTTACATGACTCAGTGGAGATCCATCTCCATTGTTTCCGTGAAGCCTCGCAGTGTTGGACACTGTGAGGCTTTTACTTTTGAAAGGGGCAATGGATGATGGAAGAAGAAAATAATAGTACCAGTGGTGCAACACAGCTGTTTAGTCTGTTTGCTCACCCCGCTGGTCACAGCTTATCACCATTGATGCATAACACTAGTTTTCAGCATTATCAGATGAATGCCAAGTATTTAGCATTCGACCTGCAACCGGAACAATTAGAAAGTGCTGTCACGGCTATGCGGACATTTAAATTCGGTGGGGCAAACCTATCCATGCCATTCAAGCATCAGGTAATTCCTTTATTGGACCATATCACGCCACGAGCAAAGTTACTTAATTCGGTGAATGTCATCGTTAATCACAACGGTGAATTAACTGGGGATTCAGTAGACGGCGAAGGCTTCTTCAAACAGCTGGCCAATCAAAATGTGACCATTGTTAACGAAACAATGACGATCTTCGGTGCCGGTGGTGCGGGATTATCCATCATTCAAGCCGCGACTGAACAACATTTAAAACAGATATTTGTTTTTAAACGCCGCAATCAGAGCTTTGGACAGGTTGACCAACAACTCAAACAGATTGAATCTCAGGGAGCCACCCAGATCAGGTTGCTTGATTATGCTAATGAAGCAATGATGATTCAGGCTATTCAAGCAAGCACCATCGTGGTTAACGCCACCAACCTGGGAATGGGTGATTATAACAGCCAGTTGCCTGCTCCACCTGGTGTTTTACAGTATTTGACACCAGCACAGACTGTTTGCGACGTCATCTATGCGCCGCTTGAAACTAAGTTTTTAGCCATTGCCCGCCAGCAAGGCTGCCAAACATTTAATGGGTTAGGAATGCTGATTTATCAGGGAGCACTCAGTTTTAAACAGTGGACACACCAAGCAATGCCAATCGAAATTGTCAAAAATGCCATTCAACTTCAACTAACAGAAAGTAGGAAATAACATGATTATTATTTTAAAACAACAAACCGCAGCTCAAACTAAACACTTATTGCAACAGCATTTCGGTGGTCATACGGATATTTTCGTTCATGCTAACCGGATCGCGATTAACAAAATTACTGAAGCTGACTTAACTGACCAAGAACGTGCCGGCGCCCAAGAAATTATTATGGATCATCCCGCTGCCATCCAAAGTAGTCGTGCCTTTCATCCTGAAGATACAATTATCAAGTTGCCACACACGACGATTGGTGGACCACACGGCTTCACAATGATGGCCGGACCCTGTTCTGTAGAGTCGGAAACACACGTCGCTAAAATGGCTAAGGTGGCTCATGATGGTGGTGCTACAATTTTACGCGGTGGTGCATTTAAGCCTCGCACCTCACCATACTCATTCCAAGGCTTGGGCGTGGACGGATTGAAGTTTCTTCGCCAGGCGGCTGACCAACAAGGAATGGATATGATTACAGAAGTAATGGATGAAGAGCACTTAGATGTCGTTTGTGAATACGCTGATATGTTACAAATTGGTGCTCGTAATATGCAAAACTTCTCTTTACTAAAGGCAGTCGGTAAAACTAACAAACCGGTGTTACTTAAACGTGGCATGTCGGCATCGATTGATGATTTATTGAATGCAGCTGAATACATTGCTGCTGGTGGTAACCATCAGATTGCACTTTCAGAACGTGGTATTCGTGGGTTTGATAACAAATACACTCGTAATACCTTCGATGTTAGTTCGGTGCCCGTATTGAAAAAGTTAAGTCACTTCCCAATTATTGTGGATCCTAGTCATGCTGAAGGACATTGGGATCTAGTTACTCCAATGGCATTGGCTGGAACTGCCAGCGGTGCTAACGGGGTGGTTGTTGAAATTCACGATAACCCAGAAAAAGCCTTCTCAGATGGGCCACAAGCATTGAAACCAGAGATCTTTAAGGAAATGACTCGTGAAGTATTTGCCTTGCATGCAGTGTTGGATTCATTCAGTCAGAGCACCAAAGGAGCCGTTGTTAATGGCTAGAGTAGAAGTTCAATTACCAACAAAACAATATGAAGTACAAATTGAAAATGGGTTATTACAACAAATTGGTGGGCTCATTGAGCAAACTTGGCCATCGCGGCAAGTAGCGTTAATTAGTGATACCAATGTGGCGCCATTATATCAAGCTGACATTACTGAGCAACTAGTGCGACACGGATTTCAGGTGCGTGAGTATACTGTGCCTGCAGGCGAGGCATCTAAAGCATGGCCAGTTATCGCCGATTTAGCAACCAAAATGGCCGGCGATCACTTTACTAGAAGTGATGGGGTAATTGCCCTTGGTGGTGGTGTGGTAGGTGATTTAGCTGGATTTGTTGCTTCAATTTACATGCGTGGAATTAGCTTTATTCAGATTCCCACTTCATTACTTGCGCAGGTTGATAGTTCGGTTGGTGGTAAAACAGCGATTGATTTAGGGGAAGCTAAAAATATTCTGGGAACATTTTACCAACCAGACGCTGTTTTCATTGATCCAACAACATTGACAACGTTATCGGACCGCTATGTTGCTGAGGGATACGGTGAAATTGTAAAAACTGCGGCCCTTGATTCAACTGATTTTTGGCATTTAACTGAACAAATCAATTCGATTGATGATATTCGTAGTCATGCAACAGAGCTTAGTCAGCGCAGCATTGGCTACAAAGCACGGATCGTGATGGCCGATGAGAAAGAAAGCGGTCAGCGGCAGTTGCTTAACTTTGGTCACACAATGGGGCACGCAATTGAATTATTAGCACATGGCAAACTTGCACATGGTGAAGCAGTCAGTATCGGCATGGTACATTTAATGCAGGTGTTTGAGGATCTAAAACTAGCATCAACTGGCATTACAGCGGCAATTAAAGAACGGCTGCAGGCAGTTGGGCTACCCCTGGATTCACCATTGCTTGGCACCGCAGCATTTTATGATAAAATTAAAAATGACAAGAAAAATAAAAATGGTAAATTGAATTTAGTTTACTTGCAAGCGATAGGTCAACCGGCAATTTACTCGATTCCAACCGATCAAGTACAAGCCTTTTTCAACGAACAGACAATGGATTAATAAAGGAGATTCGAAGCTATGCGCTACGTAACTGCAGGAGAGTCACATGGACCAGAACTGACCGCCATCATTGAAGGTGTGCCAGCGGGATTAACCATTTCCGTGGACCAAATTAATGCGGACCTCAAACGGCGGCAACAAGGTTACGGCCGTGGTAACCGAATGAAGATTGAAAGCGATCAGGTTAACATTTTATCTGGGGTGCGCCACCAAGTTACGTTGGGTTCTCCAATCACATTAAATGTGACTAACAGAGACCATGCTCGTTGGAATGAGATTATGGACCCAATGGTGGAGGCAACTCCAGCCAATAGCGTCCGCCGGGTAGAACGGCCACGACCGGGACACGCTGATTTAGTTGGTGGGATGAAATATCGGCACCACGATTTGCGTAACGTATTGGAACGGTCCAGTGCCCGTGAAACAACCATGCGGGTGGCGGTTGGTAGTTTATGCAAGCAACTGTTAGGTCAAATTGGTGTTCAGGTACTTGGATTTGTTCGAGAAATTGGTGGTGTAA
The DNA here is from genome assembly GCF_000876205.1 of Paucilactobacillus wasatchensis. GTDB lineage: Bacteria > Bacillota > Bacilli > Lactobacillales > Lactobacillaceae > Paucilactobacillus > Paucilactobacillus wasatchensis. The sequence continues at coordinate 29,941 of NZ_AWTT01000013.1, read as the reverse complement.
GTGCGGATGCTAGAAAGTTGGAACAATTCGCCGATCTGACTCAATTGAAGCAGGCGACTGATGCCAGTGAAACGCGGACATTTGATCCTGCAGCCGATGAAAAAATGAAGACTCTGATTGACGAGACAAAACGAGCTGGCGATACACTTGGTGGCATCGTTGAAGTGATTGCAACCGGTATGCCAGCAGGATTGGGCAGCTATGTTGGTGCCAATACAAAGCTGGATGCAAAATTAGCTAGCGCCATTGTGGGCATCAATGCTTTTAAGGGCGTTGAGTTTGGTGACGGGTTCGCATTTGCTGAGCATCCGGGTAGTGAAGGAATGGATGAAATCTTTTGGGAGCAGCAACGTGGCTTTTATCGGCAAACAAACCATTTAGGTGGCTTTGAAGGTGGAATGACCAATGGGATGCCGGTGATTATTAAAGCAGTTATGAAGCCGATCCCAACTTTGTATAAACCACTAATGAGCGTGGACATTGAGACTAAAGAAGCATATAAGGCCAATGTCGAACGTTCTGACACTACGGCGGTTACTGCAGCAGCAGTGGTTGCTGAAGCCATGGTGGCCATTACCTTAGCCACTGCATTACTGGATAAGTTTGATGCTGATTCAATTGACCGATTAAAAGAACAGGTTCAAGCTTACCAGGAGGAATTAAAACAATATTAAATTGATAAAGGAGCAATTTCGCGATGACAACAATTGCATTACCGCAAAATAATAATGGTCTCCACGGTACGCTATCCATTCCTGGTGACAAAAGCATTTCACATCGTAGTGTGATGTTTGGCGCAATCAGTGAAGGTAGAACAACCGTTGATCATTTTTTATTTTCGGACGACTGTTTACGCACAATTGCTGCTTTTAGAGCACTGGGAGTTAAAATTGAAACGACAAGTGATCAGGTTACGATTGAGGGTAAGGGTGGCTTTGATCAGTTTGAAAATCCCGATCAACCACTTGACATGGGCAATTCTGGCACCTCCACCAGATTGTTGTTGGGCCTTTTAGCACGCCAACCATTTGATATTGAAATGGTGGGGGATGCTTCGCTGAGTAGACGGCCGCTCAATCGAGTTATTGAACCATTGGCGCAAATGGGAGCACAGATTAGCGCACGTGACAATAATTTATTGCCATTAACATTGCACGCTAATCGACGCCTCCAGGAAATTGATTATCAGTTGCCGGTTGCCAGTGCCCAAGTTAAGAGTGCGTTAATCTTAGCAGGATTACAGGCTGATCAGCCTACTCAGTTAACAGAAAAATTGATTACGCGGGATCATACAGAAAAAATGCTACAACAATTTGGCGGTTCCATTCAGCAAGAAGGTAAGCACATCAAAGTGACGCCACAAAGTGAGTTTCAAGGGCAACACATTTCTGTGCCCGGCGATATTTCTTCGGCTGCGTTTTTCATTGTGGCCGGGCTATGTGTGCCCAACAGCAAAGTTGTGTTACAGCAAGTGGGACTGAACCCGACGCGAACTGGAATTTTGAGTGCGTTGTCTAAAATGGGAGCCCAATTTGAAATTTCGAATGAAACCGCAGCTAGTGAGCCTGCTGGCGATATCACGATCCACAGCCAGCAGTTGCAAGCTATCAATTTGACCGACCAAGATATTCCTGGATTGGTGGATGAGGTACCGTTAATTGCTTTAGCAGCAACTCAAGCCACAGGAACAACAGTTATCAGTGGAGCCGAAGAATTGCGCGTCAAGGAAACTGACCGAATTGAAACCGTCACGGAAGAACTCAAAAAAATGGGTGCAGACATTGAACAACGACCAGATGGGTTCGTGATTAATGGTGGCACCAAACTGCATTCGGCGGTCGAACCACTTGATTCACACGGGGATCACCGAATTGGGATGATGTTGGCAGTGGCTAATTTAATCGCTGGTGGCACAGGTCAATTACAACATGCTGACGCCATCAATATTTCCTATCCAACATTTTGGCAGGATGTGGCACAATTGCAATCGTGAGGTAAAAAAATGAAATTAGTTGTTGTTGGTCTGGGTGAAATGGGCGCATCACTGGCATTAGCCATGAAACGTGGCCGAGGAAAAATTGAAATTGTGGGCGTCGATAATGATGAAAGGACAATGAACCAAGCGGTCCAATTAGGGATTATCGATAAGATGACAACAGATTTACAATCAGCAGTAATTAATGCGGATTTAATTGTACTTGCCACACCGACGAAAGTGATTATTGATTACTTAACTCAGCTAGCACGCTTAACGTTAAAGCAAACCGTAGTGGTGACTGACACAGGCAGTACTAAAGTACAGGTGATGCAAGCTGCCCGTGAGTTGACGACGGCAGGGATCAATTTTGTTGGTGGTCATGCCATGGCTGGAACACAAAAGGCCGGAGTGACTGCTGCTGATGAGAAATTGTACGATGAGGTGCCCTACTTTTTAATTTCAACGCAGCCAAAATTGATAGAAACAACCCAGAGGCTGCTGGCACCACTGCAGGCAAAGTTCACTACAATTACTGCGGTTAAACACGATCAAATGATGGCGCAGTTGAGTGATTTACCGCATATTGTGGCGGCAGCGCTGGTAAATAGTACCGCACAAACGTTGCAAGCAGAACCAGAATTACCACAGTACGCTGCGGGTGGTTTTAAGGACACCACTAGGATTGGTGGCGCAGATCCAAAAATGTGGACAGATGTGTTAATGACTAATCGTCCGGCCACTTTATCAGCGCTGCAGCATTATCAAGCACAGATTGCAGCAATGATTAGTGTCTTGGAAAATGGTGATGCTGCAGGGATCAACGCATTTTTTACTTCATCACGCGCAATCCGTGCCAAATTTGAGGAGTGATTTCGTGACACAAATAATTTTGGTCGGTTTCATGGGGGCCGGCAAAACAACGGTTGGGGCTCAATTAGCACTGGCCCTGAATACATATCAGCGCGATTTGGACCAAGTGATTGAACAACAGTTAGGCGAATCAATTGGTAGTTTTTTTGCCCGCGAAGGTGAACCAGCATTTCGTCTGTTTGAAACTAAAATGTTGCGGGAAAATGCTGCACTGGACGTGATTTTGTCAACTGGTGGTGGGATTGTGATGCAAGCGCAAAATCGTGATATTTTAAAGCAAAGTGGTGCGCCAGTGATTTACTTAAAAACGCAACCAGAGGCCATTTTACAACGACTACGAGGAAACCTGGATCGGCCGTTGCTTAACCAACTTGACCGTGAGTCTTTTTTGGATTTATGGCAATATCGCGAGCCACTTTATCAAGCTGTGGCTGATTTTACAATTGTAACGGACAAGTTGACACCAACCGAAATTACAGAGCAAATTATTAATCAATTAAATGTGAGGAAGCGCTAGAATGGATGAATTAAGAGCACAAATTAATGAATGCGATGATCAAATTATGCAAGCGTTGGATCACCGGTTTCAAATTGTGCGACAAGTTTCCAGATATAAACGAGATCACCAAATGCCTGTGCGCCAAAATAAGCGGATGGAAGCATTAGTGGCACGGTTAAGTCAACAGTATGGTGGGCAAAATATCTCAGCAGAGTTTGTTGAGCAGCTTTACCAGGTAATTATGGAACACGCCATTGACCTAGAAGAACAAACCATTGGACAGGAAGATTAGTTTCTTAAATAATCGAATGTCCTTTTTTGTTGTACACTATCATTATCTAATAGTAAGGAGAAAAATTATGACGCCAGCACAACAAATAAATCAAATTAAACAGTTTGTTATCACCCAAGAAGGACAAGATAAAAGTGGTCACGGAATGGATCACTTGGTGCGGGTGACCAACATGATTGAGCAACTTTGTCAGCATGAATCAGCGGACCATTTTATTTCACTTGCCGCTGGTTGGTTGCATGATGTTATTGACGATAAATTGACGACACAACCGCTGGAACAACAGGCCAAGGTCAAAACGTTTTTACAAGAAATTGATGTTACCGAGTTTCAAATTAATGCCATTATGGAAATTATTACCAATATGTCATTTGCAAAATCATTGGATGGTCAGCAACATGGATTGTCAATTGAAGGGCAGATTGTTCAAGATGCAGATCGCCTAGATGCCATTGGTGCGCTGGGAATTGCACGGGCGTTTTACTATGGCGGACACAAAGGTGAAGAAATGTATGATCCACAAAAAAGTCCCCGGTTAAATATGACGAAGGAACAATACCGTCATGAACCGGGAACTGTGATTAATCATTTTTATGAAAAACTATTGTTGCTGGCACCTCAGCTGAATACAGCCACTGCAAAACGAATTGGTGCGCAGCGGCAACAGGTAATGAAATCCTTTTTGGCACAATTCAAGCAAGAGTGGAACGGAACTAGCGAAAATGGCCAATAATCCGGAGCACCAGCGTAGTCACCACGGCAATCAATAAAGCAAACAACATTGCTGTAATGAAGGGGACCATGATCGACTGGATCAGTGTCACAAGACTGGTGTTCCAACCAAACAGGCTTGCGATGACCGTGACCAACACCAACAACACTAACAAACTAATTAAGCCCAGCGATGAGTTTTTTAAGTCAGCTGGACTCAAATCAAAGCCACCGAGACAAATGTTGATAACCACCAGGATCCAGATGATGAAGCCCCAGAAGCCATAGGTTGGTGTAATTTGTGTGGGAGAAATAAAATCGTGATCCGTAATCAATGTTTGCCAAGATGTTAATGACGATGGCAGCAGCCACTTAGTGATGAAATAAATCGCAATTGTGTTGCCGATGATTGGTGCAATGCCGATAAAAACATTGCCAACTTTTTGATAGAAGTTGTGCTGATTCCAAGTATGATTAACGTAGCCAAGGGAATTATCGCTAGGGTCATTACGATTTGGACTGCGAACCAGCCGAAAGCTAGTGATGTGATGGCCAAACAATAATGCCATCAGTAAGTGGCTGGCTTCATGAATGACAATACCAAACCAACCGGCAATAATTTGAGCAGAAAAGCCAAAATAAGTCACCACTTGACGCTTACTGCTGCGGTTGGCGAACACTAAACCAGCGCCGAGAACGCTAGGGATAATGATTAAATATAAAATAATTTGTCCGAATGTGCTAGCAATGGTTTGTAACATCCAATTCCTCCATACTATGCCTGTTTTAAGTCCACAAATGGCGCATGAACTAAATTGGCTAAGTCTGTTGCGTTGATTTTTATCGATCGTCCGATCTTACCAGAAGATACATAAATTGTCGCTGTTTCTTGGGCAGATTGATCGATATAGATCGGATATTTAAACTTTTCATAGATACCGACTGGTGTGTTGGCACCATGTTCGTATCCAGTTGTTTTTAATAAATCCTTGAGTGGGACCATGTTAACTTTCTTATTGCCAGATACTTTAGCTAGTTTCTTTTCGTCAAGGTGATAATCAACAGGTAGGACGCCAACGACTGGGCCAGTGCTGTTGCCTTCGAGGACCAATGTTTTGTAGACCAAATGTTCGTCAATGTCACTGTGGTCAACGCTCAGCTGAGCAATATCACCTTCTTGGTGAGTTGGAAATTCAGCTTGTTCGTAGCTAATTTTGTTTTTATCCAGAATTTGTTCGACTAATGTTTTTTTAACTTTTTCTTTTTGCCCATTTGACTGTCTCCTTACAGCTTCATTTAAGATACGTAAATGTTGAAATTTTGTGATTATCGTCATATTTTTTAGGGTTGGAACGGACCATTTATGTAAAAGTATACAACCAATTATCAAAATCTGTTATACTCATGACAAGATGAGTAGCTAATGGTCATAAATATAGGAGCATAATGTAATGGCAGACTTAGTATATCGCAAGGTCATGCATGATCTCAAAGATCGTATTTTTAAAAATCAATTTAACAACAAAAAATTGCCAGATGAACGGACGCTTAGTGACACGTATGGTGTTAGCCGTAGCTCTATTAAACGGGCATTGAATATGCTAGCGCAACAGGGGATCATTTTCAAGAAACGAGGCTCCGGTACTTTTATTAATCCGTTATACTTGAAAAATCAATCATTATTCAATTATGAGGGTACGAATTTAGGAGTAACCGATAGTTTCCATTTAGAGGGTAAAAAACCCACGGTAAAATTATTGGACTATCAAGTGGTGCCAGCAAGCAAAGAATTGCAGCAGGATCTATTTTTGAACGACAATGATTTTGTTTACCAGGTTAAACGGCTGCGGCTATTTGATGATAAACCAATTATTATTGAAACTGGCTATATTCCGATTAAAGTTGTACCAGCACTGACTCCTGACGTGGTCAAAGGCTCAATTTTTAACTACTTAGAAGACGTTGAGGGCAAGTCAGTCACCAAATCATTTATGTCGATTTTAGCAGAACCATCCAATGAAGAGGATCAAAAATTACTCGGTTTAACTAAAAATGAACCAGTTGGCATCATGGAAGGTATTTTCTTTTTAGATGATGGGACGCCATTTGAGGTTTCAAACATGCGCTTGCATTATAAATATTTGAAATATAATACGTTTGTTAGTTTGGGCGAGGAATAAAGGCTTCGTTAAGCGGGAATCAGAACGAGGTTGAGGGGAATTAATTTTTCCCTCAACCTCTTTTTTGATTTATGAATTTCGATGGTAAAAACGTGAAAAACAAGGCATATTCTCTTTGATGTCTATATTACTAAGCCGCTAAAGTGGCATGTAATTATGGCTTCCGCCCATTCGTTAATCTAAGTTATACTCGAAATATAAACGCCTTGTTTTTTACTCTTACTATTTGATTTTAACAACCAAAACATCAGATTTAGCAATTCGATTAACATAGCTGGTTACAGAACCAACCATGAAACGTTCAACTGCCGACAAACCAGTTGTACCAATTACAATCAACTGGTTTTTGTGATCATTTGGAAATTCCTTGGCAATAACCGGTTTCGGGTTACCAAACCGAACGTGGATGCTAACATCAGTTAAACCAGCATCGGTCGCTTTTTGTTTTAAGTCGTTTAGGCGTGATTCAATTTCTTCAACCAACCCATAGATAACGTCACCACTGACTGCGCCACCATAGCTGTCACTGAATTGATTTACTTCAACGACATTTAGAATATCTAGGTGTGTATGATTTTGGAGCGCAACCTGGATCGCCTTATCAATTACCTGAGCTGTTGCTTTGGAACCATCAACCGGAGCGAGGATATTTTGATACTGTTGTGTCATAACACAAACCTTCTTTCTAATTCTTTTCTAACTTAATTATACTATTCATTTGTTGTCATGTAAGTAATTGAATTTATTTTATTGTGATTTTTCTAACATTGATTTCAAATTGCACCGCAAAATGCCTAATTTATTGTCTGTAAATTGGTAAAATTAGGTACTTTTTTCACTAAATCACTAGAAGCTGATCGCTTTATTTGAAATTGTCCGATACACGATTGAAATCGGTTTCATAGGGTGCTAAAATTCAGCTGAGGTTATTTTTTGACCAATTAATTAGGATGCACTTTATTAAATTATAGACGGAGGTAAAGCAATGCGCTATGTAGCAATGAAATCTCATAATATCGGTGAAAATTTAGCAACAGAACAATATTTAATGAATAATAAGGAGTTTGGTGAGCCGCTGTTACTGTTTTATTATGAAGAACCCTGTATCATTGTTGGTCGTAATCAAAATACGCTTGAAGAAATTAATCAAAAATATGTGCAAGATAATAATATTCGTGTCACCCGGCGCCTATCTGGTGGTGGTGCCGTTTATCAGGATTTAGGCAATTTGTGTTTTAGCTTTGTGGTCAATAGTGACAGTGAAGAATTTGGCGATTTTAAATCATTCACGCAGCCAATTGTGACGGCGCTACATGAAATGGGTGCTACCACCGCTGAAGTTAGTGGCCGTAATGATATTTTAGTTGATGGCAAGAAATTTTCGGGCAACGCAATGTATGCGCGGAACGGAAAAACATTTTCACACGGAACGTTAATGTTAGATGTTGATTTGGATGTCGTAACCCATGCATTAAATGTCCCGGAAGACAAAATCAAGTCAAAGGGGATTAAATCTGTTCGTGCCCGGGTAACCAACCTGAAACCATATTTGGCTCCTGAATATCAAGGCATAACTGTCCCTGAATTTCGTGATATTTTGCTTAAAAAGCTGTTTCACGTTGATGATTTAGCACAGATCAAGAGTCAAGAATACGTGGTAACTCCAGCTGAACAGGATAAAATTGACCAAATTTACGAAGAATACTACAACAACTGGGATTGGGTCTACGGCAAATCACCTGAATTTTCAGTACAAAAACGGCAGCATTTTGATATGGGAACAGTTGATGCACGGCTGCAGGTTGATGACGGAAAAATTGAGAACATTAAATTTTTTGGTGATTTCTTTGGCCCGCAAGATGTGGCGCAACTGGCCGAACAGCTTAAGGGCGTAACGTATGATCGTGCCAGTTTAACCAAGGCACTGACACAGGCTGACACGAGCCAATATATTGTTGGCGTTTCAGTTGAACAGTTGGTTGATTTGTTAGCATAAATCAATCAATATTTTTTGAATGTGGGCAAAAGGAGAGATTCTGGTGGTTATGCTAGAATCGCTCTTTTTTGGTACTCCATTTTTTATTCTCAGTGGTGTTACTCGTTGAATAATAGTAGAATGAATACATTAACCCGGTTGAAATGGAGGAAATGGTTTGAAAGCAGCGCGACAAGTAATATCGTATTCAACAATTTCACTGGTGATTTATTGCGTAGTCAATCTGATGATGTATCATATGGAAGGAACATCATTAGTAAGTAGTGAGGTAATTAATCATCTAGGAATTGCAGTGGTGTTATATTTATTAGTGATTATTTTTAGTGGCCTAAACTTTCGCTTTTCTGTGTATTTCACGATTTTTGTGTTACTAATCTACACGATTGCTTTGCTGGTGGCATTTATTCAAATCACTTATCATGCTGAAGTGTCCTCGCTGTTTCGACTCAGTATCGACGTTTTAAGTGCAATCGGAATTGTGATCAACGTGTTGGCGGTTGTGGCAGCGATTAAGCAACGCGGACACTATATTAGTCCAAGACTTAGAAAGAAGTAACTTATGAAAATTAATGTACAAACATTTGTTGACCAAATTTTAGGAGACCAATTTAAGACAAAAACAGAACAGACAACCGTTGCTAAGATTGAAAAAGAAACAACAATCAAAACGGGATTGGATTATATCAGTCAGATTACTAGTGGCAATGAATTAGCTCAGTTCGAGTGGTCTGTTAAAATGCCGGATGGTGATGATGCATCGGTTCGCTTAGAGACTAGTGTGATTAATTTACCCTTGCAGGATACGAAGACAATTACTAAAATATTAGAACTGGATCAGGAACGGGAAGTCAACGTTTACCTGGTTTGTGAAACGCCGGACTTAAATCGCTCTGGGTTACGAATTGATCTGTGTGCGTCCGTGACCGCATTAATCGATGACCAGGCCAGTGTAACTAAATTGGCCCAAGAATGGATTAAAACGCAACTGGCCACGATTCAAACTAACAGGGATGAGAAAAAGGCAGAAAAAAAGTAGTTTGTATTGTGATCGTCAAGGTGTTACAATGTTTCTATGCGATGAGTCGAGAAAGTCAGACAATCTTTTGATTGTTTCGCGCAAGCGGCTAGTGACATTTCTAGTGGGACACATATACCTACCGGATTATGTAGGGTGTTCGAACACCAAACGTTGTGGAGCGTTAGTGGTCTGAGGTGGCTTTGCTGCCAATACACATTGAAAATAGGATTACAAACCTTAATTGGTCTGTAATCCTATTTTTTTGCAGCAACAACGCCTATTCACATTGAAATAACTGTTCATTGATCAAATCGAAGCTGCTAAATTGCTCGTTAATGTGATCAATTTGTTCACTAGTGACGATGTGAACGTTTTGCCAGAACTGTTTTGAATTAGTAGCGCCGTTTTGTTCACCGATTACCAGTAGTTTTATTGGCTCGTTGCTAGTACGAATGGCCTGTAATAACTGCCAGTCGGTTAGTTGCTTGTCGGGAGCCCAGGACATTATAACAAACTTCACGGTGGCTTTATACTTGTCAAACGCACTTAAAGCATCAAGGGGCTCAATTGTAGTGACCGGGTGTTTGCCCGTTTCATTTTCATCAAGCCAGTCTTGACTGTCAGTCGTGAAAATTGTTTGCTCGGGGTTCAAATTCTTGAGGCCTTTGGAAATATAGCCATTGCCAGCCATAACTTCCAACACCGGTTGACCATTAACTAATTGTGAGAGTTGCTTTATGAATAATGAATTGGTGTATGACCACATACCATAGGTGGATTCCAAGTAATCTCGATAATTGCGCAGTAGTTGGTCCAATTTGGGGAGTGCTGCGACATAGCGATTCCAAATTTTATCACCAGCTGGATCATCAGCCGGGTATTTGGCTTGTACCGCCGCGAAAATTGAGTCCTGAATGTTATCTGGTAATAGTAATTTGGGTAGCGGTTGTGGTAACAGCCCATTTTGTAATAGGCGATTACTCTCCAAGACATTATTGATTAAATATTTAACCGGTGGAAAAGCGTCAAATAAATTACGGTAATCAGTTAATTGGTCAATATAACTGTTTGTTTTTATTTGATGATGGGTTTTAATAATTTTTTTGAGCCGCTTACGTTGTTTCGGATTCATCTTGCACCTTTTTCTATAGGTCTAAGTCGAGTTCTTCTTGGGTAGCATAGAATCGTTCGGTATCGCGTCGTTTTTGTCGCCCATGAAGATAACCGTCAATCAATTGAAAAATTTCATAACGGTCTTGGCTGGTCAGTACCGTATGATTAAATGATAATTCCTTACCTGATAGAAAAAGTTTGCCCAGGTCGTAATCATTTTGGTCCGATTTACCAGTCAAATAATCTAAACTCACATCAAAATATTCTGCTAACTTTCGCGCTTCAATGTATGAGGGGGTCCGAATGCCACGTTCCCAGTTACCAATTTGAGACGGTGTATTAGCTTTTTCATTACTAGTCAAATGTTGATTTAACGCGTCGGCCAACGCCTTTAAGGTAATGTTTTGACCGCGCCGTAATGCTCTTAATCGTTCCGGAAACATTTGCTCACTTCCTTGTGCAGAGTTTCTGTTTTTTAAATTACTACCTATAATGTAGCACATTTTGGCCTAACCATTGCGCAATATATTGATAAACTTGCTGGCGGTCGATTTCATTCAGAACTTCATGGCGCATACCAGGAAACAGTTTTAAAGTAACATCATGAAACTGTGCTTTTTTTAGTAGGCGTAAATGATAGTGCGGTCCGCGACCGAATTTACCCACCGGATCATGGGTGCCACTAGCTAATAAAATTGGTAAATCACGTCGGATTCCCGTCACCCAGTTAGGATTAGTGGCCCGTTTCATCAATGAAAATAATGTATAAAAACCATTATTCGTAAATGTAAACCCTGACCAAGGATCGTGATCGTATTTTTTAATAATTTCAGCAGAGTGGGTCAGCCACGAGAATTTAACATGACGGTTAAAGGGCTTAGAGAAACTACCAAATGCCATCGTATCTAAGAAGTGACCAACACGGTGGGGAGTTAATGCATTAAGGGCACTAATGAGTGGCCATGCTGGGGTTAGCTCGTGGTGAACAGCGCTGGTACCAATCAAAATGGCGCCAGCAATTTTTTGGTCTAAAATTGGTAACAAACATTGAGCCATCATGGAACCCATGCTATGGCCCAATAAAACGTATGGTAAACTAGAGTAGTCTTTTTTGAGCGCCAAACATAAATTGATTTCATCTTGCAACAAGAATTGTACTGGTTTGTTTTGGCCAAAATAACCTAGGTGATTTTCGGTAGCCGAATGGCCATGTCCCAGGTGATCATCGCCAACCACCAGCCAACCTTGTTGGGTTAAAAACTGGGCGAATTCTTCGTAACGGTTAACGTGTTCTGCCATTCCGTGGATTAGTTGCACAATGCCCAGCGGTTCTTTTGCTGGCCGCCATATTTTTGCGTATAAGTTAGTTTTGCGATCAGCAGACAAAAAGTGAAATTCGGTTGACATATAAATAACCTTCCTTACAAAATACATACTGAAATGGAGTTTGATTTATGAAACGAAAACATTGGATTATTGGATTAATAATTATTGTTGTGATTTTAATTGGTGGCTTATTGGCTGGGGGCTTATATTTTTATCAAATGGCTGTGGTTCCTGGTCACAAAAGCTTTATCAGTAATCAAACGGTAATTAAAAAGTCAGATCCATTATATCACCAAAAAAAGTGGTTTCAGCAGGTGCATAAACAACACTGGACCATGAAATCAGCCACTGATGATTTAAAACTGGTGGCTGATTATGTCCCAGCTCAAACAAAAACTAACCGCACGGTATTGATTGCCCATGGCTTCATGGGCAACAAAGAGAGTATGGGCGCCTATGCGTATTTGTTTCATCGATTAGGATACAATGTTTTATTACCAGATGCACGTGGTCAGGGGCACAGCCAGGGCGATTACATTGGTTATGGTTGGCCTGACCGACTCGATGATAAAAAGTGGATTAAAAAAATTATTGCTGCAACTGGGCAACAATCTAAAATTGTCATGTTTGGCGTCAGTATGGGTGGTGCTACCACAATGATGACGAGTGGCGAAAAGTTGCCGTCACAAGTTAAAGCCTTTGTTGAAGACTGTGGTTATAGCGGCGTGAAGCAAGAAATTAGTTACCAAGCTAAAGAAATGTACAATTTACCTAGTTTTCCGTTAGTGGATGTGGTTAGTTTAATCACACGTGTTCGAGCAGGTTATTTCTTTGGCTCGGCCAGCTCAGTTCAACAGCTAGCCCATAATAAGCGACCGATGTTATTCATCCACGGAGCTAAAGATACGTTTGTTCCAACTAAAATGGTGTATCAAAATTACAAGGCAACCAAAGGCCCGAAGCAATTATGGATTGTCAAGGGAGCTCAACATGCTAAATCTTATGCCACCGCACCGGACGCATATCGGCAACACATCACCAAGTTCTTGCAACGTTACGTGCATTAAATTTAGGTCATTGACTGCATGTAAACTAATTCGTCTGTCGAACTTTGTTCGTTTAGTTGGTTAGCTAATTCCTGAGGGATGTTTTGGCGAGCGAGTTGTTGTTGCACGTATGAGTGTTCAAATTGAAATGCTTGAATAAATAAATTTTGCAACTGCTCGCTTTCTAAAGTGTTTTGCCCACCGGTAAACTTAGACCGGGCGGTATAGGTTCGTCTCAAGGCGGCAACTTCATTTCTGTTTTCAGTGGTCTCAATCGAATCTAAATATTTAATTGCTGCTGCACTAACGTCGCTAAGCGCGGCGATTGTAGCAGCGTTTTTGTCTCTGAAATGAGCCTGCTTTTTTTGCAACTCTAATCGTTTTTTTTGGTCAATTTTACGATGCGAAAATCCTCGTTTGAATCGTCGTTTTAATCGATGACCGATAATTTGAATAAAACTACGGCGATTGGTCTGAAACGACGAGCGTTCCAAGAACCGTTCATAGTATGCCTGCGTTTGGTCAGAAATTTGACCCTGATCATTAAGTTGTTCAATCGTAGCCTGCTCTATTTGACGGGTTTGATTGGCTAGCTCAAAGAATCGTTTCCGATTGATGAATTGATTAGGACTAGCCTGACTTGACAGGGTTTCACTGACTTGGCGGAGTTCATTTGAAATGGGATTTGATTGTTTTAATTCAGTAATGGCAAAAGCCACTAATTGACTAATATGGTAATCGAACTGGTCTGGTGTGTAACTCTTTTGCTTGGTGGGTAATACTAACGGGAAAATCACCGCTGGCAGTACCAGGCTAAATAGGATCACCAATGCTGCAATCAGAATAATCTGATCCCGATAAGCGAAGGTTTGATGATTAATGACCGTTGGAATTGAAAAGGCCATCGCCAATGTAATCGTTCCGTGAATTCCGCCAAGAGCAATTTGCCAAGCAGAGTCAGCACTATTTTGTTGGTGATGACTAAGCGCAACAAAACCAAATCGAACCCAGCAATAACGGACTATTAGTAAAATTAAGTATAGGAATAACGCCACTAAAATGAGGAAACCGATATTAGATATTTTGGTTGAGGTGAGGACCGTGGGTAAAGTGGCACCTAATAAAACAAAAACGAAACCATTTAAAATATCCTCAATAATTGTCCAGGTGGTGGCTGTCACAATTTGCATTTTGGTTGAGGTCAGTTGTAATCGTTGGTGCAAAACACTGTGAACTAAACCGGTAGCGACAACTGCAAGGATTCCCGATAGGCCTAAGCGTTCTGCTAACCAGTACACGACGAGTGGAGTCATAATGTTGACCGGAATGACGATAGCACTGATGTCTGCGTGACTTTGGGTTAAGTATAAGCGTAGTTGCACGATGAACCAGCCAATGATTAACCCAAATAAAATGCCACCAAAAAAGACTTTGATAAAATCTAGAATCCCCAGTCCAAGCGAGAACGATCCGGTCGTATATGAGCCGAGTGCCAGGTTGAATAGTACAATTCCGGAAGCATCATTAAAGAGTGATTCATGTGATAAAGTTGTGTGAACTTTTTCAGGCAAGACAACGTTGTTGGTAATCGAGTTGACCGCAACCGCATCTGTCGGTGTAATGATAGCGCCAAGCATTAATGCTAATGGCAACGCTAAACCAGGCCATACTAAATGAGTTAATGTCCCCGTGATTAAGACACTGATTACCGCTAGTGTAATTGCCATCGACATGATGACCGACAGATTTCTTGACAATGCTTTTGTTGACTGATTTTGGCCGTCATTGAACATTAAGGGGGCAATGATCACCAACATGAAAATTTCTGGTTCTAGTGTAAAGTGGCTGAACTGAGGATCAAGTGATAATAATAGTCCTGTTAGAATTTGGTAGACTGCTAATGGAATTTTGGGCCAGATTAAGTTCAAAATATTGGCAGCCACGACTGCAAGTGCTAGCAACATAATTGAAAGAATGGATGACATAACTGCGCCTCGCTGTTTATTTACTGAAATAATTTTCTCAATTGTACCAAAGCAAACCTGAATAAGGACTGAATTTAGATAATTATGAGCAAAAATTAGAATTTGATAAGAAAAACCGCTTAATTCCAATTGACTTTCGTACAGTGAGTCTGTAGACTGGTACAAATTATTAATTGCGAAAAATGAGGAAGCGATCGAATGTTTAGTGAAATTGGACAATTGATTTTCGATAATGAAGCTGTAGCCAAAACACAAGATTTTACGATGGGCTTAGAAATAGAAATGCAGCGCGTCGATGAAAATGGTGAGTTGAGTAAGGAACCGTATCCGGCTGGAGTTGGGGATGAACGAACTAATCCGTGGGTCACTAACGATTTTCTGGAAACCATGTCTGAAGTAGTAACGCCACCGGCCGCACATGCACTAGATGCGATGCATTATTTATTTGGCATCAACAATGCATTGCGGACTGCATTAGCACCAGGGGAGCTGTTATGGCCATTATCCATGCCACCTAAGTTGCCGCAGGACAAGCAGTCATTGCTGCTAGCCAAAATGGGTCCTAAAAAAGAGGCTTATTTAAAGGAATGGTTGAAACGCCATGGCTTTGCAGAGGGAACCCCATGCGGCACACATATTAATTTAAGTATTGATCCACGCGTGTTTGAAATGGTTTACCCACATTTAAAGGAACGATTCAAAAATCGAACTGAGCTGGAAAACTATATGTACACAAAAATTGCGCAGGGATTTATGCGATATCGTTGGTTAATTACATATTTGTTTGGTGCAAGCCCGATTGCAGAGGTCAATTATTTTGAACATGATGAAGGTCCGGCCAATCCAATTAGAAGTGTTCGGCAAAGTTCATATGGATTTGGTACTAAGTTTGTCGGTGATTACACGAACGTCCAACGTTATGTGGATCGAATTGAACAGGGTGCCAAAGAGGGTACTTTAATTTCAGATTATGAATTTCATGGTGCGGTTCGGTTTAAGGGTAGTGGCAAGCTGGTTGATTTGCCACAGTCTGGCGTTAAATATTTAGAATTGAGAATGTTGGATTTGGATCCTAGCAGTTCAGTTGGGGTTCGGACTAATACGTTGCGCTTTATTCGATTAATGGCCAGTTATTTTATTATGACCCCTGCGTTACATGAAGAAGAGGTTAGTAGAGTGCTGGCGCGGGCAGACCAGATGAACGAAGAGGTTGCTACTGAGTCGCCAGATGATATGTGTAAATATCAGACGAATGCCAGAGCAATGTTGGCCAGTTTGGAGCGATATGCCAATCAAATTCAGTTGGGACCAGAGTACCAAGAGGAGCTAGAGGACTTGGAGGATCGGGTTGAGAACCCAAAAACAACCCCAAGTGCACGACTAACAGCCCATATTAAAAATGGTTCGCTGAGTGAGTATGCGCTGAAGCGGGCCAAACGTTATCAAAATTCAGCATTGCAAACAATTCGTCCTTTCCGCGGGTTCGAATCTCAAGAAAAGCTGTCGGCTTCAGATTTAAAAAATCAGTTGTTCAAGGGTAATTGGGATCCGGATACGGATAAATAGAGTGTGAGCAGCCGCGTATAGATGGCGTGGTGTAACGTAAAAGATACTGGTACGGTTGGACTTTAACCGTACCAGTATCTTTTACGTTACACGTTAGCCATCTGCGGCAGCGAACACATTTCAGAAAAATTACTGTTATGGTTGGACTTTAACCGTACCAGTATCTTTTACGTTACACGTTAGCCATCTGCGGCAGCGAACACATTTCAGAAAAATTACTGTTATGGTTGGACTTTAACCGTACCAGTATCTTTTACGTTACACGTTAGCCATCTGCGGCAGCGAACACATTTCAAAAAACTATGGCCAAAAAATAAAAAAACATCCTGATATTCCTTAAGTGTAAGGAATTATCAAGATGCTTCGGCATTTCATGATTAAGCAATGAATACCTGAATTGCTTTAACAATATTATATAAAAAGAGAATGACTGAAATCAAACAGAAAATTGCAAACATACCAATCAATAGCCAACTGGTTGATTGAACATCACTAGTGACAAATCCGTAAAAAGCACCGACGATTACTAATCCAATCCCTAAAATTGCCGGAATTAACTGTGTCCAAAAAGCACGGATTGCATGGTGACGAATATCTGCCTGGCGACCGCCAATAATCCAGACGATTAACGGAAAAATAACGGGTAAAAATAAAATGCTCAAGTAACTAAGACCATTAATAATTTTATTCCGTGAACTATAATCCATTTTACATTCCTCCCTTGTTACCCTAATTGTACCAATAAGAAGAACATAAAGATATCTAGACACTATGGCAATAGCCAGATTGGAAGCTGAATCATTACTAGAATACCGAGTAGAAAGCCATAATCTAGCCCGGTAACTTTAATTTGACGATAAAATGTTCGCGGCTGGTCTTCAACAAAGCCATGTGAAATCATTGCTTGTGCTAAATTTTCAGACCAGTTCAATGCCACTAAAATGGCTTTAAAGTATAGCTGTGGTGACCACCAGGATAGCACCACGCCACGCATTAAACCAGCCGTTCTGATCGTGACAATTGCCGATTTTATTTTAGGTAACATGTTAAAAGCGGCTAAAGTACCGTATGCAAATTTCGATGGTAAATGCCAATTTTGTTCCAGACTGAGAGCTAGCTCTAAAGGGGTACTGGTTAACGTGAAACTGGCTCCCACTGTGACGTAGACGTACATTCGAGTGAATAACACCCATGCAAAATGAAGGTCTTGTCCCGGACTAAAATAATAGATCGTGACGAATAATCCCAGCGCTGGTAAAAATGGTACTAAGGCCAGAAACATGATGGCTTTGAGAGAAGTTCGATGAATCAGCAAATAGATTAAACTAGCACTGATTAAAAGTAGATTGGCACTGAGACTGTGGGTAAACGACACTTCTAACGAGATTAATAATACTAATAATAGTTTCATGCTCGCATTCATCACAACACCTCCTGGTAAGTCAGTCGTTGGTGTTCAAATGAAACATGATAATCAACCCAGCCGGCCAATTTAGTCAATTGATGGCTAATCATGATGATACTTTGATGTTGTTTTTGGCTAGATTTTTTAATCAATGCCAACACAGTGGCTAAAGATGAGATATCCAGTCCTTTTAGTGGCTCATCTAATAATAAAATGGGTTGACCGCTAATTAGCATTAACAGGATCTGAAGCTTCTTTTTTTGACCATCACTAAGCGAATACACAACTTGATCTAAATGTTTTGCTAGATTTAAGTTTGCCAGTGATTCGGCAATCAATTGATCTGTAAAATAATTAGTTATACGATGTTTTTTGCTAAGTTCGATTTCTTCAGTGACGGTGATGGACAAAAATTGATCCTCGGCATCCTGAAATACTAAGCCTACTTGCCGGGCTAACTTTTTTTGCTTGATTGATTTAATATCACGATCGTTCAATGTGATCTGGCCCTGATAAGGCATCAGCTTGATGATGGCGTTAAAGAGAGTCGATTTGCCAATTCCATTTTCACCAGTGATCAATGTAATTTTGTCTTTAAAAAATGAAAACTCGGCTTGCTTCAACAGCGGTTTATCTTGCTGCTTCAGTTCTACATTTATTAATGAAATAACGGGTTCGTCAATATCAGCGGGTAATGATATCGTGGCGGTACTGCTTGTTGATTTAAATTGGTTGAACAAGTTTTCTCGTGCTGTTTGTTCTAATGGAACAATGTTGTTAGCACCAGGATTAATCTGAAAAACTTGATCAGCAATTGATTGATACCCATGCAGATCATGTTCCGCTAAGATAATCGTTTTATGGTGTTCATCACGGAGCTTAGTTAGTTTGGTTAGTAGATATTCACGTGCAGTTGGATCAACACTGGCAAAAGGTTCGTCTAATAAAATGACCGGACTATCCATTGCCACAATCACTGCTAGCGCAACTTTTTGTTTTTCACCGCCTGAAAGTGTATTGAAGTTTCGGTTAGCTAATTCAGCACAATCAACGAATGCTAACGCAGCATCAATTTTAGCATCCATTTGAGTAGGATCAACCTGCAAATTCTCCAGCACAAAAATAAGTTCATTTCGTGGTGTATTCATTGTAAACTGCTGGTTCGGGTTTTGAAACAGCATCGCTACTTGATGTTTCTTGGTGGTTAAATTAACATCCGTTATTGTGACATCACCAGTGATTAGCTGGCCACCAAATTGTGGATATAATCCCGCGATAATTTTTAATAACGTAGATTTACCACTACCTGAAGGACCCACTAACAAATTAAATCGATGCAACGGAAACGCAATGTTCACATTTTGAAAGATTGAACTGTGTTCTTTATATTCGAATGTAAGATTGTTAACGTTGAGTGATTGCATAGTTTCCTCTTAACGATTTAGTACATGGCTGCGTTCTAATAGATTGGTAATTAATTTAACCAAAACACCACCAAAGAAGAAGATTGAAATAAATCTAACAACAAGTAAAAGAATCAACATTTGAGGGGAAAAAGCGGCATAACCATTACGGAACATGTCCCAGCCAAACGTCAAAATGGTGGAAGTTGTTGTTGAAAGAACTAAGGTTAACCAGTTATAAAAGCGGTAGCCTGTTAGTGTAAAGCCCAGTTCAATGGCAATTCCTTGAACGGCACCAGAAATCATCGTTGATGCGCCCCATTGACCACCAAAAAACATTTCACCGATGGCGGCCAAAAACTCACCTAGAAAACCGGCCCCAGGAATTCTTAACATAAAGCCGGCGAGTGGACCTGCCATAATCCAAATTCCCATCGATAGGTCATTGGCCATTGGCGCCAGTCCAATTGGCGTTAGGACCACGGTTAAACCGTCATAAATGAAATTGGTACCTAAGAAAATAGCACCAAATAAAATTCCAATTAGTGCTAATAAAATAATGTCGCGGACGTGCCAGTGTGCTCGTTGATTCATATAATCAACCTCCCAATTTTTGTAACCAAATTACAAATTGGAGTAAAAAACGTCTCTCCAAATAAAAAGGAGAGACGTTAACTAATCGTTAATCGAATTGATTGACTAATTATCTCCCTTCGCTGGTACTAACCAGAGCAGGTTCTATGGGTATATCTCAGCCGAATGGCACCCCAGATGTAATATTGATTCAATTGCTAATATAAATTATTTAGCAATAAAAAGCAAGTTACTGAATTAATCATTATTTGAATAGTTTAGTTAGATAGTCCATGAAGACACCGAGGTAACGGTCTTTATCAACATCGACAGCAACCTTCACATTGGTGGTTGGCTCATTTAAGCGTGCGTTGTCACCAATTGTTCGCCCATAATTGTTGTCGTCAGAGGTAACCTTCATGTTTAAATCAATTGTCTTAACAAACGAGGGGTCTAATGCGACGCCGACTGCCAATGGGTCGTGTAATGCACAACCTGTTTTGTCGATTCCTAAATTATAATATGCATCAATATAAAAATCGGTGATATCAGCATAGGCTTTACCGGTAGCTGTTCCTAAGTTCCGCCAGGTTTGAGTTTCCTGTTTGGTCAACAATGTCCGCAGGGTAACATCTAAACCAACCATTGTAATTTGTAATGCACTACGTAACACACGGTCAGCAGCTTGTGGGTCTTGGTTGATATTAGCTTCTGCAAATGGAGTCACGTTTCCTTCAACCGTCAATGCACCACCCATGAAAGTGACATTGCCAATTAAGTTTGCAATCTCAGGGTCTTTAGCAAGTGCAGCGTCTAAGTTGGTCATCGGACCAGTTGGCACGAAAATTAAATTTTCAGCATATTTGTGGGCCGCTTCGATGATAAAATCAACGCCGGCTGCAGCTTCAAGTGCTCGTTTGGCTGGCGGCAATTCGACCTCACCAATTCCATTATTGCCGTGAATATCCTTGCTTACTTGCATTACATCAAAATGATCTGTTGTACTGGAGTGCCCCAATCCTAAGTAGACGGGTACATCGGTTGCTCCTAATAATTCCAGCAGTTTGAGACTATTAGCACCAGCCTGTTCAATCAAACAATTGCCATAGGAACTAACAATTCCAATCAGGTCGACATCGGGTGCAGCTAGTGCATACGCAATGGCGAGGGCATCGTCCACTCCAGTATCTAAATCAAGAATCATTTTCTTTGTTGCCATCAAATTACCTCCAATAGATTTAATGAAAGCCTTATCACTACTTAATCATAGCGAACTCACCCTTAAAAGACAATTCATATCCAGAATTTAGTTGAATTAATTTTAATTAACACAAAAGAAATGCCAATTAAAATTAATTAGTGTAAGATAAATGCAGTTGAAATATGCCAGATAGACAATTAATTTAATAACGTGAGCCTAAGTTTCAATTTGGTTGAAAGGAATGTTGGTCAGAAATGGAAAAACAAGTATATGATGTGACGATTGTTGGCGGTGGACCAGCAGGGATGTTTGCGGCGTTTTATGCCGGGCTGCGTGAACTGAAGGCCCAATTAATTGAGAGTTTACCCCAGCTTGGTGGCCAGGTGAATGCCCTGTACCCAGAAAAAACAATTTTGGACGTGGCCGGATTGCCAAATATTCAGGCCAATCAGCTGGTATCTCAGCTGCAAACACAGATGCGAGAGGCCCCGATTGATACTTTTTTGGGTGAAACCGTCGAAGATGTAGTTAAGGATGAAGACGGGTTTAAGATCGTGACCAATCAACGGACGTCATATTCGAAAACAGTCATCATTGCACTTGGCAATGGTGCCTTTACACCACGGCCACTAGCAATTGATAATGTCGCCCAATTTGAAAATAAGCAGTTATTTTATTTTGTAACACACAAAGAAGATTTTAAAAATAAGCGCGTCTTAATTGCGGGCGGTGGCGATTCTGCTGTTGATATGGCATTGATGTTAGAACCAATTGCAAGCAAGGTCTACTTGATGCACCGTCGTGAAACGTTTCGTGGATTAGAGCATGATGTGACATTATTGAAGCAATCCAGCGTTTCACTGCAGGTACCATATTTATTGAAGCAAATTGAACAAACTGATGCGGGTGCGCTGGATTTAACCATGAAAAAAATGCGCACAGATGAAGAAAAACATTTGCAAGTAGATGATGTGATCGTCAATTATGGTTTTACTTCTGACAATAAGGCCTTAACCAGTTGGTCACTAGACTTTGAGGAACAGCGGCATGACATTGTGGTGAATTCTGAAATGTTAACGAGTGTTCCGGGTGTATATGCAATTGGGGATGGCATTAATTATCCAGGCAAAGTTAAGTTAATCGCCACGGCGTTTGGAGAGGCGCCGACAGCTATTAGTGCGATTGTTAACCAACTTTATCCAGGAAAACGGGCTCCGATTCATAGTACTTCGATTAAACTTGATCAAAAATAGTTGTATATTTCAATTAAAAATAATTAAAAAAGCAACCTCAAATTAGTTGTAAAAAGAAGACTAAGTCTTGTTTATAACTAGTTTTTGGTTGCTTTTTAATTAAAATCAGAATGGTTAAATATACGTGTTTGCGTTAGTCGCTTGAATGCTTTTAGATAAATAATTTCCCAAATTTCAACCCAACTATATGCCAGTAAAACACTGGCAATTGCATCAAACGGGTAACTATTCTGAAGTTGAATCTGCCCGATGATAACAAGGCAGGTTACCAGCCAAAGACCGATAGTGGTCAGCCATACGCGCCACCGCGTCCGAATGAACGGAACGACACAAATATATAATAGCATTGCCACCATTGTTATCGAGAAAACATGTTGGTTGGGGAAAGAACCAGCTGTCAGTCCCTGCTCATGGCCGGTGGGTAATGGTCGAGCGGTTACTCTACGAATTAGTAAAAAGATTATTTCACCAGTGAGGGAAGTACAAACTAGCCAAAAAGCGATTAGCTTATGCTTGAAGCCCCACAGTAAAAACCAAATTAGTAGAATATAAATTCCCACCATAACTGGATTGCTTAGCCATGAAAGCAGATGGTTGAATACGGAATGGTTGAAACTGAGCCCTAAAATAAAATCCTGAAGTAATATGTCAAATGTCATTAGGATTGGTGAATTGATGACGATGAGAGAAAGCAAAATAATAAACAATAAGGCGGTCATTAAGCTGTTGAGCCCACGGTCGTGGTCGTTGGTGATGTACATGGCAATACTTCCTTTAAATAATAATCAGCTATTATTATGCCACAGTGGTGGGGCGTTGAAAAGCAGGGAGAAATGAAGATCAATGCTTTTGATTTAATCGCGGCAATGTGAAAAAATTGCAGATAGTTAGGGACAAATTAAAAGTAGCCATTAACAACCCCGATCTTGGGAATTTGTTAATGGCTACTTTTAGCTTATCCTACACCATCTTAGTGCGCTTTTTTACGCTCTAATTTTTGTTATCATCTGGGTTCGTAATCTTGATTCTGTTGGAATCCGTGGATGAGTGGTTTAACTCTGGTGCGTCAGTGATGTATTCACTTGCGGTGCTCTTATTGTTATTTTCAGAATAAACACTGGTAGATTTTGTTTTAAGTTTCTTTTCAATGTCAATTGCTTGGTCTAAACCATTTGAATAACTGTATTTGGCGGCATTAACCGTCTTGAAGCCCTTCGGATGATAGAATCGTAGTAGATTTTTTTCGTTGATGGAATCAGATAAATCTAATTCTGTCGAAACTTTTTTAGCATCCTTAGCTAATTGTTTCTTTAGCTTACCAGTTGGCTTAACTACTTTACCAGTACTATTACTGTATATCACACCGGAAATGCTCGTATAATTAGGAGTTACAAAATCTTGATTTCTAAATGCCACCACCTGATCATGCTGGCTAGAGAATAAATCAGTGCCAAATTGAATATAGCGTTTTGAACTAATCCCAAGTAAGTGCATCATAGTTGGTAAAACGTCAATCTCGCCACCGTATGTGTGATAAATTTTACCATTGTTCCCCGAACCTGGAATCAAAAACATCAATGGAACTCGTTGCAGTTGAGCATCGTCATAGTCAGTCCAATCGTCAGCGCTTTTGCCTAAAACGGACGCTAACTTTTTGTTTTCAGAATCCGAAATACCATAATGGTCACCGTAAATGACAAACATTGAATTCTTGTAGAGCCCGGCCTTTTTTAGGTACGTAAAGAATTCCTTCAGGGACTGGTCCAGGTAATGTGCAGTGACAAAATAGTTGTCCACGGCGGTGGTACCTGTATCAACAGTCTTGAAATTAGGGTCGGTATCTTCAGAATCTAACGTGTACGGGAAATGGTTGGTGACAGTAATATATTTCACATAAAATGGTTGCTGCAGGTGCTGCAAATACTTCACAGAATCATTAAAGAGTAGTTTATCTTTTAAGCCGTAACCGGTGGATTTATCACCAGAAGTGTCATAGTAGCTGGCATCAAAGAAATATTGATAGCCCATATTTTTGTACACGTTATTTCGATTCCAGAAACTAGCAACGTTACCATGGAAAACCGCACTTGTGTAACCAGCACGTTGTTTCAAGATTGCTGGGGCAGCCTGGAATGTGTTGTCACTACCTAATGTGGCAAATAAAGAGCCTTGAGACAGCCCATAAGTACTGGTTTCAAGCATATTTTCTGCATCGCTAGTTTTTCCTTGACCAACCTGGTGGAAGAAATTATCAAACGAATAGGTATTACTACCATGATAAATCGAATTTAAAAACGGAGTCACTTCTTGTCCATTGATCTTTTTGTCAATCAAGAATTGTTGGAAACTCTCAAGATGAATCACGAAAACGTTACGCCCTTTAGCAATTCCATACATGCTCTTTTTCGGCGCAGCGTAATGACTGTCGGTGAATTTTTTGACAACTTTAAGCTGTGATTTGGTTGCACTAGCACGTAAATTATTAGTGTGTTGTGATTTGACGCCATCGTAGACCGTAAATGCATCTAATCCCAAATATTTGACGATGTAAGTCCGATCAAATGTACGGGTTAGTAATTGCGGTCGGTCCATTTCACCAAGAGACAAGTTAATGCCAAACATTAATAGCGCAATTGAAGTTAACGAAAAGGCCATGCGGTGATTGACTGCACGTGGGTCAAATTTAATTTTGCGAAAGAGCATCAAAGCAATAATAACAACGATGTCGATCCAATAAAGGACATCATGAATGTTGGTCAGCGCCAGCGAACTGCCACTTAGACCCTGGTTAACCTTAGAGTAACCGGTCATCGTCGCCACCGTCATAAAATCGGTAAATTCACGAAAATAAATGACATTTAAATAAAGTAAAACGGTGTTAGCGATGTAGAGTCCGCCTAGGATCGGATAAAAGAACCGGGATCGTTTAAAATAAAAGGCAATACCAAATAAAAAGATGGCGGTCGCCAAAGGGTTAATAAGTAAAATTAGGTATTGAAAAATACCGGTGGTGCCCAAACGGAAATCTACAAAGTAGGCGAAGATTGTTTTGAGCCAAAAAAGAAATACTAGGATCGTAAAAAGCCCCATCCTAGTATCCTTCATCGCACTTAACTTCTTCATTTAGTGTTCCTCACAGTCTCAATAGGATTAAAAAATACCGTGGTGCGTATTTTATCGTTAATATTTAAGTTGATCACTTAGCCGATCAAGACCGGCTAAGATTGATCCATCAAATATCAACATTTTATCATAGATTGAGAGCGATAAACTAGCTGCTGCCAAGAATAACCAAAAGTTAAGAGTTCGTCGTCGGGTTTGCTAGCCAATCATATTGAAGAAAACTGTGAAATTTACGGTTCACGGGGATCCAAATGCCAGCACGCCAGATATCTTTGATTGAAGCGATAAATAAATTATCGCGTCGTTCTTGGATTGTAATTGGAACGGTCAGATACTGCCCATCTTGTGTCATCAAGGTAATTATTTTTTTAGTCATTGCAATCACTTTAGCGGCGACAATGTTTTCTGAATGTTGAGTTGTGTTTTCGATTAAGTTCATCTTGCTCACCTGCTTTGTTAGATTATCTTCATCATAGACAATCAATGTGAATAATTTGTGGTGTAAACCTAATACTTGCGTTAAGGTAGAAAAAAGCAAACATCGTTTTGGGTTGTGCTCATCAAGGAGGAGAAAAAATGACTAAAGTAAATGTATACGTGGTGCGTCATGGTCAAACCTACTTTAATATTTATAATAAACTACAGGGCTGGAGCAATTCGCCATTGACAGACAAGGGAATCGCGGATGCCAGCAGTGCCGGCAATAAGTTGGCGCAACTACGATTTACTGCGGCCTATTGTAGTGATACAACTCGCGCTGAGCAGACCGCACAGACAATTTTAGACCTTAATAAATCTAATTCAGTTAATCAGCCAATCACCACGCCGTTTTTCAGAGAAGAGTTTTATGGCTATTATGAAGGCACAAATATGGATGAAGCTTGGTATGTCGCCGGGGCACCACATGGCGTTCCAACCTTCAAACAAATTGTGGCTAAGTATTCAATTGGGACAGCCAAGAATTTTCTTAAGGAAGCTGATCCATTCCATGACGCCGAAAATAACGATGAATATTGGGAAAGGCTAGATAAGGGATTCCAATTGATTCGAGCTAATAAAACGTTGCAAGATGGTGATAATGTGCTTTTAATTAGTCATGGCAACACATTGCTGAGCATGATGGAACAATTTGCGGGGGATCAATACGATTTATCGGTGCGGCCAGGTAATGGTAGTATTACCAAATTGATCTTAACCGATGAGGATGTGTTAGTCGAATACTACAACCATTGAAACTAGTCTTGTTGCGCTAATTGGGCTTTTATTTCAGCTCGTTTTGGTTCCAGCCACGGTGGTAAAGTTAGCTTTTCTCCGAGGGTAGCCAGCGGTTCATCAATGGTAAATCCCGGTGAAGTAGTAGCTAATTCAAGCCGATTATCACTGGGATCACGTAAGTAAATACTTTTAAACCAGGTGCGGTCACGGTACATTTCAACTTGCCAACCTTGACTGACCGCCCGTCGCCAAAAATTAAATAATTCATCATCAGTGGTAACCTGCAAAGCTAGATGATCGATGCTCCCACGACCAAAGCGTGTGCGTGTATCATCAACTGATGTTTGCGCCAATTGAATGAATTGTTGGTAAGTTAGTTGTACTTTTTGGTGTAAATCGGTGCTAGCGTCAATGAACTGGGTAAAAAAATTGCTAGTGGCATTGATTGATGGACCAGCCCAAGTTGTTCCTAAGATCCCGGTGATTTGGAATTGACCAGGTACTTGATTATTAGGAACTTGGCGGTCATGAGGCAACACAGTGGTAGTTTCAATCAACGTGATGGTAATATTATCAGGATCTGTGAACCTAAGTGTGCCATTTGTGTGGGCAGCAGTGATCTGCTGGGTAGTTAACCAGTGGGTCCACCAATTTAATGAGCCGGCGGGAATCGCCAGGGTCATACTGCCAATATAGTGGTTGCCATCGGTTCGGCGACCCAACATAGGCACAATAAAAAATGTGATCACGGTTCCTGGTGTGCCGGCATAGTCACCGTAAAACAAATGCCGAATTCGAAAATTTTCTTGATTGACGGTATTTTTTACCAGGCGAAGTCCCAGAATAGTGGTGTAGAAATGCTGATTAACGGTTGCATTAGCGGCTAAATTTGAGATATGGTGAATTTTCATAATATCAGTACCCCAATCCTATTTTACGGGTAGTATAATGTTAATAGAGCAGTTTTGCACGAAATTAGACTAACAAATTGATATTAAAATAAAGGATTAAAATAATAATGGAAATTAAAGAAACAACTGACATTACGAGTCCCATTTTTGATGATGCCTTTCAAATTAGGATGGCTGTTTTTGTGCAGGAACAAAAGGTACCTGAGGAGCTGGAACGAGACCATCATGAATGCGGTGCCCACCACTTTGTTGGCTATATTGATGGTAACCCGGTAACTACTGTGCGTGTTCGTGAACATCTGCAAGAATGGCGTATTCAGCGTGTGGCCACAATTAAAACGATGCGTAACCATGGCTGCGCTAGACAAATGCTACAATCAATTATTGCTGATTCAAAGCAACAAGAAAATGTTAAACAATTAACGCTTGACGGCCAAGTAACTGCGATCAAATTTTATGAACAGCTGGGCTTTCAAGCATTTGGCGATGTATTTGAAGAAGCCGGTATTATGCATCGGCATATGAAATTAGTAATTCGTTGAAGGGAGTAAATTAATGGCAAACATGCGACCAAACATGATTGATTTAAGCCAATTACGGTTTCAAATTGGGGAGCTCAGCAAGATGACTGGTGTCTCCACTCGGCAACTACGTTATTGGGAAAAAAAAGAATTTATTTCAGCTAACGAACGTGGGGGTGACCAGGAAGCACGTGTTTTTGGCTTTAAGGTGTACATTAAAGTGTCACTAATCAAAAGGTACTTAGATGAAGGTTATACGTTGGCAGCGGCTAATGAAAAAAGTAAATCAACTATTGATGATGCAATATGGTTTCACCATTTCTTTGATCAATCATTTCGCGGTATCGAGACAATTGATGGGAAACGTGCAATCAATCTTGGCTTTTTTGATCAGGCTCAAAACCAGATATTATATGGTTTCAACGAAGATGGGCACATTACATATGAGGTTCGACCGGTACCAAAAATAGATTAAATCGCGGTTATAATTGGAAAGTGATTTCAAATAGCCCGTTATGTGATAGAATGGGTGCAATTTAAAAGAAGTGAGGTTTTTTACTGTGAGTGAATACAACGTGGCAATAGTTGGTGCAACAGGTGCTGTTGGCACACGCATGATTAAAATGGTGGAGCAGTCTAAGTTACACGTGAAGGCGATAAAAATGTTGGCTTCAAAACATTCAGCAGGCACAAAAGTTAAATTTAGGGGACAAGAAGTGACTGTTGAAGAAACGACACCAGATTCATTTACAGGGATTGATTTAGCTTTATTTTCAGCTGGTGGTTCCGTGTCGAAACAATATGCACCGGAAGCCATCAAACGAGGGGCAGTCGTAATTGATAATACGTCTGCTTTTAGGATGGATCCTGATGTTCCATTAGTGGTCCCAGAAGTTAATGCCGAGGCGTTGCAGCAACATCATGGGCTGATTGCCAACCCTAATTGTTCAACAATTCAAATGGTAATGGCATTGGAACCGATTCGTGAAAAATATGGGCTATCACGCGTAATTGTGACAACGTTGCAGGCAGTTAGTGGTGCAGGTAATCGAGCAATTAAAGAAACGCTTGATGAAAGTCGTGCTTACTTAGATGGAAAAGAATATACACCTGAAGTTTTACCAGTCAAAGGCGATAAAAAACATTACCAGCAGGCATTTAACGTGTTACCACAAATTGACGTCTTTGAAGACGATGGTTACACCCACGAAGAATGGAAAATGATTCATGAAACTAAGAAAATTATGTGTGGTGGGGATATGAACAGTGATGATATTCAAGTCACAGCAACCTGCTCAAGAGTACCCGTGCCAGTAGCACACAGTGAATCGATTTATTTTGAAGTGTTGGATAAAAATGCCACAGTGGAAGGAATTCAAGATGCTATCAAAAATTTTGATGGTGATGTTTTACAAGACGACCCGGCCAATCAAATTTACCCACAGCCGATTAATGCGGCAGGTAAAAAGGAAACATTCATCGGCCGAATCCGACCAGACTTGGAAAACAAGGGTTCATTTCACTTATGGAACGTTTCGGACAACTTACTAAAGGGTGCAGCTTGGAACTCGGTAGAAATTGCAGAGTATTTGGATGAGATGGATCTATTAAGAGTGTAAGCGACCGCGCTAAGATACTGGAGTGTAACGTAAAAAATCAGTGAAGCATAATTCGAATTATGAATTATGCTTCACTGATTTTTTGGGTTACACGGAAGTATCTGCGGTCGGCGCACACGTTTATTCAATAAAAATTG
>NZ_AWTT01000012.1 GCF_000876205.1 Paucilactobacillus wasatchensis | reverse complement strand
ATTATTCCATAAATGGCGACGAGAACAAATGAATATTAATTCTCGTTATGATTTGCTGCAACGACTGGAACAACTGGAACAACTGCAACAACTGGAACAACTGGAACGACCGCAACAACTGGAACGACTGCAACAACTGGAATATTCCGCAAAGGACTATCGAGAACTAGTCATCGATACTGATGACGTTGTTTACTGCGATCCACCATACGCTGGTACTTCATATGATTATGATGGATTCGGCCATAAAGCATTTGAGAATTGGTATCTACATGAATGCCCAGCAAAAGAAATTTATATTAGCGAATACACAAAGCTACCTTATACCGAGGTGGCTTTTAATTTTGGCAAAAAACAAAGCTTTTCTTCAACAGGAAAGCGTAGAGATGAGCTGCTACTAAGAGTAGTCCATGAGGATGATGAAGATGCCTAGAGTACGCAGGTGTCGTCAGCCAGGATGCCATCAGATGGTGGAACTACCAGATCACTATTGCAGTGAACACTACGAGCATGAAGCAGAATACTTGGCAAGTCGTGAGAAGTGGTCACGCGGTAATCAACGTGATAAGCATAAGACACACATTTATAATACTGTCACACGTAATCGTAGTGAGGTTAAGCAGGAACAATATAGTTTCTATCGTACTAGACAGTGGTCCCATCTGCGCCAACAAGTGTTAGACCGAGATCATTACTTATGTTGTTACTGTCAAGCCATTGGAAAGCTCACACCAAACAGTAAGACGGTTGATCATATTGTACCAGTGGAAGTTCAGCCAGTAAGCAAAGCAGACATTGATAACCTTGCTGTGATCTGCCGCAAGTGTCATCACAAAAAGACTGAATGGGAGCGCCAATACTATGGCACAGGTGATGGCAATGTGCTTACTAATGCAAAACCCGTCAATGATATTACCCAAATAAGTATGTTAATGAATAGCTAATGCCATGAGAGCTAATATAAGCCGTTTTGAGCGTGTTTAAAAATTAATGGTCAATTGTACTAAAGACAAATAAAAATTAACCCCGCCCCCCTTATGAAAGACGAGAAGAGCACACGCACATCAATGTGCTCGCGAGGCGCAACCAATTTTAAAATTTTTTAGGTAGGGGGGGTATTCACTGTAAAAAACATGCGTAATTTTTATAGAAAGGAGGCAAAAGTATGCCCAAAAAGCCGTTTTATCAACAAAATGACGGTCATTTATCATATGATCCACCGAAACATTTAGAATCGCTTGCCAAGGAGTGTTGGCGTAAAGTTGTGCCTTTTTTAGAGGAAACGAAACGAGTTAAGCGGATCGATTCGATGTTAGTTGAATCCTATTGCACCCAATATCAAGAGTACCGCGATGCGTATAAAACGTTGATAGACGAGGGCGCACAGCGAAAAGTATACCGTTCTTTACAAAATAGCGAAGGAAAAATAATTGGTAAGGATTTTACCGGTTGGAAGCAAAATCCAGCAGTTGGTCGGCTAAAAGAAGCCACCAAAAACATGAGTACATTAGGGATCCAGCTCGGATTATCGCCAAAGTCGCGTGAAGAATTGTTTAAAACAGTCCAAAGCTCCGAAAGCAAGAAATCGGCCACAGATAAGATGAAAGATTTCTTTGGTGGTGATAAAATCGTTGATTTCGACCGGTTTAAAAACAGCTTATCTGATAAGTTGATATAAGCTGAAATAAGGTGCTATACTAGCATTAATCAAGACCGTGAGATGGGTTCCATCGGAACGTCAAGTAGTCGCTTGCTTGAGACACGGCAGATGCAGGTTGTGTTGTTGGCGCACCGTAAAACGTCCGTTAGCCTAGTTGAGGGCGGTATCTCAACTCACTGCATGAATTAAGCCTCAGTCCTTAATTGGATTGGGGCTTTTTTATTTGCTATTATGCTAAATACATGTTAAGCTTACGAAGTTCGATTGAAACAGATATTGAACAATTCAGTGACCGGAACATCATTGGGTCGCTATTTAAAGAATTAACAGTGATTAATCTAATAGCAAATTAACGGCCTTCATCTTAATTGATGAGGGCTTTTTATTGTTTACATTAATCTTAACTTTAGTTATACTGCGTGTGCCCGAGATAATTATTAGTCACAATTATCGTACTCTCCAGAAATGGGGAGTTTTTTATTACTCTCAAACGCATTCTGTGGTGATTTTAAATTAAAAGATGTACAAGTATACGCAAACAGGTCCCTCAGTTAATCGCTGGGAGGCCTGCTTTTTCGGCCTATTTGGATTTCTGCCGTTTAGTGAACGCTTTAAGATACATATCAAACATAATCTTTTGCTCTGATGACATTTTTTGTTCCGCTTCGTTTAACAATGCAGATATTAGGTCATCTTGAGTTTCATATCCTAGAGTATTTTGAATAGAATTAATCCTATTTACGTTTTCTTTTTGCAACCTAACCGTGCCATAAGTTTTGTTTTTTCTAGGTCTTCCCAGTTTACTTGGCTCTTTTTCTTTAGTAGTTTGTGTTGCCTTAGAAATATCAAACGTTTCCTTGGGTTTGGATATTTTTGTTTCTTCAATAGGCTTAGGAGTTTTACTTCTATCTTGCTTGTTGAATGTCATCTTAGCCATTAGTACCACCAGTTCTTTCAATTATCTCTTCGGTAAGCCTACCATATAATCCGTGAAGTTTTATATCATGAAAATCATTTTTTTCAGTAAAACCATTTTCCGATATTCCAAGTCTGTCGTACCGTTTTAGCCTCTCCATATGACGAACAATAATATTAAACAGCATATTAGATCCAAATACATCTTTGGCGTCTTTAATTATTTGGTTGTCTATTCCAGAGTTGTTTTTAAGAAGCACAGGTAAGACTCCCGCTATATCAAAATCGATTGACTCATGGTTATTATAAAATTCTTGAAGATATTCCCAAAAGGCTTCTGCACCATCTAACGACCTTTGCTGGGTTTGAAGGACAATAATAACGAAATCAGTATCATACAGAGCAGTGTCTGTAAAAATAGACAATGTAGGTGGAACATCAAAAATAATATATTCAAATTGATTTTCAACAGATTTCAGTAGTTCTCCAAAATATGCCATTCGTTTTTCTTTAAAGTTTTCGGCATTCGGCATAAACTTCATTTCCAAAAAGTCTGGGTAGTTCACAAAGTCTTTGTATGAAGGAAGCAAATACAAGTTATCCATTATATTAACAATTGAATCTCTTATATTTTCTTCCTGTATAGCTACCATCATCGTACGATTTATTTCTAATTCATCATTATGTTGTAGCCCATAGGTTCTTCTCAATAGCTGAGTTGAATTTGATTGAGGGTCTAAATCACAAACGAGAGTTTTATGCCCTTTTCTAGCTAATTCATATGCAGTCATAACAGAATTAGTAGTTTTTCCTACTCCGCCTTTAAAATTACCGAACAGTATTTTTTTTGCCACGATAATCACTCCTTACTACAAAAAAGAATACCATATTTTTAGGAAAAAAAGTAAAAATAAAAACATTACTATTTTACTATTTGTATATTTTACTACTAGACTATTTGCATACTAATAGTGCAAAAGATTGATAGGCTAGTCAGTTGATATTATTGACTTTCATTTTTGTATATTTTACTAGTAGTATATTCTACTATTTGTATATTAGACTACTGTACTATTTTACTATTTGAATATTATACTATTTGTATACAAAAATAAAAAAACACTTTCATAAGTTCTGAAAGTGGTATATAATTTCCCTTGTAAAAAAGAATATAAAAAAAGCCACCCCCGACTGGCATCGGGCGCAACTAAACAGTTTATACGAATTAACTGTATTGTAGCACGCGTGGCGAATTTTGACAATGTAGAAGCCAACCTGCATGGATAAAGTCCAAACTAAATAGACACGTTTGCCAGTGCGACCGCAATAACGACTGGCTATATCACATAAGCAACGACCTCGTGTTGTGGGTGATGAATGGTGATGACCACCAATAAGGGTCAGGGCGGTTTACTGGTGCTTACGAGCACGGTGGCTGTATTCAATGCTTGCAGGGCAGTAATTGTAAGGGAATACGGTTTGTCGAAGAGACAGCAGCTACGAGGTTAACTAGAATACGTGAGACGGCCGATCGGTCAAGTAGCAGTTAAGTTGTACTCTAGTGCGACGCTTATTTTTAAAATTTGCTCGTAACTAGGGTACAACTTTGCCATTCACCGCTCAACCAACCTCTCAATCAAGCATGGGGTGGACCACTAAGTCAACTAAATTGAATAAATAAATATGAAATTTCACTAACTTTTCTAAAATTAGAATCCTATTAAATCAAGGTTTCAGGGTGTTACTTGACCTATACCAATTTTACTTCACAAAGTTGTAAAATAAAAAGCCCACAACCACACGGATTGAGCACTTTACTTTATATAATGCCAATTATGTTAACTAGTCTTATTAGGGGATATAAACTAGTCAACATCTTAAGCAAGTTATTGCGTAATTCATGAAAATGTATGTTATTATGTATTCGGATATGAATCAAGTGTACCGAAATAGCAATGTGCCCGCTAACACATGTGCTATTTTTTTGTGCCTTGAATTGTCAAATTAAGTGCAATTTTTGATTATGATAGATCTCATATGGTGTTTTCCAGTTTAAACATTTTCGTGGCCTTTTATTCAGCCGATCAACGAATTCTAAAATGACGGTATCCGAAATTGGATCCATATCTTGATTTCTAGGCAGGTACTCGCGGATTAAGCCATTTGTATTTTCATTTGACCCACGTTGCCACGGAGCATGAGGATTTGGAAAGTAAAACTCAATACCAAATTCTTCAGTTAGTTGATGATGTTTAGCGAATTCCTTGCCACGGTCGGGCGTAATCGTACCTAAGTGTTCTGGTGGCAGATCTTTTAGTAGTCTTCGAATAGTAGTGGTCACACTGGCTGAGTTTTTCTTAGCTGCTTTGTGCATTATTAAGTATCTTGAACAACGGTCAACCATTGTGACCACACAAGATCTGCCAGTTTTACCAGCTACAGTATCCAGCTCCCAGTGGCCAATCTGAGTCCGCTTATTGGCAGACTCAGGTCGTTCTTGGAGTGTATGCGATATAGGAATCTTCCCGCGACGTTCCTCATAACCTTTTTTATGGCGCGATTTACCATGATGTCTAAGCTTTCTGATCACCCCTCTGGTACCTCGTGATGAAAGCTTCTGATCAAATAAACCGGAGTAGATGCCACGATAAATCGTGGTGTAGCTGATCTGAAATGATGAGGTCTCTAATTTTAAGCGTGCAGCAATTTCTTCTGGTGACCATTGTAGATCCAAGAATAAATGCCGGATTAATTGAAGCAATTGGTGATCAGAAAGTAGCGACCGGCGTCCACAATGAGATTTTTGAGTTTCGTAGCGCTCTTGAGCAACAGAAGGTGAATATGCCGATCTATTTCGCGATAACTCACGGCTAACTGTCGACGTTGCTCGACCAATTGTTTGGGCAATTGAAGTCAGTGAAGCCTGATTATTATGCATCAGGAATATCGTTTCGCGTTCACTCATGGTAAGATGTTTTTATTGGATGTAAGCTGATTCCTGAGACAACTTTTAAGAGAGGGTATAATGAATAAATCATCTCTCAAAAGGAAGGAATCAGCTTACATCCAGATGAGGAACTGAAACCTTTAATGACTAAAGCCTTGAGACGCTACTTTAACGCCCTGAGAAGCACATCAAGAATGTTGAGAACTACTTATACGGCACCATGCAAAACCTATTTGGCGTTTGGTGGAATAAACAAGCGGCTAGAGAATATTCGGCCAAACACCCCGAAGAAGAAAAATCGGCCGACAACGATAACAGTGGGTTGTACTACTAGTCCTAAAAGGCTACAAAATCTTTTCTAAGCGATTTTAAGACTTACTAACCTATTACTTAAGTTAGATTTAAATGGCTTAAACATAAGAATAGGGACTTTTAAATGAGTGTCAGAGCTAACCAGGCTAACCAGCTCAAAAGTTTAGCCTTTAGATCAACGCCAAGCTCAAGTGATTTGAGGCCAAGGCTTTATCTATTGATAAGGTACTCAAAAGGTAGTATAATGGTAGTAGTAAAATAAAGGAGATGAGACAATCATGGCAGTTAAGGAAAAGAAACGGGTCCAAGTCAAGATTGATAAAGATTTGGCCGATGATACCGAAGCAATTTTAAGCGAATTGGGTTTAAATCCAACCACGGCCATTAACATGTTTTACAAGCGGATTGTTGCTAATGGTGCTTTACCTTTTAATGCGTCTTTAAGCGAAGAAGAAAGAGCTAATTTACGCTTTTTAAAGGCGACCGAAGGGACACCAGTCACCGAGTTCAAAGACGCTAAAGAGGTCGCTGATTGGCTCAACGATCCAGATGAGGACTAATGACTTAGTCAGCCTATACGTTAGTTTTGTAGAAACTAACGGTGGCAAGTCTCGGCCAGTTTTAATTCGTCGGGTATCAGAACAGACGGTCGAGGCTTTTAAAATTACTAGTCAGTATGAAAAGAAGTCGGCTTATATCAAGCAACAATATTATCCGATTCAAGATTGGCAATCCGCTGGGTTGAAGAAACCTTCCTGGGTCGATCTTGGTAATATTTATCGCTTTCCCAAAGCCGGTTTAAACTTTAAAGAAATCGGTCATTTAAGTAAGCTAGATCAAAATAAAATTTTAGATTTTACGCTTGACCTAAAATCAAAAAGAAGAGGTAAGGGTCAAAATATAATTCAACAGCGATCAAGTAAAAGGAAGCACAAAGAAAGTAAAGCAGAGCTTACACAAAGAATTCAAAAACAGTTAAAAGACTTTGCTAAACACAATCCAGAAATTAAGCCAAAAAACAATCCTGAAAATAAAAACGATCGGCCTAGTTATTAGGTTGATCGTTTTTTAATTTATCCGGTTTATGGGCGTTAACATAGTCAGCAAATGTTTTTAAAAGTTCTTCGGTTTCTTCGACCGATAGGTTATCAGCTTGAAAGTATTTTTCGAGCAAAGCCCCTTTTTGAATTAATCGGCGAGAACGGGCTTTGCGGGCTTGCCGATTTTCATAGTATTTAGATTGTCGTAATTTAAAATCTTCCCGCTCAATTTTTTGTTTTAAACGCGCTTGCTGCTCGACTAGTTTTTCATATTGATTAGACATGGAATTTCCCCATCTCGTATGGCTAATGATCTACGGACTTTACCTTTAAAAATTCAGAAAATTGCTTGGCTAAAAGCTTAATCTGATCGTTAGACAAATTAGCATAATCTAAATTGGCTTGACTGATGATTTGTTTACCTAGCCGTTGTTCAATCTTATTTTTTTCGTCCTTAATTTTTTGATTAAGGGCTTTTAATTTAGCTTCTTGTTTTTCTAAGTTACTTTGAGCCATAACGATCCCTCCAATCATATTAGAAATAATCACCGAAACTATATCATATAAGAAACGTTAAGTCAAAGTATAAAATTTGAAATAGCGAAGCGGAAGTCATACACTAAGTTAAAGTTAAGAGAATCAGAAGGCCGAGTGAAACGAGGTCAATGCGCACTTACACGTCATCTTTGATGACGTTGTGCTAAAACCATTAAAACCTGTATTAGAAGTCGCCGATGGCGACAACAAAGTCAAACCCATAAACCCAAAGAAAGGTGGTGACCGACATGGCAATTTTTCACATGAGCTTTAGTAATATTAGTGCTGGTAAAGGACGAAGTGCGATTGCCAGTGCCGCTTATCGAAGTGGTGAAAAGCTATTTGATGATAAGGAAGGTCGCCACTATTTTTATGCCCGCTCGGTTATGCCAGAAAGCTTTATTTTAACCCCCAAAAATGCACCAGAATGGGCCAGTGATCGAGAGCAGTTGTGGAATGAAGTTGAAAAGAAAGATCGTAAATCAAACTCACGGTATGCAAAAGAGTTTAACGTGGCTTTACCGGTAGAATTAAGTGAATCCGAACAGAAAGAATTACTGACAAAATATGTGCAAGAAAATTTTGTTGATGAGGGCATGGTAGCCGACGTGGCAATTCATCGCGACCACCCAGATAATCCGCACGCTCATGTGATGTTAACCAATCGCCCATTTAACCCCGATGGTACTTGGGGACAGAAAACAAAAACCGAATACATTTTAGATAGTCATGGTAATAAAACTAAGACCCCTGCAGGGAATGTGAGAAACCGAAAAATTTGGTTGGTTGATTGGGATAAAAAAGAAAAAATCAATCAATGGCGGCACAATTGGGCGGTTAGTGTAAATCAAGTTTTAGAGCAAAAAAATATTCCCGATAGGATCAGCGAAAAATCATTTATCGAGGAGGGAATAGATGATACACCAACTCAACATGAGGGAATCAATAGTAAGCGGCATGAAAGAAAAGAATTTAACCAACAAGTTAAGAACTATCGTAAGTCCAAAGCTGGCTATAAAAACAACCAAGAAAAAGTAATTAATAGAGGTCATTTAGATAGCCTAAGTAAACACTTCTCGTTTAATGAAAAACGGGTAGTTAAAGAGTTAAGCCATGAACTGAAAACTTATATCAGTTTGGAGAACTTAGATGATAAACGGCGCATGCTATTTAATTGGAAAAACAGCACCTTAATTAAACATGCGGTTGGTGAAGATGTGACTAAACAATTATTGACAATTAACCAACAAGAAATCTCACTCAAAAAAGCAGATGAACTCTTAAATAAAGTAGTTGATCGCACTATGAAAAAACTTTATCCAGAGCTTAATTTTGAACAGACCACGCAAGCTGAAAGACGAGAATTAATTAAGGAAACCGATAGCGAACAAACAGTTTTCAAGGGTAGTGAATTAAACGAACGTTTAATGAACATTCGTGATGATTTGTTGACCCAACAATTATTGACCTTTACTAAGCGGCCATACGTTGGGTTTAAGTTATTAATGCAACAAGAAAAGGAAGTCAAAATCGAGCTTAAATATACGCTGATGATTCATGATGATAGCTTAGAAAGTCTAGAACACGTTGATCAAGGTCTACTAGAAAAGTATTCACCAACCGAGCAGCAAAAGATTACTCGCGCAGTCAAAGATTTGCGAACAATCATGGCTGTTAAGCAAGTCATTAAAACGCAATACCATGAAGTATTGAAAAGGGCCTTTCCCAAAGGCGATTTAGATGAATTACCAATGACTAAACAGGAACAAGCCTATTCTAGATATATACCTATGGCAATTGATAGCAGCACTTTTCACCCCGTTCTTCTTCTCGTCTCCATTCCCCACGGTGGCTCTGAATCACCACTCACCGCTTGTATCTCAGTTAAAGTACCAACTGTTGGCTCATAAACATTTTTGCTTACAGTTGGCATTAGTGTCGTTAAATACCCTGTCCACGCTTGACTTTGAGCCTGACGGCTCACCATAGCCGACTTAAATAACATGGTCACCGTCGTCAATAAAGTTGGCTGGTTACCACGCTGCACCCGCTTCAATTGCGAAGTTGCTTGTAGTTGCTTCATAACCCGATTCAAACTCGCCGGAGAAATCCCTAATTCAGCTTGAATTTGACGCGTTGACATGGCAACCGAAGCGGCAGAACCACCCATTCGATTAATCAATGCAAGCACATCGTTACGCCATTCGTGGGCATGACTGTATTGTCGTTCGGCACGCGGCTTAGCAAATTTATGCCAGCCAATCCCAGCAACAACTTTACCTGAAAAATTAGGCACCCATTGATCCAATAGTCCTTGAACATAACTCAGTGCTGCCCCCCGATAGTTACCTGAATAGGCGTCTCTCACGCACTGTACAACTTCGCGATCAGCCAACGGATCATGTAGATTTGAATTGAAGACGTCAAGCACGTCTCTCGCACGTTGTTGCGAGATTTTTGACTGATACATCGCTAAAGCTAACGTCAAAACCGTGTTGTGACGGGCTAAACCTTGACCTGATTTGACTGTTGTCACTTTCAATAAGGCTTTAAACCAAGCTTGGTCAACCTGCCGACCTTCATCTGGGGCTAGAGAAATCACCTGTCGTTTATCCGGCTTCGTAACCGGAACTTGGGCAGCATAATATTGTGACCACTTCATCAGAGCGCTCACCTGGACCAACATATGTGCATCAAAAAAGACTAGATTGTCTTGCCGGGGAATTCGAAAAATTCCAAAGTTATTGCAGCCAACATCGACCCTGGCCACCCGTTTCTGAATCCACTGACGCACAAAACTCGACATTTTTTGCGCCGCTTTTAATACGGGAAACTGTCCCCGCTTTTTTCGTAGAAACATAGGGTGATCAAAAACGTAGTACACGTGATAACCCTTGGCTGTTCGCAAGATCATCGTAGGAATGAATAAGTCGGCAACAGTGACCGCACCCAAGACTTCCTGCTCTCGGGCATCTCGCTCTCGGGCATCTCGTTCTTGCGCATCAGCAAAATCAATGTCAACGACCAGGGTATTAATTTGCGCGAGGTTATCTTCCCGGTGTCCACGAACGTTCGCTCGATTTTGCGTATATCCAAGCCAGTTGAACGTATTGGGTGTCCAGTGAGTCATATGATCAGCAATAGCGCTAAGTGCTTCAAATGAGGTGACCACAACACCATGTGCTTTTTGCATCGAATCCTTACTGCTGAAGAGCGCAATGGCCCCCTTCTTTGTCGGGGTTTCCATCACTTGTCCGGCAATAGTAGAACCACTATTTTTAACTTTATATGTATGTAATGAATCGTGTAATATCAGCCTTTGTGCAGCCTGAACCGTCTTTAAATCGTACATGGTGAGCTCACCTCCTTTCAAAATAAACACCTAAGTTAGCTTAATAGAAATGACATAGAAACCGAAAAAGCGCAGACAAAAAAGCAACTCAGCGTTTAGCTAAGTTGCTTAAGGTGGAAGTAGTCCGACTACCCCCGAATAAACTTTTAAATTTTTTAAAATTACTGCCTACGGATCTAATTAAATAGATCCAGTGAATTTTCGTAGAAGTCGCTCACCACACGTGTCCCCTTATTTTTTA
Source organism: Paucilactobacillus wasatchensis (assembly GCF_000876205.1). GTDB lineage: Bacteria > Bacillota > Bacilli > Lactobacillales > Lactobacillaceae > Paucilactobacillus > Paucilactobacillus wasatchensis. The sequence goes on along the minus strand of NZ_AWTT01000012.1, from coordinate 30,617 downwards.
CCCGGCAGCTTGTCCCCTACCGTTTTGAAATAACACCATTCTCGACATCTTACCATTTTGCTGGTATAATCTTCTTAGTTGAAAAAGATGTTGTCGAGTGCTGACCAATTCCCGTTGGTTGGCGCTTTTCTTATTTATAAGAGAAGTGTACCTCATTATTGCTTCAAGATAAAGGGTTTTCTTTTCTTACGTTTATAAATTCATACATTTATGAATAAAATAATGTATGAATTTATGTATGTATGATTAAATAGATTGCCTTTGTAAAGCAGTTACTGTCAATGACAATAGGAATCTTGACACAAACGAAAAACCAAGTTATACTTGTCTTGTTATAAATTCATACATTTATGAAAGCGTGGTGCTTATAAATTGACAAAAATAAATTTAAAAAGGCCTCTCACAATTACAGTTGCAAATCAAAAGGGAGGCGCCGGCAAGAGCACAATCACTCGTTACTTAGCCTACAGTCTATCTCTCCACGGTTATCATGTACTAGTTGTAGATGAAGATCCACAGTCCAATACCACAAAATCATTTGTAGTAACAAAAGAACATAACGAACCAGATTCAGTTTTTGTCTTAGACAAAACAATGATGGCTGGAATTCGAGACCATGATCTAACCAATTTGGTCGTCAACATACTCCCAAATTTAGATCTTATTCCGGCCCATTACGATTTAAAGAATCTGACAAATTACCTTAGCAAGCAGTATGGTGTCGCCGAAGAAGGGGACGCCAATTACCACGAAGTTAAATCGAAAAAGCTCTTCTTTTTAAGAAAATTACTTGAACCCCTAAAAAGTCGTGGAACCTATGACTTCATTTTTATTGACACACCACCAACCTCTTCCGATTATACTGACTCTGCTGTAGGAGCGAGCGATTACGTCCTTGTCGCTTTTCAAACCCAATCAGACTCTCTGGACGGGGCCCACAACTTCATATTCAATCCAGATGAGTTGCCAGAGAAGGTAAATGAGTTCGGCGTGCCAACTGACGTACTCGGTATTCTACCGAATCAAATGCAACGATCCGGAAGTATTGACGAAACTGTAATGCAAGACGCCGTTAATTTCTTTGGAAAAGAGAATATGTTTCAGACAATTGTTCCCTATAAACGTCGACTACAATCTGCACCACGAAACGGGCTACGAAATGATAGCTATTGGGACAAGGATATTTTTACTTCCTTCCTAGACGATCTGACGAATGAATTCATTGAACGCGTGAACTTAATGGAGAGTGACAAATAATGACCGAACAAAAAAGACCTGGCTTCTTCACAAAAGAAAGTTCTGATAAAACTACATCTAAGAATGGATCGGGATTACTCGATACATCATACAAACCCGATCCGCAACCAAAGACCCTTTACCGACCTGAACCAACTACCAAAGTTACTAATAGCTCTAGGTCCACTCAAGGATTCGGTAATAAGAGTGAAAGAAAATCTTTGGTTCTGCCGGCTGAGCAATATTATCAGTTTATGGCACTACTTGATCAATCGGCCTTTAGCTACACCTATGAGCTACTTGGAGATCAAATGCAGCCACAAATTGATAAGATGAGTCAGGTCGAAAGACAGATGTTTGATATGAAGGTAGCCCAACTACGAGAGAAAGATGAAAAGAAGAAAAGGACTCGAAAAAAATCATAAATTTATATATGTATGAATTTATGATTTTATAATTGAATCAGATATTACTACTCATTATCTTCACTATACTTCCTGACTATGTGCGTTATAGTCTTTATATCCTGATCCTGTATTGTAACATTCATATTTGTATACTTTCATAAATTCATACTTACATACAAATATGGATTTAAAAAAATAATCTTAAAAAACTTTGTCTCTCCGATCCTCACATCTTAAACATCAATAACACTTACTAGAACAATAGCATCATTGATAGCTACATGGCTATCAATGATGCTATTGTTTTTAAACACATCTTAGTTATTCGAAGATTAGATTGCAACTTATTGGACAGAGAGGATAGAGAGGATCACCACAAAAAGCGAACGTGTGCTCAGAATACACCTATTTAACGTCTAATTTATCGCTTCAGGCCTCGATCATGCCTTAACGGACTAAAGGGGGACTTTACCTGTTTCGATTCAATTTTAGGATTGGTGCTCTCTTTACTTTTTTTATTTTCAACATTTCTAAATTGCGGCTTAACTCGTGCCACTCGTGTTTTGCCCTGACTCTTATCACTAATGATCGGCCGATGTAGCTCCCTTTCACGATCACTTGGAAGTAAATCAACCATTTTATCCAGGTACTTTGCCTCATCAGTTGGATTTTTGGCATCGTAGTAACGCATCAATGAAATTGTAAACTCACCACGATCCAGGTCATTGAAAGGAAGTACTAAGTAGTTTTCCTTCTCAAATGTTCCATACGCAGCATTGGCAGCAATCAGTGCCGTCCGCTTATTACCGTCCTGAAACGGTTGTAGCTTAGATAAATCGGCAAAAACTTTCCAAGCATCTTTTTCTTTTTTAGGAGACTTCTTGTAATTATCCACAATTTTTTGTAAATCATCACGCCGAACAATCTCTGGTGGAAAGTAGGTCTCTTTTGCACTTTGATCAATTGTAATTCCAATGCGATCGTCTTCATTATAGTAGGCATTGCGTAAATGTCCCGGCCAGTTAGGCTGCTCATCGGAAGGTGAATCAAATGCTGAGTTGATCGCAATAATACCATCAACGCTGAATCCTTTTTCTTTAACGGCCGCGATTCCCTTCAATGTGTCTTCAAAAATGGCCACATCTTCGCCATGTTGATTAAGTGGTTGGCTTGATCTAAGGTCCAAAGCTTTTTTCGTTTGGGCAAGAGTACTCCCATACCCGTTCAAACTTCCAAGTGACGTAATGAATCGTGCTAAAGCCGTGTTATCCATTATACCGATCTCCTCCTTAGTTCGTATATTAGCCGCAATTAAAAATTTGCAAACTTTTAATGTTCAATATTCAGTTGAAATCAACAAAGCCTGGTTAACATTTTATTCGGGAATTTCTTCATTCAACCGATTCTTGATATTAATGACAGTCTGAACCGATACACCAGTTTCGGCCGCAATCGCACGATAGCTGATTTTAGCCCCGGTTGCTTTGTTTCTTAATTGATCAATGATACGATGGTAGATAAACCGTTTTTGTGGGTTAGGTGCGTCTGCGGCGTAAGCGGGCCGAGTCCCTCGATATTTCCCATTGGCTTTGGCAATCTCGATTCCTTGTCTTTGACGCTCGCGAATTTTCTTTCGCTCCGTCTGGGCCATATAAGCTAGCAGCTTAGTTAGCATATCGAACATAAATTTGTCCATATCTGAATCGCCAGTTTGCATTGAAAGAAATGGGGCGTCTAAGACTTCCATTTTAACTTGTTTATCTCTAATCTGTTTGATTATATCACTGGCATCGTCATAGTTTCGACTCAGCCGATCCAATGAAGCCACCACTAATGTATCTCCTTGCCGCACATAAGCAATCGCCGCCTGTAATTCTGGTCGGTTCTGGGTCGATTTGCCCGATTGTTTTTCTTCAAAGATTTTCTCACATCTGGCTACTTTCAAGGCTTTAATTTGGCGGGCCAAATTTTGATCAGTTGAGCTAACTCGTGCATAACCAACTTTCATCAATAACTCTCCTTTCAGAAGATCAGTCTCCCCCACCCTACTGCATTCTTTTTAGACACTCTAATTAGACAGTTTGACAAAAACAAAGAACTGCTTGTTATCCCAAGCAGAATTTAAGTTTTTATCCATAAACTGATTATACCTCTTTTTGTCTAATTAGGGTACACTCTAGCAGAACATCACTGGATCATTTTATCACCAACACAAAAGACATCAGCAAATTTGTTAAACACAATTACCAGTATCTTAAACTATTGAATAGTACGCCATAATAGCTTTAGTTCATGATAGGAACACCCTGAAAAATCGAAACCACCTGACCTGCCATCTGTAATCGTATATTCAGGCTTTCTTGCTAATTCATTTAATTTTATAGCTGAAAAGCTAAGGGAATTGGCTTTCTTCGTTATTTTTTTCTTCAGCCGCATTCTAGGTAACCCAAATAATAAATCTGGTACGGAAAAAGAAATTAACTCAATTAAGGCTCCCAAAACCAATTCAATAATATTCATACATACTCCCTAAACAATCGTAATTTTATCAATCGAAAAATAATCTAATATTCATTTACATCATACGTAAGCATAAACCACACCAAGAACCACTAACATAAGGAACAAGATCAATATTGAGTACCCAATAGGTTATACTAGACAAGAGAGCAACTCCTAAAAAGTGAGTTTGTGGTAAACACCATTTAAGGGAAGCTGATCTTTTTTGTCCGAACAGCGTTCGGATTAATTTTACAATCTACCATACTTTACCAAATTCCAAGAATCGGTCCTACCATATAGACACCAAATGCCATAACAAGAAGGCAAATAAGTGTTACAATGCATTTATATATACCGTGCATTTGATATTGTTGAGGCAACACCTTAGCCTCTAATACAAGTAAGAATCCCAGAACAATTGGCAATAAAAGTGCGTTCATAACTTCAACTGCAATTGCGATGTTGACTAAATCAAAATTAGCTAGTACCAAAATTGCTCCAATTACGTGTGCCAAAGTATATATGGCATAAAATCCAATATTTGTTCGATTTAAAGGTTCATTCAAACTATGTTTCCAATTTAAGACCTCAGTAATTCCCCAAGTACCAGCTAAAGCTACGACTAAAGCGGCTACTAGAGCACCACCTAAAATACTAGCACCAATCAGCAAGTTAGCAGCTGTTTCTCCAATAAAAGGGACTAATGAATTGGCCAAATCTCCAACCGTATTTAAAGATGTAGTATTTGTTTTATTACCAACCGTTGATGCAAAAGCAATCACAAAGATTAGCATAATTCCCTGTGTAATAAAAGTCCCTACCAAAGTGTCACGTCGCTCCTGTGGAATTTCGATGGTAATCAAATTCTTGTCAACTACTGCCCCTTGCTGGTAAAAAATCATCCAAGGCATGATTACAGCACCGATATTGGCAGCTAGTAAATATATGTAAGAAGAATGTCTCCATGGAATTGTCACTAATCCTTGGGCCATTTGACTGATATTTGGTCGGATCATTATCACGGCGATAAGAAATGCTAATTCAGCTAAGCCAATTGTAACCCCAATTTTCTCAACACGCCGATAACTACCACAAAAGGCGATCCCCACTAGCAGGATTGTTGCTAGTGGAACAGTAATCCATTTAGATATTCCAAAAAGTTCACCTACTCCTGCAACCCCCACAAATTCAGTTAGCAAAGCTCCAATTGCAGAAACTGCCAACGTACCTGCTGAAAGCCATGCCCAACCAGGTCCAAAATTTTCACGAATTAATTCACCATGTCCTTTGCGGGTAACAATTCCCAAACGAACCGTCATTTCTTGGACCATATATAGAATTGGGATTAACAGAAATTGTGGTAAGAGCATCGTGTACCCCCATTGTGTTCCTGATTGTGCTGCGGTGATTAAGCAACCTGCATCAGTATCTGCCAACATGACTATTAATCCTGGTCCCCAAATTTTTAACCAGTGATATTTAACATGCAGTTCCTTTTTTGAAGATGGTACTTGTGAGGACTCTTTGTTTCTATGAGTAATATTTGACTGCATTTCGATCAACTCCATTAATTGTCAGATCACAAATTCAATCTGAATTCTTTGCAAAATTATCCCTGTAGGGATTAAAGCATACTAATTCATTATTGCTGTTGCCTGGTTTAAATAATTGGTAATGATCACCTGCGGTAGCTTTATACCACAAAAGGCTGCAATTTTCACCCGCTCCAAAGTAGGTTATATTAGACAAAAGATCAGCTTCTTAAAAATGAATTTGTAGTAAACATTATTTTAAGGGAAGCTGGTCTTTTTTTGGTTCTAACTTCGTTCGGATTAACTTTTAAAATCCACCTTATATATTTTATTGGAACAGCTTTGTTACATCCTGTCTCTATACCATGAAAGTGATTGGAAGTATTCAGTTGAATACTCTGTCCTACATAAATTGGAGTTTTTGTACTAATGTTGATACAACGTGATGATCAAAGTTAGCCAATACTCCCACTCATTTGATATCTAATCAAGCGATTTAATTCAACCGCATACTCCATGGGTAATTGTTTTGTAAAGGGGTCTAGAAATCCCATGACAATTAATTGTGTGGCAGTAGATTCATCAATTCCACGACTTTCTAAATAATAAAGTTGTTCCTCAGAAATCTTGGAGACCCTTGCCTCATGCTCGATCGTCCCATTACTAGTTTCAATATCGTTCACTGGAAAGGTATCACTACCACTTTGATCATCCATTAAAATGGTGTCGCACTCCACGTGAGAATGAGCATTGTCTGCTTGTTGGATGTACTTAATCAGGCCCCGATAGTCAGCCCGACCACCATCATGACAAATAGATTTTGAAACAATGGTACTATGAGTGTCCGGAGCCATATGGATCATTTTGGCCCCAGTATCTTGGTGCATTTGACTTCCAGCAGCTGCAATTGACAACATTGAACCTGAGGCACCGTGGCCGGCTAAGTAAATACTTGGATATTTCATTGTAACTTTAGATCCCAAATTACCGTCAACCCATTCCATCGAACTATTTTCATCGGCCTGCGCACGCTTGGTTTCTAAACTATAAACATTTGTCGACCAATTTTGAATAGTTGTATACCGACAACGGCCGCCTTTCTTCACAAACACCTCAACCACAGCCGCATGGAGGCTATCTTCTGAATAATTTGGCGCAGTGCATCCTTCAACATAGTTGACAGATCCGCCTTCATCAACGATTATCAAAGTCCGTTCGAATTGACCAGTTCTTCCGGCATTAATCCGAAAATAGCTCTGAATTGGGACGTCTGCGTGCACACCCTTGGGCACGTATAAAAATGTTCCACCGGACCAAACCGCTGTGTTAAGTGCGGAAAATTTATTGTCCGATGCCGCTACCAGGGTTCCAAAGTATTGTCTAACCAGATTTGGGTGCTCGCGAAGTGCTGTATCAGTATCCATAAAAATGATTCCTTTTGCTTCAAGATCTTTTTTCAGATTACTATAAACAGCTTCAGATTCGTATTGGGCTGCCGACCCAGCCAAATATTTCCGCTCGGCTTCAGGGACCCCAATTCGCTCAAAAGTTTCCTTGATCGTATCGGGAACATCTTTCCACTTACGGGCAACATAATTGGTGGCACGTTGAAAATATTTGATGTGATCCAAATCAATCTGACTAAGATCTGGACCAAAGTGAGGTAATGGTTTTTCCAAATATATTTTGTAAGCCTTCAATCTGAGTGTCAGCATCCATTTCGGCTCTTTTTTGGCAATCGAAATGTTTTGAATGATCGATTCATTAATCCCGACTCCTGTTGAAAGGATTGGTCTAATTTTATCAACCTCTCCGCGCTCTTGGTTAAGTGCTTTTTTATTTGCTGAAGTTGATTTGTTGGCCACTTCTCTTCCCCCACTCCTCAATTACATCTGACACAGCATGCCATGCAAGGGCCCCACAACGGACCCGAGTTGGAAACTGTTTCAGTTTGCCAAATACGACACTGTCACCTAAATCGCCTGTCGTAATATGTTGCCCTAGCAATAATTTTTGAAATTCTTGAATCAATTGTGTTGCTTCGGCAACTGTCTTGTCAATTAATGTATCCGTCATAATACTGGCAGATGCTTGGCTAATAGCACACCCATCTCCAACGAAATTAAGTTCGTTAAAACAATCAGTATCAATTGAAACAAATACTGTGATTGTATCACCGCAATCCGGATTACGGCATGTTCTCACAAAGTCAGGACAAGCCAACTTCCCGTAGTGATGGGGATAATTGGCATGGTCAATAATGATTCGTTGATATAATTGTCGTATATCACTCATTTAAAAATCTCCCTTGCCTTTTGAATACCGACAACTAACTGATCAATTTCTTTTATAGTATTTTGAAAACTAACACTTGCCCGAACAACACTTTCTGTTCTCAAAAAATCCATGAGTGGATGTGCACAATGATGTCCCGCTCTGACGGCAACACCCACACTATCCAAAATTGTTGCAATGTCGTGGGCATGAATGCCTTCAACGTTGAAGCTGACCACAGCTTTATGATCATCTGCACTTGGTGATCCGTAAATAGTGACAAATTTAAGACCGTTTAATTCCGACATTAATCGTTCAACCAGAAGGTGATCAGTTCCCATAATGCTTGGATAACCGATACCATTAATATAATCAATTGCAGCACCAAGGCCAAGCACCCCGGCAATATTTGGAGTTCCTGCTTCAAACTTAAGTGGTGCCGGTTGAAACGTTGCTGATCGGCTAGTTACTTGATCAATCATCTCACCGCCAAACCGAACCGGGTTCATCTCCTCCAACAATTCTGACTTTCCATATAAGACACCCACTCCGGTGGGTCCAAACATTTTATGACCGGAGAATGCAACAAAGTCCACATTCATTTTTTGAACATCAATTGGCATATGGGCAACTGCTTGGGCTGCATCAACCACTAGTACTGCTCCAATCTCGTGCGCTTTTTGAGCAATGGGTCTCATATCCGTATACGTTCCAAGAACGTTGGATACCATAGCTAGAGAAACAACCTTGGTATGTCGATTGATCATCTTTGTTAGCTGTTTTTGATCCAAATGGCCTTTGCCGTCCACTTTAACTATTCGTAAGCGACCACCTGATTTCGCGGCCACCTGCTGCCAGGGGACTAAATTCGAGTGATGTTCTAGCACACTCACAATCATCTCGTCGTCCGGTTGAAGATGAGATAGAGCATAACCAAATGCAACCATATTTAAACTATCCGTTGTGCCACTGGTAAACACAATCTGGTTTTTGTCGTCAGCATTGATAAATTTTGCTACTTTTTGACGTACACCCTCATATTGTTGAGTAACCACATTGGCAAGTTTATACATTCCTCGATGAACATTGACCTTTTCACAATGATAATAGTGATCAATCACGTCAACAACGTGCTGCGGAACTGGCGTTGTTGACGCATTATCTAAATATGCTAAATGATTATAAATTGTCATTAAAACTTTCACCCGATCCCATTTCAATAGCAGCTGTTATAATTTTTTGGATACGCTTATCGAATTCTTGTATTACAGGTGAAATAAAGTCATATACTAAAATTTTTCTCGCCTGCATAATCGGAATTCCGCGACTCAGTAAATAGTAAAGCTCGTCTAAATCATATTGGCCAACACTGGCAGCATGCCCAGCATTAACATCATTTTCATCAATCAACAATACTGGATTCACGGTACCATGAGTCGTTTCTCCGACTGTCATCAATCGGCTTTCCTGTTGGGCATCAGAACCAGATGCCCCCTTGACAATGTTTCCAATGCTTGTGAAGTTCACTTTTGATTTACCAAACAGAACACCTCGCATATTAATCCGGCTTTTAGTGTGAGGTGCATAATGATTAACACTTGCCTGAAGCCCGCAATGATCAGAAACAGTCCCGGTCTTCAAAACGTTTAGCCTACCAAAACTACCTTGGCCATTGAGATTAATCGCAACATCTCCTAATAAACCACCATGAATGCCAGGTGTCAGTGACCAAACAGTCTGACAATCTCGAGCAGCGTCCAAATTTCCAAATAAAACGAGGTTTAAATTGGAATGATTCAAGATAGTGGTCGTCAATTTTAATTGACTGTTATCATTCTGACTTCCAATCATTATCAAACTAGCATTACTGGCTTGACCAGCAATTATAACCTGTTGGTTAATTGTTATACGACTATTAGTCCCCAAGTTCAGTAAAAGTGAATAGTTCGAGGAAAGTTGATTGAAAACATCAATGTTCAAGTTAAGTGGCTTCTGGATAATTGTATTTTCCGGAATAATCACTTCCAAACCACTAATTTGCTGAGAGAAATGTTGAATGACATAGTGATTTTTTTTGTGAGTATGGATAAAATTTAAAATTTCCTGTGTTTGGTGGGATTGGATTGTGCAAGCATCGATACGGCTTATTTGGCCGCCCTTCGCTTTAATCTCAGCGATTGCATTCTGATTTGCGTGCCATTTCCAATCACAGGTATTTTGATCACTATGAAAGTCAAAGTCTTCCGGTGTATAATGAATACCTAAATATTTTGGAAAATGTGGATGTTGAAATTCAGCGGTTTTGAGTACTTTTTTGATTGACACCAGTTTTTTACTCCCTCACCTTATATCAGCTTTTCATAACCGGTATTTTCAAGGTCCATTGCTAACTTCGGACCACCAGTTTTAACAATTCGACCATTCATCATAATGTGGACAACGTCGGGAACAACGTAATTTAACAATCGTTGATAGTGAGTAACCATCAAACAACTAAACTTCCGATCACGCATCGAATTAATTCCTTTAGCAACCACCTTGAGAGCATCGATGTCAAGCCCCGAATCAATTTCATCCAAAATAGCCAGTGTTGGTTTCAACATCATAAGCTGAAGAATCTCGTTACGTTTTTTCTCACCGCCGGAAAAGTCTTTATTGAGGCCACGGTCAGTGTATGCTGGATCAATATTAAGAATCTCCATATTCTGATGTAATTGATCTAGAAACTGTAATACCGGTACATTCTGGTTACCAGTACGTGCATTCATTGCTGAGTGGATAAAGTCTGCATTGGTAATCCCCGCTACTTCAACAGGGTATTGCATAGCCAAAAAGATCCCCGCACGAGCGCGTTCATCAATTTTCATCTTTGCAATATTCCGACCATCCATCAAAATTTTTCCGTCGGTAATCTTGTACCGGGGGTTGCCCATAATCGTTTCTGACAGAGTGGACTTTCCAGTTCCATTGGGACCCATCAGCGCATGAATTTCACCATCGTGAATATTCAGGTTAACGTCATCTAGAATCATTTTATCTTGAACTGCCACAGATAAATGTCTAATTACTAATTCAGCCACTTATATTTCCTCCAAATCATCTTATGAGTTTGTCCCATATAATTACTTTATTTGCAGCCAAAGATTTAGGAACATCGATAATCCGCTGATTGGAACTCCCCCTAAACTGAAGGGTCAGATCTTTTTGGGTTTCAAGAAAACGCCCATCCACCAAAATGTCGATCAACCTAAGCAGTTCAAGTTTGTCATATGATTCTTGCATCAATTCATCCCATGTATAACCCGTCCATGACCAGATGTCCTTAGTCTGACCAAATTCTTGTCGAACCCTGCGACATAATTTTAAACAAACCTGCGTATTTAAAAATGGTTCGCCCCCAAGCAAAGTCAATCCCTGGACATAGATTTCAGACATATCTGCAATGATCTGATCCTCTAGTTTTTTAGAATAAGGTTTACCATAATGAAAATTTTGAGCAGCCTTGTTATAACACCCTGGACAATTGAAAAGGCAACCAGAAACATAGAGACTGCAGCGAACGCCTTCACCGTCCACCATATTAAAAGGCTTGTAACTTGCCACATAGTGCTGACTGCGCTCAGAAGCTAACCACTGTTTTGGCAGTGGATTATTCGGTTCCCGAACCTGATTATTTCTTGTCATTTGACATTTCTCCCAGTCTCATATTCTTAACCCGTGAAGCAATTTCCTTATGACGACCATGAACCATAGGCCGAATCATGGGATTCCCCAGGTAACCACAGGTTCGCTTAACCACGTCACAGGTTTGGGGATCCCGATTACCACAATTGGGACACTCAAAGCCTTTGGCTGTTGGTTTAAAATCTCCGTCGAAGCCACACTTAAAGCAGTGGTCAATTGATGCATTGGTTCCCAAATACCCCACATGGTTATATGCCCAATCCCACACCGCTTCAAGAGCAGCCGGATTTTGTTTTAGGTTTGGGTATTCACAATAGTGAATAAACCCACCGGAAGCGTATTTAGGATATGCTTCTTCAAACGCTAATTTTTCAAATGGCGTCGGATTCTTGCGCACATCATAATGAAAACTATTGGTATAATAGTCCTTCGATGTAATATCAGGAATCCGGCCGAATCTTTTAATGTCGTCTTCACAAAAAGTATCCGTTAACGACTCAGCGGGTGTCGAATAGACACTGAAATGATAGCCATATTGTTTTTCCCACTTTGCACAATAGTCGTGGAGATATTTTACAATTAAAACTGTGAAGTCGTGTGCCTCACGATTATGTTCCCATCGTGGGCCATAAAATTCCGTACCAACTTCGTAGAGGCCAATATAGCCTAAAGAAATTGTTGACCGATTGTTCTTGAACAACTCGTCGACTGAGTCCGTTTTCTTCAAACGTTTTCCAAATGCACCATTTTCGTATAAAATGGGTGCATTTTCGGGCTTTGCCTGCTTACATCGGTTCAATCGACTCATTAATGCCCGTTTCGCCAGGTGAATCCGATCATCCATAATTTCCCAGAAAACAGCCTTATCGCCTTTAGACTCAATGGCAATTCTCGGTAGGTTGATTGTGATCACCCCTAAATTCATCCGACCACTGTTAACCTCTTTTCCATTCTCATCTTTCCATCCCTGCAAGAAGCTACGACACCCCATTGGACATTTAAAGTTGCCAGTTATTTCGACGATTTTGTCATACATCAAAATGTCAGGGTACATCCTCTTAGTTGCACACTCGACGGCCAGCTCCTTAACATCATAATTTGGATCTGTTTTCTTCAAGTTTAATCCACGTTTAAGTGTAAAAATTAATTTGGGAAAAATAGCTGTTCGGTGTTGTTTACCCAACCCTTTAATTCGAACGTTCAGGATTGCCTTCTGAATTTCTTTTTCAATCCAAGAAGTTCCCAGCCCAAAACCGACTGTCGTAAACGGTGTTTGCCCGTTAGAAGAAAACAGCGTGTTGACTTCATATTCGAGCCCCTGCATAGCATCATAAATGTCTTTTTTTGTTTTTTCCTTTGCAAAAGCGATCCGTTTATCGGGTGTCACCCAATCTTTAGCCTCCGCAAGATGCTTTCGGTAGTTAAGAGCTGCATATGGGGCCAATACTTCATCAGTGCGATCAGATGAACAGCCACCATACTGACTTGAAGCCACATTCGCAATAATCTGTGACATCTGGGCGGTTGCTGTCTGAATCGACTTAGGAGGTTCAACATCAGCATTTCCAATCTTGAACCCATTTGCAAGCATGTTTTTAAAGTCAATCAAACAACAATTTGTCATTGATGTTAACGGAGAATAGTCCAAATCATGATAATGAATATCTCCACGTAGATGTGCTTTGGCAACAGTTTGAGGCATCATTGTCAGTCCAAGTGATTTGCCGACCATCCCAGCGGTTAAATCTCGGCGAGTACTAAAAATCTTACTATCTTTATTAGCATTTTCGTGAACAACGGTCTCTTTTCCGTTAAAGAGTTGCCCCAGCTTTTTCTGGGGATTAATAGCTTCCAACCAATTCTTAACATCAGCAGCGCGATATTCATCATATTGATTGGCAAGCTTGGCCTCTCCAATCGAGATAAGCGTACCTGTAAACCATTTGCGAATTTCGAGAGAGGAAATGGTTTTGGGGGATTGGGTAACTCGTGAAAAGATACGGGCACGTACCTGGTCCTTAATATCATCCCTATTCGTTAATGCATCAAGAACTAGGGTAATTTTATAAGCATAAAACGGCACTATTTCACCATCGCTTTTCTTAACCCTTTTCTCCTTAAGTGCTCTCCATTTAATTGTTTGAACTGATTTTATATAATCCATTTGATTGATCCTTCCTGTATTTTCTTAAATGATTAGATTACCAATGTTTAGTAATTGGATCACCATATGTAAGCCAAAATGTTATAACTTAAGCATGGGTAATCGGTTGTCATGAAACGCTACGTTCCACGGATTATATTCCATATGGAAAAATCTTGATCTCCAGGTAAAACAAGACCAGATATCTTTAGTACTTAATTATTAGTTGCTGTAGTTTTCCATGAATTGCTGCTTATTGCTTATTTATGCCAGCTCCGATTAATATACTACCAATAAATTCTAACCGGGCTTCAGGAAAAAGTAAACTCCAATATGCACAATATGTAGTAGCACTATCATGAACATGTTCTATATATTGATAAGACTCTCATAACAAATAGGATCACTAATGAATTTGGTAGATTGTAAAATAATCACTGGTGCTGCTTTGCAATAGTGAATTTGTGTGTTTAGGAGTATGCCAAAAAAGCCGAGAAAAGATTATTTTTTTCTCAGCCCAACTTATAAGGGCTTGGTCGCTACGCGACTGACGAAATACGTTCTTGATTGTACCAGCGTATATAGCGATCAATACCAGCAATGGCTTCATGAACGTTAAAGCGGAATGTAAGTAATATCAGTTACAAGTACCCTTGTCTGATCAGCTAAGTCTCTAATTAGATTGGGCCGTTGAGGATACTCGGTATGGGTTTTCGGCTTACGGATCTTTCTGACCATCCACGATCGTATCTCTAATTCTTTCATCAAGCGGTAGACCAGCCATTGACTGACTTTTAAACCAAGTATTTGGTAGAGCGCTACAGTTAATCTAGGATAACCATACATGGGATATTTTAGCCAAAGTGACAGTAACTGTTGTTTGATGAATTGACGTCGGCAGGCAGTTTTACTGGGTTACCAATGATGATAACTGTAATAGGTGGAACGGGGAATCTTTAGCGTCCTCAAAATATGAGTAATGCGGTGCTTCGCTTGAAAATTAGCCTGGACAATTTCTAAAACAACTGATCGTCCTTTAACCATTAGTTTTTTGCCAACAGCACCGCCGCTCGTTTTAAAATATCAAGTTTCTCCTTAAGCCGGCGGTTTTCCTTGATTAGGGCTCGTTCATTGTCCAAAAGGACTTTGGCGTTACTGGGATTAGCCTGATTGATCCACTTAGTTACCGTGGAAACGCTGACGTTATATTCCTTAGATAAGGAGTTGGCCGAGCGGCCAGTTTTGTGTAGTGACACAATAGATGATTCAAATTCAGCTGAGTATCGATGGTTAGAAGATTTAGTGGGCATAACAAAAGACTCCTTTGAGATAATTATAGCGAACAAGTTGTCCGTAATTACATCATAAGAGCCAGATACGGTTGTTGGCCCCCGTGGACATAGTAAGGCAGTTTTATTAACTTTAATCGATCGCAAATCACGTTTCTTTTGGGCCTACCGATTAAAAAAACGGACAGCATCACTCGTCAATGAAGTACTGACTAAGTTTTTGGTAGATTGTAAAATTAATCCGAACGCTGTTCGGATTAATTTTACAATCTACCATAATTATTATAATGGAGAATTGACGATCAACTTTGATTCACAAACGGTCAAAGTAAACCAAAATGAAATCCATTTAACACCAACCGAATATAAGGTTTTGATTATTCTTGCTGAAAACACTTCCCGCGTGTTGACACATCGCTATCTGTTGAAAGAGGTCTGGGGGACAGAATCGGTTGAAGATACATCTTCTCTTCGAGTGACCATTGCAACTTTGCGAAAAAATATTGAAGTTAACACTCAGAATCAGTATATTAAAACACATATTGGAGTCGGTTATCAGATGGTTCAACTAGATAGTTAAGAATAGAATGCCCATAATTTATGGTTTCAATCAGTATATCGTAAATTATGAGCTTCTTTAAAGTGATTTCATTATGATGTATATGGCATAGTTGCTTTTCTTCGTGTTTAGGCTTACTATTTTGCAGTGCTATATTTCAATAATTAGCGTTGGGGGCAAGCAAATATGAATAAGCAACTAGAACGTGTTTCTTTTGCGGGGGCACTTGTTACTTTAGGAATTGTGTACGGTGATATTGGCACTTCACCATTGTATGTTATGAATGCATTGATTGGTGACGCCGGTAAAATGGGAAATATTTCTCCCAATTACGTGATTGGATCGATCTCGTTGATTTTTTGGACATTAATGATCATTACAACGTTGAAGTATGTTGTCATTGCAATGCAAGCCGATAATAAGCGTGAGGGCGGAATTTTTGCTTTATATGCATTGGTTCGAAAAAATTCAAAATGGTTAATTTGGCCAGCCTTGATTGGTGGGGCGGCCATTTTGGCCGATGGAACATTAACTCCTGCAGTAACTGTGACTTCAGCCATTGAGGGATTAAAAAAACAACACCTTGGCCCTGTGGTGTTTAGTAATTCTCAACATAACGTCTTGATTATCACAACAGTTGTTCTACTCGTATTATTTATGATTCAACGTTTTGGAACAGGTGTGATTGGGAAATCCTTTGGACCAGTGATGATTTTATGGTTTGGCTTTTTGGCTGTCTTTGGAATCGTTAATCTAATCAATTATCCAATGATATTGAAGGCTATTTCTCCTTATTATGCAATTAGGGTACTATTCAGTCCAGTTAACAAAGTGGGAATCTTTATACTTGGAAGTATCTTTTTGGCAACCACAGGAGCAGAGGCTTTATATTCCGATATGGGTCACGTTGGCAAGCAGAATATTTATGTAACATGGCCACTAGTATATAGTACCCTATTTTTAAATTACTTAGGTCAGGGTGCTTGGATAATTAGACATGCAGGTGATACTGCTTACAGGAACTTATCGAACTTAAATCCCTTTTATGAAATGCTCCCCGGAACTTGGCGCCTAGTTGGCATTTTGCTAGCCACACTCGCTGCAATTATTGCCTCTCAAGCGTTGATTACGGGTTCTTACACTTTAGTCGATGAAGCAATTGGCTTAAAATTTTTACCTAGAATGGTTATTAGACATCCAAGTAATATAAAAAATCAAATTTATATTGCAACTGTTAACTGGATGCTATGTATAATAACAATTAGTGTAGTCTGGTTCTTTGGTAGTTCACAAAAAATGGAGGCCGCGTATGGTTTAGCGATCACTATTACCATGCTTATGACTACTGTGCTTTTGCATGAATTCTTAAAGAAACACCTGGCTAAGGGAACAGCACTTATAATTGCCTTGTTTTTTGGTTTTATTGAGTTAATCTTTCTAATTTCAAGTTTGGTTAAGTTTATTCATGGCGGTTATGTTACGTTAACAATCATGTTGGGCATTCTTTATATTATGTGGCTTTGGTACTTTGGAAATAAACGAAGAGACCATTATGAGAAAGAAAGCGAGTATGTTTCACTTCTTGACTATCGTGATCAACTCTCTAAATTAAGCGCAGACAATACAGTACCTTTGTTCACGACTAACTTAGTGTATATGACTAAAATTAAGGGTGATTACCAAATTAAGCGTAGTACCATGTATTCTATTCTCGACAGACAACCTAAAAGAGCTAAAGTTTATTGGTTTGTTACAGTCAATGAAACCAATGCACCTTATGAAAGTAATTATACAGTTGATTTACTTGAGACGCATAATGTTGTTAACGTTCAATTTTACTTAGGGTTTAGGAAATCTCAATCCGTTAGTGTCTATTTACATCAAGTTGTAAATCATCTAGTGGAACAAGGTATTTTAGAACCACAAATACCCACGTATTCAACAGAGCGACAACGGAAAGTCGGCGACTTTAAGTTTGTTATTATAAAGGAACAACCAGCAGATTTAATTGTCAATGATAAGTTAAGCTCGTTAGATAGAAGATTGATTGGCGGGCGCATCTATTTGCAGAAAATTACGGCCTCACCTATTTCATGGTATGGTTTGGAGTTTAGCAATGTCATAGAAGAAAGTTCTCCGTTATTTATTACTCAAGATCAGGATCAATACTTAATCCAAAAGAAAATTTATCATCGAGGCAGATTAAGTAAGACTGAAAAATGAGTATGCAGTAGTTTAAGTGCAACAACTAAGTTAGAAAAATTATATTTAGTTTTAATTAATGGTCTGATCTCAGTAAAGTACTGAGATCAGACCATTTTATGGAAGTTTGTCAAATGGTGTTGAAGGATAGTTTCTATCCTTTGGAGATCTCCTCGTGTGGGAGATCTTTTTTGTTGTTTTATTAGTTGCGGCGTTTAATCTGGTGTGTTGTCTGAATATCGTACTTGAAGGCATAACAAATAAGCCTACCATCGTGACGTTATTGTGGTAGATAATCTAGGCAATCAGCTGGTAGACGCGTGTGAACATATTGGCCTGATTGGAGAAGCCATAACAAGCACGTTTGAGCTCCTTGATCTTACGGTTGATGCCCTCTATCGGTCCGTTAGAGTAGGACGATTTGGCGGCGTTAATTACTCCATTAAGATTCTTTCGTAGGGTATGCATGGCCGTATCTAGGGGCGTGCCGTTAGGCTGATAGTTAGTGATGATATTCTTGAGTTCATCAGCGTGACGCCCCATTAAAGCATCGTGGAGATCGATGTAGGTTTCATAAGCTGTTTTGAAGGCCGGAAACGTATCGGTTCCAATATCAATAGCGTTCTGTTCGGTCGAGTACTCATTCAGGCCGAAGAGGTAGCGGCTCTTTTGGGCGTCAGGGTTGGCCTTGTGGAATAGGCGCCATAGTGATTTCAGTACTTTATATTCCCACGAATGCTTGTCGAGTTGCTTTAAACATTGAGTGCGAATGGTATCCATCGTCCGGCCCATTAATTGAATAATGTGGAACCGATCAATAATGAGTTCGGCGTTAGGGAATAGTTCGTGCACGAATGCCTGATAGGAGGCGTTCATGTCCATGATGACGCGTTGAACCGCGGCCCGTTCGACTAAGAAAGAACTGTTTGATGGTTCTATTAAGGCGGTCGCTAAGTACTTTAACTGATTTGTGAGTGTCGGCGTCAATGCAAATAAACGACATGGAGCCGTGCGTGGAACGGAATTCATCAAAGCATAGATTAATCGGTAACCGGCGGCTCGCGTGTGTATGAATATTAGCCGTCAAAATACGCTGAACTGAGTTTGTCGAAATACCGGTGAGACTGGCGATAGTCTTAGCCGGGAGTGATTTACTGGCTAGCTTCAGCACATGAGTCGCTAGTCCGTGACCGATGGCGTGGTTGGTTGATACCACTGGAGTGGTGGCCGTACAAGCGCTATGGCAGTTACTACAACGCCAGCGTTGCTTGTTTAGCTCTAGAATTACGGGCCGGTCCATGGGTCCTGCAATGTGGACATGAGTGAGCTTGTGTCCGTTAGGGTGCAACGTATTGTATCCACAGCTGGGACAGCGCCTGAGTGTGTAGGTAAGCTCTGCCTGGATGACCAAATACTTTTTGCGACCCGAGCCCCGACCATGAAATTCATCACGAGTACCGAACACCTGAATGTTTGTGTCTGTAATTCCCAGTAATTTAAGTGTATTATCTAGTTGAGACATCTATTCCTACCCCGCTTATCTTGAGTTTCGTCGCTTAAAGCATAGCACTAGGGAGGCTTAGATGCCTTTTTTTGTTATCAAAAAGGGCCTAGTACTTTTGGAATGGAAATACTTTCCAACACCAAAAATTCTAGACCCTGTCGGAGTCTAAAACATGATAAGATTTAGTCAATTAGGAGAATAAAAATCGTGAAAATCAAATTTCTTACTAAAAAATTTTTTAGACCGAGACTATCTGAATTTATCTCTGTTCAAACTGATAACTTTTTGAGAAAATTAAAGCCGAGACCGTTTTTTACAAAATATATCGAGCAAGTTTTCAGAAAGAACGTTGAACCTAACGTTAGCCAAAATTGCTTGACTTTATCGGTTCTAACGGACACTCATGAAAAAGCTGTTGCCAGTTCATCGTACTATGGTCTCAACGGTGTAAGGCATATTATTGAAGCCAATAAGGCTTGCGATTCATTGCCAGTGGATTACAATATTCATTTAGGCGATTTGATCGACGGTAGTGATAAGCCAGAGATCAGTCGAGGATTGTTACAATTCACGATGGAAAATTACCAAAATAGCCAGCGTCCTTTTTATGTGCTGGAAGGTAATCACGATGAAAATGATAAGTATGATGAACACAAATTTATTACTTCAGCCTCATTTAGACGTGACGACTACTATAATTTGGTAACGAAACATGATTTCGAACAACCTGAGATCAAACGCTTGAGTCTTGGTTCCAAAGTTGCTTGGATCGATAAAGGGGATATTCGAGTAATTTTCTTGAATACGAGCGATATTCCCTATATCCTAAATGGCGGGACCAAGAAGTACGACTTCAAAAAAGTCCGTGGTATCCGCGAGCAACAGATCGAAGATTTAATATCTATTTTAGAAAAGACAATTGATAAGCATGTCGTAGTTTTTGGCCATGCTAATTTGATCAGTCAAAGTGGTCGTTCAGCTTTGAACTTCAACGGTGACTTAGTTCAGAAGATTTTTACTAGCTTTAATAATAAGGATTCTGGACAACTTAAAAATGAATTATCCGGTGATTTTGGAGTTAATGTTCGCTATAACTTTACTGATACCGGTATTTCGACCATATCGAATTATATTTGTGGACACATGCATTATGAAAAGCACTACAAAGTTAATGGGATTAATCATATAATATTAAATTGTTCGGCCTTAATGGGTAAAAAACATGGCGTAACGACTGATTATAATAAAAAATGGGATCGCCGATATAATGAGATTTCCGAATTAGCTGGATATTTCATTAATATCAATCCCGACAAAATGTTGCTCCAAATATTTGGATATGGTGCAGCAACCAGATTCGTAAGTTTTGAAATTTAAGGAGAATTAATATGTGCGGTATCGTCGGTTTCGTAGACAAGAAGATTGCTGACAAAAAGCCAGTTATAGAAGCTATGATGGATACGATCAAACATCGTGGTCCAAATAGTTCGGGGGAATTAGTTAATGAGGATACGGCGCTAGGATTTCGTCGATTGAGTATCATTGATATCAACAGTGGTATGCAACCTATTTACAATGAAGATAAATCAAAAGCAGTAATTTTTAACGGAGAAATTTATAACTACCAAGGTATTAGAGAAGAATTGATCAACAAGGGTCATACTTTTACTACCGAAACAGATACAGAAGTATTGTTACATGGTTTTGAAGAGTGGGGAATGGAAGAATTACTTAAGAAAATTCGGAAGTTGGTCGTTGCGACCAATGGGATTCCTGAGGCAATTTTAGCCGCAGTGGTGGCACCACTGATCTGTACACCACTATTGCGGTTCCGCAAACAGCGCTAAATAAAAGACGTAACATTGGATGTAATTTCCAGTGTTGCGTCTTTTTAGTTAGGCTAGAACCTGGACACCCAGTCCAATCAACCCGGGGCCAGTGTGCACACCAAGTGCCGGTGAAACATTACCGGTAAAAATATGTTCAGCTTGCGGATAAAGCTCGTGTAATTCCGCGGTCAGTTGTGCGGCAATCTCGTGATTAGCACCATCGGCGACTGCCAAATTAAAGCGTTGCGCGTTGCCGATAGTTTCGGCTAGTAGCTTCTTCATTTTCAACAATGTTTTTTTCTCACCACGAACTTTGGCAACGGGGTAGTAAATGCCGTCATCGTCGCAAGAAATAATTGGTTTGATGTTTAACAGCGTGCCGGCCATGCCAGCAACACGACCGATACGGCCACCTTTTTGTAAATAGGTTAGCGTTGGCACGTAGAAGAAAACTTTGGTGTGTTTGGCAACTGTCCGGATTCGTGCCTCAATCTCGACCTTGTGCAGGCCTTCTTCGCTGAGTTGGGCTGCGAGGATCGCAGTTAAGCCGCTAGCGATACCGATGTTTTTTGTATCGATCACACTGACGTCTAGGCCGGAAACACGTGCAGCAATTTCAACTTGCTGAAATGTACCAGATAAGCCGCTAGAAATACAAACAGCGATAACTTCCTTAAAGCCGTCCGCTTTGATGTCGGCAAAGGCTTTAGCAATCAGGTCACCAGTTGGTGAAGCAGTTTTCGGCACTTCTTTATCTAGATTAGCGTAAACCGTGTCCGGATCGATGGTGACTTTATCCAAAAAAATTTCATCGTGATAAGCAATCGTCATTGGGACCATGTAAAGATGATGTTCAGCAATAAAGTCTGCTGGAACGTCAGAACAAGAATCAACAAGAATAGCAACGTGCGGGTTAATTTTAGTCATGGGCAATAGCTCCTTTTTCAATTTGTGGTGCGTGCAGCATTAGCCGTTTGCTGATCAATTGGTAAATGATCGTGGTGGCGGCAGTCTGTTGAATGGCTTCATCCCATTCAAAATTTTTGGTAAAAGGTAATGGCGTACTTTGCGCCAGATCAAGGGTCTGTAATTGGGTCGTAAAATTAGCGGCAAAGCAATCGTAGGCTGCTTGTGCCGATAAGACGTTTAATTCACCATTAAAGCCGCTACGGATCATATCTAATGGAAATACGGTTTTGAGCAGGGTCAGCGTAATGACCGCAGCGAGATGTTCGCGCTGATAGCGTTTCTTAACGGGTTTAAACATGACCTTGTGTTTAACGTAATTATTGATCATTGCCGGAGTTACTGGATCAAGTTCTAATGGGGCTAGGTACTGGTTGACCAAATTGATCAGTTGTTCCATATAAATATCAAAATCAGGAAAATCGTCCCATTGCGGTAATTTTAGGGCCTGGATTTTTGTGAGCCATGCTTGAAAGTCATTTTCTTGGGT
The DNA here is from genome assembly GCF_000876205.1 of Paucilactobacillus wasatchensis. Classification (GTDB taxonomy): domain Bacteria; phylum Bacillota; class Bacilli; order Lactobacillales; family Lactobacillaceae; genus Paucilactobacillus; species Paucilactobacillus wasatchensis. The sequence continues at coordinate 8,000 of NZ_AWTT01000012.1, read as the reverse complement.
GGACATAAATTGACTCCTTTCACCAAGTAGGTTATTGATAGTATAAACTTGTAATCTAGTTTTGTAAACTAGATTACAAAGTTGATTCGATCATTATATGTGAGAGCAGAGTCAATATTGAACAATGAATGCCGAAACTTGTATCTATCTAGTCAAGCTTTTAAAATAAAGTTAAGATTTGAAATGAGCCATGTTTCAACATTGTGGAAGCGGAGGAAATAACATGACAGAAAAATTAACGATGGCGGTGATTGGCTTTGGTAAAAGTGCCACACGCTATCATTTGCCGTATTTGATGTTACGCGACAATATTCAAGTAAAATGGGTTTATGCGCGCCATTTAAATAAACGGCCAGCGGAACAAGAATTTTACAAGCAGCATCACGTTCAGTTCACTGATAACGTGACTGAAGTATTATCTGACCCAGCGGTTAAATTAGTGACGATCTGCTTGCCGCCAGCGTTGCGTTTTGCCTTTGCCAAGCGCTGTTTAGAAGCTGGCAAAAATGTGCTGGTCGAGAAACCATTTACTAGCACGGTTGCGGAAGCTAAAGCCTTATTTGATCTAGCCGCTGAGCATAACTTATTAGTGATGCCGTATCAAAATCGTCGCTTTGATGGTGAGTTTTTAGCTTTACAACAGGTTCTGCAAGTTGGGTACTTAGGTGAGCCGCTGGAACTAGAATCACATTTTGATCATTTTCGGCCTGATCCGGAAGTTAAACAAGGAGCACCGGAAGATGGCGCCTTTTATGGCTTAGGTAGCCATTTAGTTGATCAAGTAGTGGCATTATTTGGTCGGCCCCAACAGGTCAGTTACGATATTCGAGCGCAACAGAATCCGGCTAGTACGGTTGACGATTATTATGATGTCAGTTTGTTTTATCCTAATTTCAAAGCTACGGTCAAAAGTAGCTCGCTAGTGGCGCAACCCTATCCGCGCTTTATTTTGCATGGCACTCAAGGTAGTTTCATTAAATATGGTATTGACCAACAGGAGAATGACTTAAAAGCTGGATTAACACCGGCTGCGGCGGGGTTCGGGGAAGATAGTCCGAAATTCTTTGGTGAGCTAAATTATCAAAACGCTAATGGTGATTGGATCAATAAACAGCTTCCAACGCCGCGAGGGGACTACGGTCGGGTTTACGATGGTCTGTATGAAAGTATTATCCACGGTGCCGCACCACTGGTCAGTGCTGATGAAGCAATTACTGATTTGGCAATTTTTGCTGCTGGCTTTAGTCAATTGAGCCCAAGCATTTATCAACTATGGTAGATTGTAAAATTTAAGTTGAACATATTAGTGGACAGAAAAACCCATAAAGGTCTTTAATGGTGTCACCACAACATTCCATTAGAAAGAAGGACCTTTATGGGCACCACTATTTTATCATTTGAAGACCGCGTTGTCATCGAAACACTTCATCATGAAAAGCACTCACTTCAATATATTGCCGATTATTTAGGCTTTAGTAAAACCACTATCTTTAATGAGGTTCATCGCTTAGCTGGTGAGTATCACGCAGTTAAGGCTCAAACTGACCATGAAGTTAAACTTAGTCATCGTGGTCGTAAAACCATCTTAACGACTAACCTAAAGCGATTGATTGAAGAAAAAATCAAGATCCAAAAATGGTCAATTGAACAAGTGGCTCATGTAGTTAGAATTGGGTTCTACAATATTTGGTACTGATAGAGATTCACTTTGTGAATTTCTACTGGTGCCATTTTCTATTATCAAGTAAAATTGTACAAAAATAGAAGATAGCCTGACCCCTATCTAACGAAAGGAACTATCTCCCACGGATAATAATACCAGATTAGCTCTCAATATCACAGATACTCGTTTAGAATTTGATCCCGACCCTAAATATAAATATCAACCTATGTCTCGAGAAATGACTGACAAAGGTGAGGCTAACGTGTGGCACTGCGTGCTCACATACGAAATGACTTGTCCTAAATGTTCAACCGTCATGAGTCGAAACGGGTACAAAAGTGTCATGTATCAATCTGCCCAAAATGGTACAAGTCTGATTTTCTTTAAAATTAAAAAGCAAAAATACATTTGTAAATGCTGTAAAAATACTGAGCTTGCTGAATTGAGTGATGTAAGAAAAGGAGACCATCTTTTTCGTGACGTAAAACAAATTATCGCTATGCAAATTGAAGAAAACATGAGTATGACTACAATTGCGAAAATCAATAACGTCTCCTCAAATACTGTTATCCGGTCAATTCTAGGATTAGCTTGTTATATCAAACCATCTTTTCATTATTTATCGCGAAACATTGCTTTCGATGATTTCAAATCGGGAAAGTTTGCTAAAAGCGGATACTTCCTTTTACTTATGAATATTGAAACACATCAACCAATAGATGTAATTTCTGACAGAGGTGATCACTCCCTTGAAAAGTACTTTTTAAGATATTCTCCGGCGGCTCGTGCTGCTGTTCGAACGGTTACGGTCGACTTATTTTCCCCTTATCGAAGTACTATTCAAAAAGTTTTCCCGAATGCAATTATCATTGCTGACCATTTTCATGTGGTAGTCCAGGCCTTTAAAGGCCTCAATCAGCTTAGAATAAAAGTAATGAAATCATTTAAGTACGGGTCACCCGAATATCGCCAACTTAACAGATTTTGGAAACTAATTATGAAATCAGAAAGCGACTTAAATCGCTCTGATCGATATAAACGTCGTAATTTCAAAAATTTACAATTGACTGACGACGAAGTCGTTAATCGTTTACTATCGCTTTCCGAAGAATTGCGTGCTGCTTATAACTTCTACCAAGATCTCATTTTCATAATTCATAATCAAAGTTCAGAACGGCTGAAAACCTTATTGTGGCCAGAAGATGATAAAAATTCGGCAATTCTCCCACAGGAAATGGATGCTGCCATCAAGACTCTACGAAAACATTTCGAAGAGATTATAAACAGTTTTAAAACAAAATACTGTCATTTCTCAACAGGTCCTGTAGAAGGATGTAACAACAAAATTAAAGTAATAAAGCGTACTGCGTACGGGTTTAGAAACTTCTATCATTTCAAGATTCGAATTCTAATTGCATTTAAAAATAGTTTCTATTCTAAAAATTTCATATCTCTCACAAAACAACAAAAAACTGCTAATTCCCCGACAACGGAGAAACTAGCAGCTTGATGTTAAAGATTGTGAAATTCTAGGTCATCAGTACTTCTTGACAAAGAACCTAGAATTGCCTACAAAACCATCTATAACTGGATTGATCAGGGACTACTGGATATTAATGTGACTGATTTACCTGACCATGGTATTCGTCGCAAACGATCTAAAGAAACCCGTGGTAGTTTTAGTCATGGACGTTCCATCGAAGATCGTCCAGCTGAAATTTCTGATCGTAATACTTCAGGTCACTTCGAAGCTGATACAGTTTTATCTGGAAAACGTAAAGGTCAAGCAGTAGCTACGTTTGTCGAGCGTAAGAGTCGGCTTACCATCGTTAAACGGCTTAATGGACGAGATAGTAATTCAATGACCAAGGCTATTTTAGAATTGGCTAACCAGTTAGGAGATAATCTCAAGACCCTTACTGTTGACCATGGGAAAGAATTCGCCAACTACAATTTGATTGAAGAACAGACCGGTGTTCCGCTGTACTTTGCGCACGCTTATTCGCCACATGAACGAGGCAGTAATGAAAATCGCAACCGAGTACTACGCCGCTTCATTCCCAAAGGTCAACCGATTGATGAGATTACCGATGATGAATTGATTCAAATTAACTGGTATTTGAATTCCCGACCACTCAAATGTTTAAATTGGCGAACACCGATTGAGATCTTTTTGCGTGATCTGCGTTACTAAATTTGTTCAAGTTATTTCTTGCAATCTGCCTTATAATAAAGAGTGATTATTTTTTGCTTTTCATTTTTACATCGCGTGATTCCAAAGTGGAAACTTGCAAATCAAATTCTTTTTGTTCGTTAATAGATAACTGCTCGTAGAAAGAATGTATGGCCGTTTCGACAGACAAACGTTGATTTTCTGCATATCCAATCATTGACATTGCTTGAAGTTTATTTCTAGTATGGTTGCTAATTTTAAGATTGGTGTTGAACGTTACGGAACTAATTTCTTTATTAGTTGGGTTATCTTTTGCGGGATTCACGAAATCTGATGCTTTAGCTTGCTTTTCAGGCTTGGGAATACTACTTTCTGTATTATTTCTATTGGATCTAATTAATGAATTAGCCATGCTCAATCACCTCAATTCTTGATAGCAATTCATCAGTTACGTTTTTGTATACATCAAAAACCCTCTTGTCGAATTTGGAACCGAATGTAATTCCAGTAATTCCATACCGTTTGAGCCTTTGCATTGAATGAATTTTATTTTTAAATATGTTATCTTCACCAAATTCTGAAATAGCATTAGAAACTGTAGCTTCATCAACAGGTGCGCCTGCTTGGAGTAATACGGCTAATATGCCCACCAACTCCAGCCTAGGTGCTTTGTATTCATTAACTATTTCATCTTGAATATATTTAATAAACGCTTCTGCACCCTCAAAACTATGTTCATGAGTTTGCATAATAATTAAGCAATAATCAGATGCATACAGTGCACTATCAGTAATGAGACTTATTGTAGGTGGAATATCAATGATAATATAATCATATTTTTCCTTTAAAGGATTAAGCAATGTGTTAAAGGCTGTAACCCTATCTAAATATTCATGGTGTTTTTCCATATATCGCGGATATAATGCAAAATCAGGTGCAGACGCCAGCAAATCTAGATGCTCTTTAATATTAATTAATGAATTTGATAAGTCACCGTCTTCTATGCTGGCCATCAATGTTTTTTTAAAATACCCTACTTCATTGCTGATATTTAGCTTAGTTTTTAGGTATAAGTTTGTGGCATTTCCTTGAGGGTCAAGGTCTACTAATAACGTTTGATAGCCGCGATTGCTTAATTCAAGGGCTACCATAGTCGAATTACTAGTTTTACCTACGCCACCTTTGAAATTGCCAAAGGTTATTACTTGGGTCATATGTTATGCACCTCCGTTTTTTTAATAGTAGCACTATGTAGTTCCTACTGTCAATAAGTCTAGTGCAATAGTTCTGTAGTGCAATAGTGCTAGCACTATCTAGTTCTAGTACTACGGAACTAAGTAGTTCAATAGTGCAATAGTTCTGTAGTTCTAGCAATTAGATAGTAAATTGGTTGGAAAAGCTGATATATCAACGCACTACAGAACTAGATAGTGCAGTAGTGCAATAGTGCTGTAGCCGTTGCGCTATTGCACTACGAAACTATTGCACTATCTAGTTCTAGCACTACAGGACTATGGCACTACGTAGTGCTATTTAAAAAAAATGTTGACATTATAGCAATAAAACAATTATAATTACATTAAACAAAAAAGCACCTCACAAATTGTGAGATGCAATCAAAATTGAATATAAAAAAAGCCACCCCCGATTGCAGTCGGGCGTAACTAAACAGTTTATACGAATTAACTGTATTGTAGCATGTGTGGCGAATTTTGACAATGTAGAAGCCAACCTGCATGGATAAAGTCCAAACTAAATAGACACGTTTGCCAGTGCGACCGCAATAACAACTGGCTATATCACATAAGCAACGGCCTCGTGTTGTGGGTGATGAATGGTGGTGACCACCAATAAGGGTCAGGGCGGTTTACTGGTGCTTACGAGCACGGTAACTAATCACAACGCTATTAGGGCAGTAATTAATAGGGTGGTTAGTTTGTCGAAAGACAACAGCTACGAGGTTAACTAAATACGTGAGACGGCCGATCGGTCAAGTAAGTAGTTGAGTTGTACTCTAGTGCGACGCTTATTTTTTTATTTAAAATTTGCTCGTGACTAGGGTCCAACTTTGCCATTCACCGCTCAACCAACCTCTCAATCAAGCATGGGTGAACCACTAAGTCAATAAAAAGGGAGTGCTTAGTTATGGAAATTAGAGGATTAACTTACAATTATTTAAAGATGTTTTGCCAAGAATACTTCGGTGCTGAGTTTCCATGGGAAGTTGATTTAGGGTTGCTGGAAGAAGCCAAAGATCAATACATATTAATATTATTATGGTCAGAATTTACACATCATGTGTCAAGTTGTCCTAGAGTACCCGAAGAATTAATGTATATATTTCACTAACTTTTGAGAAATAAGAATCCCGTTAAATCAATGTTTCGGAGTGTTACCTAAACTATACCAATTTAGGTTCACAAAGTTGGTAAATAAAAAGCCCATAACCGAAAGGGGTAATGATCTTACTTGATATAATGCCAGTTATGTCAACTAACCATATTTAAGCAAACAGAATGGGTATGTTAAACTAACATTAGACTGTTTTAGCGGGTTAGCTACTTTGCTATTCAGTTTAGTGTGGTAGTAGTGATCTGCTGGCACCATTCCACCAATAAACAACACACGGTGGTGATTGGCTTGATCTATTTACTTCGGTGTAGTGATATTTGGAGGTTATCTTGGTTTATGCCTGGATAATTTTAGTTATATCAGTTGCAATGTCTGAATTTTGCTAAAGCTATAAGCACTCTAGCTAAAGCACTGGATATGTTAATTGAAACACTAAAAAAGACCAGTCACAAAGACTAGTCTTACTAAAGAATATCACTCAACACACGGTTTGGGTAAGCAGTATGGCAGTACTGGTTGCCCTTTTTCTATGCCCTATTCTAGCATGTTCTCAATTATATAGCAATGCAGATAACTTAGCTTGATCCCAATATACATGTAACCCCTATAATCAATTCTAAGGGGTCTAACACCCCATTTGATCCACTTTAATAGTATTAAAGCATAATTTTACCCATATAAGTATATTCTAGCTTAAAATGGAATATATAGAGTATTATGCTACTTTACCCATTGGAATAGCTGGTTCATATTCATCCTGCTTAGCAGCATACACATCAGCAATATGCTGGCTAGTCTTGTCCCATTCGAGCTGATAAGAGTTCTCGATGTTGAAGCTATTTCCAGACACTTGCCCTTCAACTTTTACATGCAAACCTAAGATTGGCTCGCCTTTTCTCGATCGGTCACGCACCCAGTCCACTTGCGCCTGCTTATTAAGCCATAAGGAATCATACTGATTATGTTTTATCTTCATTTCACCGTTTTCATTCTTGAAAAATGAGTCAGATTCACCGAATATTATTTTTTCGCCGTCCTCATCCATTAGATACAGCACGAATGCTGATCGATGGTGGTCTACTCGTATGACTTTAATGTTGTAAACATAACCTTCGAATATAGTTAACTTAGCTGCTTAGACTTAATATATGATGAATGGTTACGTGCATTATACTGTGGTTCTATGCTAGCTAGATGCACATTGTACAAGTTATTTCGGGGAACTAGCTTTGTGGAGTCCTCTGGATCAATTACTTTTTTATTCTCTGGTGTATAGCCTTCATCAGCTAGAGCTGACTTAACATCTTTTAGTTTGTAAGTTTCGCCAGTGATTTTACTAATCTCATCCTTAATATATGTTGCTGTACTATACCCAGTATATTTTTCTTCCATATATATATTCTTCTTTCAGTTAGTTTAGTTTATTTCATTTTCCTTACACTTATAATATAAGTAAAACTTGCTATTTACTTTATATGTATTTTCGATTATAATTAGATTATTAATAATCTAATTATAATTATATTGTAACACAACTTTAATATTTATCAATTAATAGTGAAGTTTAGCTTATTAGTTAATGGTATAAACTATTTGCATATTAAATTCTAATGGGTTAAATTTGGGTTTACTGTCATTTGAACTTTACATGGCATCAGCAAGTTACGGTTAGCTTGAATATATACAAATAACTCTGTTGGTGTTGGTTGATAGTATCTATTGGGGCCAGATGGCCCATATTCTATACTATTTAAACTATTTAATTAACCCTAAATACTACTTGAATTAAGTTCTTGAATTAAGTTAAAATTA
>NZ_AWTT01000011.1 GCF_000876205.1 Paucilactobacillus wasatchensis | reverse complement strand
TGGCAATCAGGCGATTAGATTCTGATCATACTATGTTGTCCCCAGAATCAACTGCTAAAACAGTCAGTTTTAATTGTCGCTAAGTGAAATCCATAAATACTTACCGTTTTTGCCACTTAGTAATATTGACGTCGAAGATAATCTGCTTTATTGACCACGTTTAAAAGAATATTTAAAAAGGAGGCTGATGCAAAAAAATGCTCAACTTCCTTATTATTTGTAATTAATAGAGTGAGAAAAGTCTTTATTACTCATTTTTATGATTTTCAATGAAAGTAATAATTTTTTGTTCCATGTTTGATACGGTTGTTTCAACGCTTATATCGCCTGCAATAAACTTTTCTAGTTCAGTTGGAATGATAGAAGTATATATTTTGTCGCTTTGTTCATAATTGCTTATCGAAACGGGAATAATTCTTTTTCTGCTTTGCTTATAACTATTTGGCAATAGCGATTTCCAGGGGTAGATATTTTCTAGGTCATCGCGTTTATAATACTTGCTCCGAAGAGTTGAGCCTCCGAGTAGGGAAAATGGAAATGTGTTTTGAATGGAGCACGCCCATAATATAAAATTTTTGGCAGCATTAACATTTTTGCTAAATGGATTGATAGATAGACACCAGCCACCAAGAACAGAAGTGTTGTCTGGAATAAGTGAAAATCCAATATTTCCAGCCGCTTGTGACTTCGAGTAATCATTTAAGTTAACTGCATCCGTGTTGTACAGGACACACATCGCCACGTTGCCAGTTGAGAATTCTTTGGCTACATCTTCCCAGACCTCAAGCTTTTTTTCATGAGAGGTGAATTTATAGCTATCTTTGAAATTTTGCAAAGCTACACATGTATTTTTGTTATTAATGATTACGTCACCATCGTTATCGAAGATATCACTACCATAAGCCCATAATCTATTTAGAAAACTGATAGTGGTAGAAATGTTTGGACCCGATACATTGGAAATACCATATTCAACTGGAGATTGATGATTAAATGCTCTGGTAAAGTACTTAGCGATTAAATTGAAAGTTGCCCAGTTCTTAGGGGGAATAAGCTCTTCGTTTTGGGTGAGTCTAAAATTGTATTTAAGCATTTTATCTTCGAATAGATCTTTACGATAGAAAAGGATTTGAGCACCAGAAAGAAAAGGGATGCCAATTAAATTACCATTATGAGTGCCATATTCATCAATCATACCATCTACAAAGCCAGCAAAATAATTTGGGTTATCTTGTTTTAGTTCGTTTAATGGTAACAAAATTCCTTGATCAGCAAAACTGTCCATCCAGGCAACATCGACCATAAATCCATCATAATGATCACTTTTTTTAATTTTCTGATCGTACAAATCATGTTCTAGATTTTGATATTTTTTTAAATCAAAATTAATATTAATTCCGGTTTGTTGGGCATAGGTTGTTGATAACATTTTAAGCGCACGTGCGGCAGGAGAATCAACCAATTCAAATTGTAGCGTAGTGTCAGTTTCATTTTTTATGAGTTGTGCAGAATTACTTTCTTCATAATTTGCCTGAAAAACTCGAATGATGTTTTCATGAATTTCTGGGTTTTTCATTGCGTTAAGCAATTGATTCGTGATGTAATTACCAACAGTTTTGAAAGATACAGAAATTTGAGCATCAATGTTGTTATTATCTTCTATCCAATTACTTTCTTTTATAACGATCAAGAATACTTTAGTTAAATTGAGCATTTTTAGTGCTTTAATTACACCTTTGGCAATTTGATAGTTACTGACAATTAAAGCTTCAATTTCTGGGTGATTATAGAACAGATTGAATGCTGTAATGAAACCACGTTCCTGGCTGCCATCAGTTGACTTGATGTAATCGCTAGTATTATTTGGATAATATTCTCGATAGATATTTAAAAAATTATTTTCATAAATAAGTTCTGATTCCATGATCAACCCTGTATGGGTTATTTTTTTCTGCTGGAGACCAGTAAGTGCCTTTTTTAAGGCAACATCATATGAAATAGTGGCTGTGTCGCCTTCAAAAAAACGTGAATTATATTCACTAATCAGTACAGAGGGAATTGAGCTGTTTTTTAGTATTGACGAAACATTATCTTTAAACGGAGAATAAATAATGATGCCATTCACATGATGCTCTAAACATTGTTCCACACATTTTTTTTCAATTTGAAAATTATTTTTGGTTAATTTTAAAAAGATACCAAAATTATTCTCGCGCAGCTTTGAATCTACTGCAGCCAGAAAAGAGATACAATCAGGATTCTGAAGATTGGGAATTATAACACCTACGAGCGAATTATCATGTTTTTTTAAATTACGGGCTCGAACATCCGGATAATAAGCCAGTTCGTGCATTGCATCTTCGACTTTTTTAACAAGCTGAAGGTTTTTTGTTTTACCATTCAAAACGTTTGAAACTGTGCCAACTGAAACTTGAGCTTTATTTGCGACATCTTTGATTGTTGCCATATTATTCACCTTAAATTTTTAAGATTTTTATGTAGTGTGAATTAATGATTGCTATTAAACGCAAAAATCATATGAACAAAGGAATACATAAATACTAATAGTCGTAATATATCACAGACAAGAGTGATAGACAAGATCTCATAGCATCAGCAAGGAAAGCGGTTGCAATTAATAATAAAGATGTTATTATATTCGTATGAATCGATTCATGAACATATTTTCACACTAGGAGGATGTTGGTTTCAAAGAAAGTGCAGCAGGTTTAATTTAATGATCACCGGGTGAGACTCGTTGGTAGAGCGGGATATTTTCGAGACAATTTATGAATTGGAGTGAATACAGATGGATGTTACTGAAAATAAGGGCAATATTGATAGAAAAGATAAAGTTCCATTTTTAGGCAGAACCGCATATAGCTTTACGGGGCTTAGTTATCAATTAACTGCAACGATGGTTGGGGCATATGTTGTATATTTTTTTACTAATGTTGCAAAAATGAATTTAGGGCAAGTAGGTGTACTACTACTATTAGCACGAATTTTTTCGGCATTTGGAGCTCCCTTAGCAGGTATTTTTATTGATAACACTAAAAGCAAGTGGGGAAAGGCACGTCCTTGGTATCTATGGATGATGTTGCCGGTATCAGTAATTACTGTGCTGCTTTTTATAGTACCTGGATTTTATAATCCAGCCACAAATACGATATATATTTGGATTTTTTACATTATTTGGTCATTATTAGAAATTTTTATTGATACACCGACGACGGCGATTTTACCAATGTTAACGAGCAGTAAAGAAGAACGAACATTATTGAATAGCTTACGAAACGGGGGCAGCCAAATAGGGGGATTAGTAGCCAATGCAGCGGTATTACCGTTGGTAGCATTCTTTGGTGGTTCAAACGATAAAAAAGGATTTTTCTTCACCGCACTATTTATGGCTGTTTTATCAATTCTTGGTTATATCTTTGTTTTTAGTGGATTGAAAGAACGCAATACAGAAAATATTGGAGTTACAGCGAAGAAAAAAATGTCGATGGCAGAAAGCTTTAAGGCCATTAAAGGTAATTGGCCATGGATCTTGGTTTTCATTATTACAATTTTGAATTTTATTGCTAATATGTCACGTAATACAGGAGTTATTTACTATTTTCAATACAATTTACACAACCGGGGGATGGCTGCACTTGCAAATGGATTAAATACCACCCAACTAATCTCTATTGCATTATTGCCACTGTTTGTTAAATTTATTGGACAGACCAATACGTGGATTTTAGGGACTTTGATGTCTGCAGTCGCTCAAATTATGATTTTAGTTTCTGGTCAAAACATCACACTGGTACTAATCTGGTGGGTTGTAAGTAACTTAGGAATGGGATTCAGTGTACCACTAATTTTTGCGGTTATTGCTGAAACTGTAGACTTTGGTGAATGGAAGTCAGGTGTCAATGCCCCTGGGTTATTAGCAGGAATTGGTGCTACAACAGCTAATAAATTTGGTGGAGGTTTGGGATCTGCTCTTGTTCCATGGATTTTAGCAGCTTTCGGTTACACTGCAGTTGGTCAACAATCAGCACATGCGTTGGTAGGGATTAATGTTGCATTTATTTGGGTTCCAGCTGTTGTGTATGTTTTGTCTGTAATTCCGATGTTTTTCTATAGAAAATACGAAAAAATGGGTCCTCAGATTAAAGCAGAGCTAGAAGAACGTCGGGCTAACAGTTAAAGGAGGAATCGTCAATGGCTAAAGGTAAAGCGAATGATCAATTTGCAAATATTGCAAAAAATTTAGGCCATTCTAATAATCTAAAAGATGGATTGGTTCGCATATTTCCTAAAGAAATTAAACCTGAGAATTTACCGATGGGAAATTTTGAAGATGAAATTGAACTGCCAAAAAAAATGACAACTCAAGAACAACTTGATGCTGAATTGAAGTCAATGCGAAAAAAATTTAGTCCATTTCTTCAAAAGCAAGCTCCGGAAATTATTAACACCCGAAATAAAATTGAGTTAAGCAAATTTGATTGGAGAATTGAAACCCAAGCTGATCAACAAAATTTTTCTAGGGTTTTAGCGGGCGGTGGCGAATGGGACACAGTAACAATTCCGCACTTTGGTAAACCGCTGGGCAATAAGACAACTTACTACCGCAAACAGTTTGATTTACAATCACAAAATGTACCAGGCGATAAAGAGTCGATGTTTATCCATTTCAATGGGGTAGACTATATTGCACATGTTTATATCAATGGGTATTTAGTTGGATCTCACGAAGGATTCTTCGCACCATTTGAATTTGAAATTGATAAATATGTGCATCAAGGTGAAAATACGTTAGTCGTCCAGGTTGAAAATGATTTTATTCATAAACGAAATGAGTTAGAAGCCGGCGGAGAGATGTATGGCGGCGATAAAATTTATGCTGCAACTGGACCGGGTTTCGATGATCCTTCGTTAGGTTGGCATCATTGTCCGCCTGGGATGGGAATTTATCAGAGTGCTTATTTAGAAGTTCGACCACAAAAATTTATTAGAGATATTTATGCCCGACCAATTTTGAAAGAAAATAAAGTTGAAATTAATACCAATCTGTTTAGTTGTTTGCTGGGTGAGCAAACAGCAAAATTTAAAATTTCAATTTTCGGTGACAATTTCAAAGAAGAAGTTGTTAAAGATAAAGAGGTACAGTGGTCGACTAAAACAGCTATTGGACTTGGCAATACTTTTACTGAAGCAATGCTATCTGCTACCGGGGAAAAGGATAAAGAAAATGCATTGAAAGCGGAAAAAGGTGATAACTTTTTTAAATTTACTTTTGTTATTCCTAGTCCCAAGATTTGGTCGCCGGAACACCCATATTTATATCAAGTTCAAGTTAGTTTTCTAGGTGAAAATAACGAAATTATTGATCAGCAGATGCAAACTTTTGGTATGCGGAGTTTCAAAATGGATGAAAATTCAACACCAAAAGGGAAATTTTATCTAAACGAACAAGAAATTCATCTTCGCGGTGCCAACACAATGGGATTTGAACAACATGATGTTATGAAGGGCGACTTTGAGCAACTTATTGACGACATTTTACTAGCAAAAATTGCCCATATGAATTTTTGGCGAGTTACCCAACGGCCTGTTCAAGAAGAAGTTTATGATTATTGCGATCATTTAGGGTTGATGACACAAAGTGATTTACCATTGTTCGGTGTTTTAAGAAAAATAAATTTAGTGAAGCAGTTAAACAAGCTGGAGAAATGGAACAACTAGTTCGTAAGCATCCTTGTAATATTGTTGATACTTTCATCAATGAACCATTTCCAAATGCTAATAATCTGCCACAACGGCATTTAGTTAGAGCTGAACTAGAACGATTTTTTAAAGCTGCCACGGAAACAATTTTAGTTCTTAATCCTGATCGGGTTATTAAATCAGTTGATGGCGATTATGACCCGCCAACATTTGGATTGCCAGACAATCATTGCTACACTGCATGGTACAACAGTCATGGTGAAACAATGGGAGAGTTGGCAGCAGGATTTTGGACACCAATTAAAAAAGGATGGAACTATGCCTGTGGCGAATATGGTTGTGAAGGGCTAGATCCGATAGAAACAATGTATAAAGAATATCCTAAACAGTGGTTGCCAGAAAGTCCAGATGATGACTGGTCTCCAATCAATATTTCCTTGGAACAGAGTAGTAACTTTCACTATCAATATTTTGATACCCCAAGGACATTGCGTGGTTGGGTTAAAGCTAGTCAGGATTATCAAGCGTTTGCAACTAAATGGATGACAGAGAGCTTTAGAAGACAAGAAAATATGATTTCTACTGTACTACACATTTTCATCGACCATTTTCCTGCAGGGTGGATGAAAGCAGTAGTTGACGTTGATCGGAATGCTAAACCAGCATTCTTTGCTTATCGGGACGCATTAACTCCTACGATGATCAGTTTTAAACCGTCGCGGTTGAGCTTTAACGAGGGTGAAACGGCAAGCGTAGAAACATGGGTATGTAATGATTTATCTGAAAGCTTTACCGATTACAGTCTATGCTATGAGGTTATGCACGAAGGAGATATTATTGGTAAAGGGATCAAAGACATAAATATTCATGCTTGTGCTTCAGATTATGTCGGTGATATTTCCTTTAACACTAATGGACTGGAGGGGGCAGTGACAGTTAGATGTGCACTGCTAGATGAATCTAAAAATGTTGTTCACTATAATGAAACTGTTTTGAAGGTTGCAAAGGTTAATGAAAATTTAAATGGGACTAATATTTTCACAGATGAAGAAAAAGATTCAAAAGAATTATTACAACCTTTTACAAACTTTACACGTACAAACGAAATACCGAACGCAAATACGATTATCATCAACAATTTTGCAGCATTTACGGCTAAACAAGCGGAGTTGCTAGATCGGGTTAAAGCAGGAGCAAAAATGGTGTTTTATAATCTTAAACCTGGTGATTATACTATTTTAAAAGAATCAGTTACGATTAAGCCATGTGGAATGTTACCAGTCAATTTTGTTTCTCGCGCTACAAATCATAAATTGATCGATGGATTTGATGCGGATGATTTCAGATTTTGGTTCGATGAAGCTAAGAAGATTATTACACCTATTCTTGACAATACATTCATTTCTGAAAACAAGGATTTTGATGAAATCTTGACCAGTGCTAATATGAATTCAAAAGGCGAATGGCGACCTGAATTAGCTTGTGGTGAAAAAAAGTATGGTCAAGGCTTCATCATCATTTGTAACTTGGACCTTAATAATCGGCTCAATACAAATCCTGCTGCATTGAAATTTGCGAAGAGATTAATAGAGGTATAAGTACAGTAGTTGGATTTACGAAACTAGTAGTTGGTTATCTGGTAAATGTCGAAATTAATTTCAATTTATTCTGGGGGTGGATTATTTGGATAATGGAGATAAGTTGAGTATGAACATGCTGACACAAAAAATTCCGTTTATTCGAAAACTTGCATATGGGACTACTGACTTTAGTTACCAACTTATCACTAACTACTACGGTTAGTGCATACCTTGTGTTCTTTTATACTGATGTAGCAAAAATGTCACTAGGTGCAGTAGGATTATTAATGCTGATTGCAAGGTTGATGTCTGCAGTGGCTGCCCCATTATCTGGTTACTTTATCGATAATACAAATACAAGGTGGGGGAAAGCAAGGCCATGGTATTTATGGTTGTGCATTCCCGTGGCAATCTTTAGTATTTTGTTATTTTTGGATCCTAATTTTAAAAGTAACAGTATGAATGTGACCTATATTTGGATTACGTATGTTATTTGGTCGATGCTGGAAATATTTATCAATACTCCAGATACTGCAATTCTACCAATGCTAACTAATGATAGAAATCAAAGAACTATATTTAATAGTTTTCGCAATGGTGGCAGTCAAATTGGTGCATTAATTGCTAATGCAGCTGTGCTGCCATTAGTTGCATTATTTGGTGCTGGTAACGATAAAAAGGGTTTTCTATACATGATATTTTTCTTGGCATTTTTGAGTGTTTGCGGTTACCTATTTGTGTTTGTTTTTATCAGAGAGGTTAATACGAGCACAGATGGTGATAAAAATAAAAATCATGTATCAGTTAGTGACGGTTTTAAAGCGATGAAAGGAAATTGGGCATTTGTAATTACTTTCATAGTTACTATTCTTGTGTTTTTTGCAGCAATGGCCAGGAACTCGAGTGTTATTTACTATTTTAGATATAACTTGAATGATCTAAAAATGGTTGCTGTGATAAATGGGCTGAACTCGACACAACTAATATCAATAGCGTTATTACCCCTCCTAGTGAGAAGGCTTGGACAAGCAAGAACATGGATGTTGGGATTATTCCTATCGGCGATTGCTCAACCGCTAATTTTAATGAGCCACTCAAACATGGGATTAATAATCACATTTTGGATAGTAAATAACCTAGGAATGGGAATTTGTGTACCGTTGATATTTGCGATTTTAGCGGATTCAGCTGATTATGGTGACTGGAAAAATCATATTTATGCACCCGGATTTCTATCCGGCATCGGTGCCACCACCGCAACTAAACTTGGCGGTGGTCTAGGGATGGGAGTTGTACCGTGGATATTAGGGATGTTTGGCTATATTGCAGAGAAACCACAGACCACACACGCATTATTTGGAATAGAGGTTGTATTTATTTGGGTCCCGTTTGTGTGTTTATTGCTGGCTATTATTCCGGCATATTTCTATCAGAGAATAGAAAAGCAACGAGGACAGGTGCAAGATGATTTAGCAAAGAGGAGATCCAATATTAATTGATAAAAAAGGCTAGTAGCTTTTGCATGCAAATATCGTTTTAAGTGAGTGTCAGCTAAAGCAGCAAAATCAAATGTGGGTTTGCTGCTTTTTTGCTTTGGATTAACAAATATTTAAATACTGAGCAGGAATGTACTTTTTTCGAAGCAAATCTTCGAAAAATTCATTAAATAATGTTAAAGTTGGCTTGAGTTCTGTGACATTTCAATTTTAAAATAACTTGCTTGGTAATTGAAAACAAGACACAAAATTTAAAAATGATTTTTGAAAGATGGCGAAATATATGATTGATAATTTTAAGTATCCTGACACGAAAGCCTACAATTACGTCGTAGCCGCATTAGAAGCCAAGGGTGTCACTTATAAAGAGATTGCAAAAATTACTTATGATTTGCAAAAACAGTTCATTCCAGACATTAAATTGTCAGAGTATGAAGAGACAACCATTGATGTGATGCACAAGCGTGAATTGCTAAATAACGTTATGGTCGGTTTATATTTGGATGAAATGGCGACAAAGCATAAACTGGATGAACCTTTGCAATCGATTGTGGAACACGACGTCGGCGTTTTTGGTGTTGACGAAACGTTGGCGTTACAAATTGCTAACATCTATGGATCAATTGGTGTGACTAACTACGGTCACGTTGACCGAGAAAAGCCAGGTGTTATTGGTGAATTAGACCGAGATAAAGATTCTGTGAATACGTTTATTGATGACATTGTTGGTGGTATTGCGGCTGCGGTAGCGGGTAAATTGGCGCATAAATATAGTTAGATCTGATAAAAAAGTTATTGTGATGATGGCAGTAACTTTTTTTGATCGCAGTTAAAATTTTTACTCTTTACATTTTTGAGCAATTTAGATGTAATATAAGAAGAAACTAAAAATAGTTGATAGATCAGCTTTAATTTTGTATAAAGGTTAAGACTAAAAAATAAAATGGTCGTGTTACAATCTTTATGTGTAGTTAATCTGATTGTAATCACTAGTAGTCAGTGTGTAATTGATCGATTAGATCCCAGGGTTATGCAAGTAATTGTAAGTACTTGAAAACAATCTTTTTAAGTACTTGCGTTTGGAGGTACCTTTAATGTAAAATGTTACTTGTAGTTTTGATATCTGCCTGCGTAGCATAGCTGGTTAATG
This sequence comes from Paucilactobacillus wasatchensis, assembly GCF_000876205.1. Lineage (GTDB taxonomy): Bacteria > Bacillota > Bacilli > Lactobacillales > Lactobacillaceae > Paucilactobacillus > Paucilactobacillus wasatchensis. The sequence continues at coordinate 33,188 of NZ_AWTT01000011.1, read as the reverse complement.
CACCCGACTAGTAACCGGGAGATCGTATGTTCGAATCACACCGCAGGCATAAAGAGTGGGAAATAAGGCGCTTAGAATCTGCCTTATTTCTCACGTTTTTGTTATTTAGGATATGTGGTACAAAAGATAATGGCCTACCCAAACAATTGGTAAGCCATTTTTGTTAGCACTAAAATAGCTGATTAACTCCCAGTAGGCTATAATGGAGACGACAAAATAGGGGAGATTATCATGGCACAAAAGCAAATTTTAGTAAGTACCACAGAGGAAATTCCAAATCAAAAGTACGAAATTATTGGGGAAGTTTTTGGATTAACAACACAGTCTAAAAATGTTATTCGAAACATTGGCGCGGGACTGAAGAATATCGTTGGTGGTGAGATCAAAGATTACACCAAGATGATGATTGAATCGCGTGATATTGCCATCGATCGATTACGCAGTAATGCAGTTGAAATGGGTGCAGATGCAGTGGTCATGATGCGATTTGACTCAGGCTCAATTGGCACCGATATGCAGTCAGTTGCTGCATATGGTACTGCTGTTAAATTTATTGATTAATGAATTCGGGTAGCAATTATTTTGTCATTTGATAAGGATTAGGCAGATGATTGGCCTTCTTTTCAGCCGTAGCAAAAGCCAATTCGCGGGCGACACTAGTTTCTGCGTTTGGTGCGGCATACATATTAATTTTATAATCAACCTCTGCTAAATTTTGCTGAATTTTTTGCTGTTGGGCGACAACTTCTAGCCTGTGGTCGGTCAATAATTTGAGACGCAGTTCAACAGTCGTTGGTCCAGCCATTACGTATTCAATGTACTGACGAATATTTTTTATTTTCATGCCAGTATTTTTTAAACAGCAAATGGTTTGGAGTAAATTTAAATCACCTTCTGTAAACTCACGATAACCGGATTTGTTTCTGGCCACAAAGGGTAACAAACCCTGCTTATCATAAAAACGTAAGGTGTAAATGGAAAGATTAGTCTTAGCAGCAACCTCTTTAATTGTATAAGTCATAAAAAGTTCTCCTTTTACTTGCCATAGAGTTATGTCTAGGGTTTAACATCATCAGCATAACTTAATAAGTAGCTGATATCAATCACAATTTTAAGGAGATTAAATGATGAATGAAACAGTGCTAGTAACTGGTGCCAACGGCTTTTTAGCGATGAGACTCATTAAACAATTGCTCACAAATGGCTATCATGTTCGTGCGACGTTGCGATCACTTGCTAAAAAAGAGACAGTATTGGCAGCTTTTAAAGCAAATAATGTTACCAATATTAATCAGTTGGAATTTGTCCAAGCGGATTTAACTAAAGATGATGGGTGGCATGCGGCAATGCATGGTGTAACTTACGTGATGAGTGTCGCTGCCCCTGTGTTTGTTAATGGTGCAATGGCGTCTGAGAAAGTGGCTCAAACTGCAGTGGATGGAACATTGCGAATTTTGAAGGCTGCCCAAGCAAGTGAAGTTAAGCGCATGGTGATGACTGCCAATCTTGGCGCAGTCGGTTTTAGCAACAAGGATCCCAAGCACATTACTACAGAATCAGACTGGACTAATTCGAACGAACCGGGATTATCAATATATGAAAAATCGAAATTAATCGCCGAAAAAAGTGCATGGGATTACTTTAAACAAACAAATAGTCAGCTCGAATTTGTAACTGTTAATGCCGGCGCTATGTTAGGACCGAGCTTGGATAACCATGTTTCTGGCAGTTTTGGCATCATTAAAAATTTCTTTGATGGTGGCTTGAAGGCAATTCCCAAAATTGATGTCAATATCGTCGATGTCAGGGATGTTGTTGATATTGAAATTCGGGCAATGGAGACATCACAAGCAGCTGGCAAAAGGTTTTTGGCAGTCGAAGATAATCCAATTTCAATGCCGCAACTGGTTTCAGTGATCAAAGAAAACCGACCGCAATTGGCACCCAAATTACCAACTAAAACTGTACCATCATGGCTGATTCGACTTGGTGCACCATTCAATAAGCAAGCGCAAGAAGGACGGCTGTTACTGGATATAAATCACCATGTTAGTAACCATAGAGCAAAAGAGATACTGGGATGGCAACCCATTAGCCGTAATGAAGATGCAATTTTAACGGCGGTGGATTCAATGCTCACTGCTGGATTGATTAAATAAAAAATAAAAGTTTGTGGGATTGCTGCCACAAACTTTTAATTGAATAATAGCTATTTTTATGAAGGCATGCTTTCCGCTGCCAGTTTTTGCCAATCGTAAGCCCACACAAAGCCCATCGTTTTTTCACCTGTGTGAACACTGATCACGGGGCCGAGATGACTGGAGCTAACCGGAATATCAGGAAAGTCATCTTTAAATGTTTTCACCCATTTTTGATTTGTTTCTGGGGCATTGGCATCGATAATCGTGACCCGGACCGGATAATTGAGCTTAGCTAAGTCTGCGGTGAAGTCATTTAATGCCCGTTGAAAGGCTTTTTTCATGGTACGCTCTTTGCCTAGCGCCACGATTTGGCCGCGCTCGTTAAAGGTCAATAATGGTTTAATGCGCAATAAATTGCCAACAAAGGCAGAACTATTTGAAATTCTTCCGGTGCGCAAGAGGTGACCTAGGTCATCGACCATAAAGTAGACGGAAGTGGTATTGCGCAATTTTTCTAGTGCTGGCATGATTGAATCAGCGTGAGCGCCATCTTGTACCATCTTACCTGCCAGCAATGCCATATTAGCTTCACCGGCACTCGCAATTTTGGAATCAAATGGATAAACTTTTAATTTATCGTAGTCTCGAGCAAATACGGATAAATTATCAAAGAAACTAGTAATGCCGGAGGATAAGTGAATTGAAATTACTTCATCGTAACCAGCGGCTGCAAGTTGATCGTACGCCGCTTCCATTTGGGCCATTGTGATTTGAGCTGTTGTTGGTAAATTCGATTCGGTGCGCATTCGTTCGAAGAAAGTAGGCGAATCAATATCAATATTTTCTAAAAAGGCTTGTTGGTCAAAAATGACAGTAATTGGCATTACCGTTAAATTGAATTGTTCTATTTGCTCTGGTGATAGATAAGCTGCGCTATCTGTCACAACCGTTGTTTTCATAAAATTGACCTCTCTAATGTTTGTTTAGTGCTTCCATTATAACTAACCCGGGGTTAAATACAACAGCAAACGATTATCTGACTTCTGGGTAAGACTGGTATAATGGAAACAACGAAAATTAGTGAAAGGAAACACAGTAAAGATGAGTTTAGCCATACCTGAAAACATGGAAGAAGTAATGATGCGGCAAGCAATGCTTAAGTCACATGGGCAAGAGGTAACCGTGGATGAGATTATTCAACAGTCTGTTTTGGATGTATTACAGGCCTTTGTGGACCAAGATTTGGATGGCCACTATGATGAAGTAAAGTGGGTGCAAAAGCAGTTGGTAATTTATGATTTATCGCACGATGAAACTGCACGTATTGCACCACGGACTGAAACGTTTGTGATGGATTTTAAAACAAATTCACAAGCAGTTTTATTACAGCTGGAAGATGCAGCTAAAAAGGCAGTTGGTTCACGGTAATGGGACTTAATTAAGTAAAATAGGTTTTAGTTGTTGACAAGAGTCATAATTCGTTCTATGATTTTGTTCAATCATAAATATTAAAAAAAGATGAAAAGATGAGTACATTTTTAATAATTGCCAATTAGAAATCTTCGGTAGCTGAAAAGAAGAGCAATTAAAAAATGGAAGATGGTCTTGGTATTCGGGTGGTCGAGCAAGTTGTAAGACCACCATGGTGCGCTCATTATGGCGTAATGTTCTTACATGAGAAAGCATGCTCGTATGCTTTAAATTAAGGTGGTACCACGACAAGTCGTCCTTATTCCAATCTATTTGGAATGAGGACTTTTTTTGGGGGTAATTATATTGGGAAAAAAGATAACACGGGTTCAAATACGTGATGCATTGTGTTAAATCACGGTAATTAGTTGGTTTGGTTGTAAATTCAAGGAGGATGAATGGAATGAAGAAATGGGTTAAAAGAATTGGTATTTTCGGGTTGGGATTGTTGGTAGCGGTGACGTTAACGGCTTGTGGCAAACAAAGTTCAAATAGTAATAAGCCTCAATTGAAGACGTCGGGAACGTTGACAATTGGTTTGGAAGGCACATTTGCGCCATATTCATATCGTGAAAACGGCAAATTAACTGGTTTTGAAGTTGAATTAGGTAAAGCAATTGCCAAAAAAGCTGGCTTGAAGGCTAAATTTGTTCCAACAAAGTGGGATTCGTTGATCGCTGGTGTCGGCGATAGGAAGTTTGACGTCGTCTTAAACGATGTTACGATCACAAAAGCACGGCAAAAGCATTATGATTTTGCAACACCGTACATTTATTCTAAGACAGTTTTAATTACGAAGAAAAATAATACGGATATCAAGAGTATTGATGACATTAAGGGTAAGAAAATTGCGGTCGGTACTGGGACAGATAATGCTGTTCAAGCAAAAAAATACGGTGCTGATATTTTGTCATCAAGTCAATTTTCAGACACCCTCGCTTTGATTGAACAGGGACGCGCAGAAGGAACTTTGAATTCACGTGAGGCATTCTTGGCTTACTTAAAAGACAATCCTAAGGCGGATCTGAAGTATCAGGTTGTCCCAACAAGTAAAGTTAAAGCCGCTAAAATTGCTCCTCTGATTAGCAAAGATAATCCTGGATTGAAGAAAAAGATTAATAAAGCAATTAAGGAATTACGTGCTGATGGAACGTTGAAAAAACTTTCTAACAAGTATTTCACTTCTGATATTACGGAAAAATAGTATAATGGTGTTGTTTGGTAATAATGAATTTATTTTTGAAACGTGTTAAAGCAACCAAATTCCTCGAGCTAACTTAATTAACCACCCTTCGCTAAAGATGCGAACAGCGGTTAATTAAGTTAGCTTACGGAGCTTGTGCGGTTGCTTTAACACTCTACTTAGAAGGGAATATTATGTGGAACACCATTGTTAACTCAACTCCAGAAATATTTTGGGCCGGAATTAAATTTACAATTCCGCTGACACTGATTTCGTTTGCGATTGGATTCGTGATCGCGGTAGTAACGGCGCTAGTTCGAACTTCTACACCTAAAGGCAATCCGGTTGTTGCCGGCTTATGGGGGCTTTTAAAGCTATTTTTAAGTTTCTATGTGTGGCTCTTCCGGTCCACGCCTTTGCTAGTTCAATTGTTTATTGTTTTCTTTGGACTACCCAATATTGGAATTCAATTTGATGCTTTTTCCGCAGGCATTATCACGTTTTCATTGAATACGGGTGCTTACTGTTCGGAGACTGTTCGTGGTGCTATTTCGTCGATTCCAGATAGTCAGTGGGAAGCTGCCTATTCAATTGGAATGACATATCGGCAAGTGCTGTTTCGGATTGTCTTTCCACAAGCGCTGCGGGTTGCGCTGCCACCACTTTCGAACTCGTTTATTGGCTTGGTTAAAGATACATCGTTGGCTAGTTCAATCACGATTTTGGAAATGTTCATGGTCAGCCAACAGATTGCGGCTAAAAATTATGAACCGTTGTTAATGTATTCGATTGTGGCAGTTGTCTATGCCGTTTTCTGTACAGTGTTAAGTGTGGCACAACATTATCTTGAACGGTACATGTCGCGCTATGTGCAAGTGACGGGGGAATAATATGATTAAGCTAGAACATGTGGATAAACAATTTGCCGATCATCATGCCTTGAATGATATTAATGTTGAATTTCCAGAGCATGAAACGACCGTTATTCTTGGTCCCTCAGGCGCGGGAAAATCAACACTATTACGCTCGTTGAATTTGCTGGAACGCCCACAAAGTGGCATCTATCAGATTAATGATGAGAAAGTTGATTTTTCACAAGAATTGTCAACTAGCCAAATTTTACGAGTTCGCCGGAAGACTGGAATGGTTTTTCAGAGTTGGAATTTATTTCCACATTTAACGATCTTACAAAATATTACTGAGGGCCCGATTCATGTTTTGAAACAATCTAAACAAGAGGCTGAAGCTAATGCAACCAAACTATTGCAGCAGGTTGGATTAGATGGCACTCAGCATCGTTATCCGAGCCAGCTGTCTGGTGGACAACAACAGCGAATCTCGATTTGTCGGGCGTTAGCAATGGATCCAGAATATATCTTGTTTGATGAACCAACAAGTGCGCTGGACCCTGAGTTGGAAGCACAGGTTTTGCATGTATTATTAACGCTGGCACAAAGTAAGCAATCGATGATTGTGGTGACTCACAACATGGAATTTGCCCGCCGAGTGGCTACTAAAATAATATTTGTGGAAGATGGCAAGGTTGAATTTGATGGTACGCCATCAGAATTTTTTGACCATCCAACAGATAGAATTCATGCATTCTTGAATGGCATGCAATTTTAGAGCACAAACTGGCACGAGTTGGTGCCTGGGAATAATGTAAAGAAGACCACCACCGCGATTTTAATCTGAAGTTGCGGCGGTAGTCTTCTTTGCGTTTTTGTGTAAGCATAGTTAGCAATGAACAAGTTCAAGCTTATTTGAATAGCTGACATGTGTTCACAGCTGCAATTGTCTAGGGCTAAACTAATAAAGGTAATCGAGCAATCAAAGACCGATTACTCAATTACCTTTATTAGCTTAGCCTACGACAACTTAGCGCGGCTGTTCACACTATATATTAAATGCGCTTTGTGACCTCGTAACCCTGTGGATGGCTGCTGTGGTCTGATGGGAGGGCATCCTTTGCGTAGAAAATGGCGTATTCTTCGTCGCCTTTTCCTCTTGCGATTACCAGCTCGTCTTCTTTTTTCTTCTTTTTAAAAATCTGACCCTTACGAACGGCCTCATTGTAGTCATTGATGTTGGCGATTGAATCACCAGGATTAAAGAAAATTCTATTATCCATGAATATCCAACTCCTTCATAATTTTTATTTACGACTCAGTACTTCAACTTGAGCTGTCGCTAATACATGACCCTCAATGGCTCGATAAAATTCGTTGAGCCAATAGCCGTTTTCTAACGGTAAATTAGAATCCAGTGCATAGACAGTTAACGTGTAAGTATGGTCTTTGTCAGGTGGCTCTGGTCCCGTGTAGTGTCTGGTGATGATGGGATCAGTATTACCAACTAAAGCTCCTGCATTACTATTATTTCCTTGCAACATACTGAATGGATTATCACGACTCGCGTTTTCAGGGATGTTAGTAATGGTTGCTGGGATGTTAGCGGCAAGCCAATGAATCCAAACAAAGCCACCAACGGGTACAGCATCATAATCCAAAAAGGTTAGTGCAAAAGTTTTAGTTTCTTCAGGTGCAGCGTTGATTTGAAATGGGAACGAAACAACTGGCTGACCTTGATATTTTAATTTAGGATCCGCATATTGACCATATTGGTCTGGTAAAAAATTTTCATTCGTTGCAATTTTTATTTGCATCTACGATCGTCTCCCTTACTCCTAGCTAATGACTACATTATACATTTTTTTAGAACCAATGGGCTACCAATATGGATTTAAGAAAAAGCTTGACTTTTATTTCAAACCGTTCTAATCTATTGCTAACTTAATATTCGTCCACAAACCGATGAAGTGGAGATCAAAATAGCCGTGCATGTACAGAGAGTTGACAGTGCTGAGAGTTCAACCAGACGCAGACTATTAAATGGACCACGGAGGGAACGATGAACGGAGTGGGGAGAAGAGCGGTTAGATCATGAGCATTAGCGTGATTTAGTCAATGAGCCCTGAATTTGGGCTCATTGACTAAATTGGGCTAAGCACAGTGATCTGCTCTTCGGAACACGTTCTAACTAGAACATGAACCGCCACTCCAAGTACCTCGTTACGTTAGGCAGACGTCAATTGCCAAGGATGTGTTAGCATCCTGCTGAGAGTGAACGAGTGTGATGACACGTGTAAAAACGTGTTGCGAGGAACTGATTCTTCCGCTTAGTCACAAAAGTTAAACAATGCGAAACCCGCATTATTCAACTTTTGCCACTAATGCTCAGGATCAAACCGTTCCTCTCCACACTCTTCAAAAAAAGGTGGTACCGCGGAAAAAACAACAAATCCGTCCTTGTAACGATTAATCGTTATGTGGATGGATTTTTTTGTTACTAATTTTTTGGAGGAATGCAATATGATAAAAGCAAAACGATGGCAAAGCCGGTTGTAATTTTAATATTCTTAACTAAAATAAAGAGGATAATATTATGAAACCAGCATTCGAAAAACTAAACCAATATGTACCAAAATTTAAATATGCACCAGTCAAACTAGAATTTTCCATGGAATCGTTTGATACCTACCAAGTTACAGATTACTTTGATCGGCAAAATCACGAGGCCTTCCAGCTGACGATTGATGATCGTAATCACGATCGATTTACGTATTTAGTTGTACGTCCAGCACAAAAAATAACCGTATACGATGGCTACATGGTTGTTAATCATAATGAGCTTCACCAAAATTCCCGTGACTATTTAAAGCAATTACTAGCAAAATATAAAACTCCTAAATTACCTGATTTTCCGCCGTTTAGTGGCGGTATTAGTGGGTATTTTGCTTATGAATATGCTAAGGGGGCAGTTAGCAAATTAGGCCAACTAGCAGCTCTGCCCGATCAACAACCCTTAGCACAGTTATTGGTAGTGGATGAGTTGATTGCCTATGACCACCAGCGTCATGTGTGTCAGCTAATTAAGCTGGTACAACTGGATCAACTGACAAGCAGCTATGCGACGGCGAAGCGACGATTAACCAATCTAAAAAATGAGTTACTAACAATTAAACCGCACTCTTTGCAACCATATCAACAGTTGTCAGACTTCACGCCGCAACAAACTCCAGCTCAATTTGAACAGGGTGTCACTCACATCAAACAAGATATTCACAATGGTGACATTTTTCAATTAATTTATTCGAATCCACAAGTGGCTAGGACAAGTGGCAGCTTAATTAAAATTGCCCAACAGTTGGCGGTTGATAATCCGTCGCCATATCAATTTTATTTTCATCATGATAATTACCAGGCAGCCGTTGCTTCTCCTGAGACGCTGGTGGCTCGTCATAATGACCAGTTATTAACATATCCCTTAGCTGGCACGCGTCGCCGTGGACGAACCGCAAAAGAGGATCAAACATTTGAACGGGAACTGACCACCAGCGTAAAGGAATTGTCAGAACATAACATGCTGGTCGACCTAGGTCGCAATGATTTAGGACGGGTTAGTCAAATTGGCTCTGTCAAAGTTACCAAACATGCCCAAATTTTACGTTTTTCTCAAGTAATGCACTTAGGCTCAACAGTGGAATCACAAGCCCAAGACCAACTGTCTGCAGTGGATTTATTGGATGCAGTTTTTCCAGCCGGAACATTATCTGGTGCACCTAAGGTAAGAGCGATGGAATTAATTTATCAGTACGAACAGTTAACGCGTGGCATTTATGGTGGCTGTTTTGGTTACTTTGATTTTAATGGGGATGTCGATATGGCAATTGGCATTCGGTTAGTTTATCAGGATAACAAACGGACGGTTATTCATAGCGGTGCTGGTATTGTCGCTGATAGTGATGCCCAGCATGAATACCAAGAATGTTTCAACAAAGCACGGGCAGTTAACCTAGCCGTTTCGAAAGTGAGTGAATGAAATGAGAGTTTTAATCGATAATTATGACAGTTTTACGTATAATCTGTACCAGCTAATCGGCGAATTGGATGATGATCTGATGGTGGTGAAAAATGATGAGATTAGCTTACCTGAGCTGATTGATTTGGCACCCACTGGTTTGATTTTATCTCCCGGACCGGGTCAACCGAGCGACGCTGGAATTAGCCTTGCTGCAACTAAATATTTTGCCGGTAAAATACCAATTTTAGGGGTGTGCATGGGTTTAGAGGTCATTTGTGAAGCGTTTGGCGGTCAACTAACCTACGCGCGTCGTTTAATGCATGGCAAAATTGATCGAATGACACTTGATAATGAGGATCCATTATTTGAAAACTGCCCACCAATGGTGAACGCTGCCAGGTATCATTCATTGGTTGTTGATCAAAAAGCATTGCCCGACAAATTGAACGTCACTGCACATTCTAGTGATGGTGATGTGATGGGATTGTCCCAACCTGAATTAGGAATTTACGGGGTTCAATTTCACCCAGAATCAATCATGACGGATGCTCAATTTGGACGGCAAATGATTCGAAATTTTCTCAAAATTAAATTAACCAGCGAAAAAAGGTTGACAAACATCTCATAAAGTTTTAATCTAATTTTAATTTAATAATTCGTCCACAAACCGATGAAGTGGAGATCAAAATAGCCGTGCATGTACAGAGAGTTGACAGTGCTGAGAGTTCAACCAGACGCAGACTATTAAATGGACCACGGAGGGAACGATGAACGGAGTGTGGAGAAGAGCGGTTAGATCATGAGCATTAGCGTGATTTAGTCAATGAGCCCTGAATTTGGGCTCATTGACTAAATTGGGCTAAGCACAGTGATCTGCTCTTCGGAACACGTTCTAACTAGAACATGAACCGCCACTCCAAGTACCTCGTTACGTTAGGCAGACGTCAATTGCCAAGGATGTGTTAGCATCCTGCTGAGAGTGAACGAGTGTGATGACACGTGTAAAAACGTGTTGCGAGGAACTGATTCTTCCGCTTAGTCACAAAAGTTAAACAATGCGAAACCCGCATTATTCAACTTTTGCCACTAATGCTCAGGATCAAACCGTTCCTCTCCACACTCTTCAAAAAAAGGTGGTACCGCGGAAAAAACAAAATCCGTCCTTGTAACGATTAATCGTTATGTGGGCGGATTTTTTATTTACAATCATTTGGAGGAAATCAATATGAAGACACTAAAACGATGGCAAAACTATAACTGGATATTCGCAGAAACTAAACAATTAAAAATTGAAATGAGGAATTTAACATGATTGAAACAGCAATTAAACAAGTAACTAACAAAGAAGATTTAACTTTTGACCAAGCACAGCAGGTAATGAACGAAATTATGAATGGCGAAACTAGTGATATTCAAATTGCATCATTTTTGACAGCTTTGAGCATGAAACATGAAACGGCCGATGAAATCGCCGGTAGCGCCAAATCAATGCGTGACCACGCGGCACCATTCCATGCCGGCGAACAAGTATTAGAAATTGTGGGCACTGGTGGTGATCACGCGAACACATTCAACATATCTACCACCTCTGCTTTGGTAATTGCCGCAGCAGGCGTACCGGTTGCCAAGCATGGTAATCGCGCAGCATCATCGAAGAGTGGTGCAGCGGATGTGCTCGAATCATTAGGTGTCAACATCAACTTACAACCACACCAAAGTGAAGAATTGCTACAAAAAATCGGAGTATGTTTCCTATTTGCCCAAGAATATCATCAAGCGATGCGGTTCGTGGCACCTGTACGTAAGACTTTAGGTATTCGAACAATTTTTAACATCCTCGGACCTCTGGCCAACCCAGCTCACGCTACACAACAATTATTAGGTGTTTACGATGAGAGCCTGTTGAAACCAATGACGCTTGTGCTAAATCAACTAGGTGTAACAGATGCAATGATCGTTCATGGCCAAGATGGTCTTGATGAAATCTCAATGAGCGCGCCAACCGATGTCGTTGAACTACGACATGGTACCACGACTGAATACACGATTGACCCTCGTAAATTTGGTTTCGACCTATGTAACAAACAAGATTTAGTTGGTGGGACGCCAGCACAAAATGCCCAAATCACACGTGACATTTTACAAGGACAAAAGAGTGCTAAACGAGATGTTGTGTTACTTAATGCTGGTGCGGCACTGCACATTGCTAAACCAGAACTCAGTATTGAAGATGGGATCACGTTAGCTCGTCAGTTAATCGACGATGGCAAGGCCCAACAAAAGTTAAACGAGTTAATTGAATTTACGAAGGAGGCAGTTGCATGATTTTAGATCAATTAGTAGCTGCCACCACCAAACGAGTCGCGCAGGCTAAACAACAACTACCCCTTGAGAAATTAAAACAGCAAGTAGCAAAACTGCCAATTAGTGATGAACGCCCATTTGAAAAAGCATTGAGCGGCAATGGAATGCATATTATTGCAGAGGTAAAAAAGGCTTCACCTTCAAAGGGTGTCATTGCAAAAGATTTTCCGTATCTAAAAATTGCCCAGGATTATGAAGAGGCCGGCGCCAACGCCATTTCAGTGTTAACGGAACCAGATTATTTTCAAGGATCATTAGAGTATCTACGCCAAATTGCCAATAAAGTTCAAACACCACTGTTACGCAAAGATTTCGTGATTGATGAATATATGCTCTATGAAGCTAAATTGGCTGGGGCTGCAGCGGTTTTATTAATTGTTAAAATCTTGACGGACCAGCAATTACAAGCTTATCTGACATTGGCAAACCAATTGGGGCTGTCTGCGTTAGTAGAAGCCCACAATGAAGATGAGATTGATCGAGCTGTTAAGGCACATGCTAGAATCATTGGCGTGAATAATCGTAATTTAAATGACTTTTCAGTAAACTTCAACAACAGCGAACAATTAAGAAAATTGGTACCACAAGATTGTATTTTCGTCGCAGAAAGCGGTGTTAAGAGCGGTGATGATACCGCAAAGTTGCGGCAAAATGGAATTAACGTTGCACTTGTTGGTGAGACATTAATGAAGTCGCCCAATAAGCTTGAAACAATGCGACAACTAAAGGGGCGTGTGGCGGTTGACCAAAGTTAAAATATGCGGATTAAAAACGATTGCTGACGTTCAAGCAGTTAACGATGCCCAACCAGAACTAGCAGGATTCGTTTTTGCACAGAGTAAGCGCCAGGTTACGGCAACACAGGCCGCAAACCTGAGAGCGCAGTTAGACAGCAATATTGATGCGGTTGGGGTGTTTGTTAATCCGACATTAGCTGAAATTAAGCCATTATTAAGTAGTCATACGATTCAATTAGTCCAAATACACGGGCAACAAAATCAGCAGCTGGTAGCTCAATTGCGACAGCTAGGAACTAAGGTAATCCAGGCCATTCAGCCCGGTGAACAATTGAAAGTGACAGCCGATTATGTCATGTATGATGGCCGCAAGCCAGGCAGCGGCACCACAATTGACTGGCAAACCATCGATGAAGAACAACGACCATTTTTTCTTGCTGGCGGATTAACACCAGACAATATTGAAACGGCAATCACAACTGTTTTGCCAGATTTTGTTGATGTTAGTTCGGGAGTAGAGACCGATGGCCATAAAGACGCAATGAAGATTATGAAATTTACACGGAGGGCACACAATGCAAGAAACAAAATCAGAAACTAACCAAGTAGGTCGCTTTGGCGAATATGGCGGCCAGTACATCCCAGAAACCTTAATGAGTGAAATTGATCGACTGACAGAGGCTTATGACCACTATAAAGATGATCCAGATTTTAAAGCAGAGTTGAAGGATTTACTAATTAACTACGCAAATCGGCCATCATTGCTTTACCATGCAGAAAGAATGAGTGCTGATTTGGGCGGCGCACAAATTTATTTCAAGCGTGAGGACTTAAACCATACCGGATCGCATAAAATTAATAATGTGCTTGGTCAGGTACTATTAGCTAAACGAATGGGTAAAACACGAATTATCGCAGAAACAGGCGCTGGCCAACACGGCGTTGCAACTGCCACTGTTGCTGCATTAATGGGGATGGAATGTGAAATCTTCATGGGGAAACTGGATACAGAGCGCCAAGCATTAAACGTTTATCGAATGGAACTACTGGGGGCCAAAGTTCATGCTATTAGTACTGGAACAGGGACCCTGAAAGATGCCGTTAATGCAGCGATGCAAGAGTGGACTCGTCGAATGGATGATACGCATTATGTGATTGGTTCAACGATGGGACCACATCCATTTCCAACCATGGTCCGCGATTTCCAGTCTGTTATAAGTAAGGAAATTAAAGCACAGTTATTAAAAGAAACAGGTAAATTACCTGATGCAGTGGTGGCTTGTGTTGGTGGCGGTAGTAATGCCATTGGTGCCTTTTACCATTTCATCAATGACCCGAGTGTAAAATTAATTGGTTGTGAGGCCGCCGGCAAAGGAATTCATACGGATAAAACAGCTGCCACACTTGAAACTGGCCGGATCGGTATTTTTCATGGCATGAAGTCACTATTCTGCCAAGATGATGATGGTGATATTGCACCAGTTTACTCGATTTCGGCGGGGTTAGACTATCCTGGAATTGGACCAGAACATGCAGCCTTACAAGCAAGCAAACGGGTTCAATATGTCGGAATTACGGACGACGAAGCAGTGGATGCCTTTGAATATATTGCACAAACTGAAGGAATTGTAGCTGCTATTGAAAGTTCCCACGCAGTCGCCTACGTTAGAAAATTAGCGCCAACAATGCGCAAAGATCAAATTATTGTTTGTAACTTATCTGGGCGCGGCGATAAAGATGTCGCTGCAATTGCCCGTTATCGGGGGGTGAATATTCATGACTAATTTACAGGCAGCATTTGCAGGAGAAAATACGTTTGTTGGATTTACGGTTGCTGGTGACCCATCAGTTGAAAAAAGTGTCGAATATGTAGTGGCCATGGCGCAAGCGGGCGCTGATGTGGTGGAATTAGGCATTCCGTTTAGTGACCCTGTGGCTGATGGTCCAGTAATTCAAGCGGCCGATTTACGGGCCTTTGCAGCGGATATTACCACTGATAAAATTTTTGCCATGGTGGCACAAATTCGCGAGCAGACTGACGTACCTTTGGTATTCCTATCATATGCCAATAAAATTTTTGATTATGGTTATGACAAATTTTATCAACGCTGCGAGGAGTTAAATGTTAGTGGCACAGTGATTCCTGATTTACCAGTTGAAGAACGTGACGAGATAGTACCATTTGCAACCAAACACGGTGTGTCGGTGATTCCGTTGGTTGCACCTACCTCGGATAAACGAATTCCTAAAATTGTGGCAGGCACTACTGGCTTTATCTACTTAGTTTCATCCTTAGGGGTGACTGGCGTTCGTGATGAGGTAGCGCATGATTTAATCCAAACAGTCCAACAAATTAAAGCAGTGACTGATACACCGGTAGTGGTTGGATTTGGAATTCATACAGCAAAACAAGTACAACAGATGAATCAGATTGCTGATGGGGCAATTGTGGGGTCTGGAATTGTTAAGCTGATTGAAAAAAATCCAAATGATGCAACTGAGGCAATTAAGGCTTATGTGCGCGAAATGAAGGGCAATGTTTCGGTTCAAAATTAAAATTAGATAGTTAGTTAGGCTGGAGGATAATATTCTTCAGTCTTTTTTTGACTGTTTTTTTGCATACTCTTAATTTAATTATCATTTTTTCTTTATACTTCCCGCACCCGCACTTCAAACTTATTTTATAAGATTGACACAATGTATTTTTATTCTTAGTCAATTGAAATGGAGTGTGGATTGATATGACAGCTACTCTTACAAAACGATTAACCTATGATGACGGACAGTTAACCTATAATAACCAATTAATTTTCTCTCATACGGATGCTTCCCCCATTTTGTTTTTAGGTCATGGCGCCGCTGACATTGATATGTATCGTGGTAATTTTGATATTAACGATCAAATAACAACTAAAATTCCTTTGTTTGTGACCGATGCTGATGTTACTGAAGAACAAGTTGAATTAGCCTTTGGGTTTAGAACTCAAACCTATTTAAAGCTCATTGCTCAATTAGATCACCAGCAAAGATTAGTCGTAACATTCAAATTGCTTCAGCCTGATTGGAATCGGCTGTGGGTGCGTCTAAATGCTGTTGCCACCGAGAAAATCTATGGGTGTGGTGAACAATTATCGTATTTCAATTTACGTGGTCGTCACTTCCCCCTATGGACTTCTGAACCAGGAGTTGGCCGCAACAAGCGGACGTTAACCACTCAGTTAGCAGATTATAGTGACCATGCTGGTGGCAATTATTACACCACAAATTATCCACAAGGAACCTTTATTTCTAGTGCTAAATATTATTGTCATACCGATTCGTCTTATTACGCGGATTTTGATTTTAGTAATCCGACATATCATGAATTACAATTTTGGGGCATGCCCACAGCACTCACTATTGAAACTGCAGCAACATTTGTCAAATTAATCGAAGAACTAACTAATTTAATTGGCCGGCAACCCAAATTACCAGATTGGATTAATGATGGCGTGATGCTAGGAGTTCAGGGTGGCACGAACCGAGTCCAAACAATTACCGATCGACTGCAAGAAAAAAATGTTAAATTAGCAGCACTATGGTGCCAAGATTGGCAAGGAATTCGAATGACTAGTTTTGGCAAGCGATTAATGTGGGAGTGGCAAGCTGATTCGAAATTATATCCCCAATTAACGGAACAAATTAAAACTTGGCAACACAATGATTTGCGCTTTTTAGCATACATCAACCCATACATTGCCAGTGATACATCCATGTTTGCCAATGCAGCTAAACATGGCTACTTTGCCAAGACTGATCGAGGTGATATCTACCTAGTCGACTTTGGCGAATTTGATTGTGGCGTGGTCGATTTGACTAACCCAGCGGCATTTGAATGGTTCAAATCTGTGATAAAAACTAACTTGATTGACATAGGCATTACCGGTTGGATGGCTGATTTTGGAGAATATTTGCCAACAGATGTGGTGCTATTTGATCAAAGTGACCCATTGGAAATGCATAATCAGTGGCCCAAATTATGGGCCAAATGTAATTATGAAGCAGTCCAAGAAGCAGGCAAGGGTGACGAAATTGTTTACTTCATGCGTGCCGGTGCCAATGGTAGTCAACCGTACACACCACTACTGTGGGCGGGCGACCAGAGCGTTAATTGGAGTCTAGATGATGGTTTAGCTTCCACGATTCCCGCAGCATTGTCAGCCGGAATGTCTGGTTTCGGTTTAAGCCATAGTGATATCGGCGGGTATACCAGTTTACATGGCAATATTCGTTCCAAAGAATTGTTTATGCGCTGGGCTGAGATGGGTAGCTTTTTACCGGTTATGAGGACCCACGAAGGCAATCGACCTGCAGAAAATTTTCAGGTTTATGACGATGACGAGGCAATGACTCATTTTGCGCACTGTAGTGACATTTTTGTGGCATTAAAACCCTATCGTCAAGCCATTATGAAAGAATACCAGGAACATGGCTTGCCCATGCAACGACCACTATTCATGCATTACGAAAATGATGCCCATGCTTACGATATTCAGTATGAATATTTATTTGGTCGCGATTTACTGGTTGCACCAGTCTACCAAGCACAACAAAGTCAATGGATAGTTTATTTACCAGACGACGAATGGGTTCATCTATGGAGTGGCCAAACATTTGGTGCTGGCCAACATCGAATTAACGCACCATTGGGCCAGCCACCAGTCTTCTTTCGGCGTCAATCTAAGTACGCGCAACTATTCGAACAATTTAATGAAAAAAATAGGAACATCTAATAAAATTCAAATTTAACGCAAAATATTGCCAAAATGTTCATTTGTTTTTCCTAAGTGGTGCATAAAGAAACCAAATGCGTTTGATAAAACTGTAGATAAGTTATTTTTTAACTAACCGAAGGGAGTAATCAACTATGAAATTTGACGTATTAAATCCATATTCAGAATCGATTGAAGCAACATTCACCATTAACAATCAACAATTAGTAGAAGCAGCACTAACAAATGCGAACCGTTATTTCGAAACTGCGAAAAGAGGTTCATTTGAACAACGCGCACAACAGTTGCATGCTATTGCAACCGCATTTCGTACCAATGCAAAACTGTTGGCCAAAACAGCAACCCAAAATATGGGTAAGCTATTGCAAGAGAGTTTACAAGAGGCAAATGCTGCAGCAAATATTGCTGATTACTATGCGAATAACGGCCCGGCAGCGTTAGTATCAAAAGATTATCAGTATCTGGGTACTAAGCGGGCTAAATTAACATATGAAGCAACTGGGATAGTACTGGCGATTGAACCATGGAATTTTCCGTATACCCAAGTAATGCGAGTGTTCGCTCCTAACTTTTTACTTGGCAACCCAGTGTTATTGAAACACGCCAAAATAGTAGCTGGTTGTGCCACAGTGTTTGAACAAACCGTTTGGCAAGCCGGCATTGAACATGGTGCGTTCCAAAATCTATTTGTTACCAATGAACAAGTTGCAGATATCATCAAGGATCAACGTGTTCAAGGCGTGGCATTAACTGGTTCTACTAAAGCAGGCAAAGTAGTGGCGAGTGAAGCCGCCCAGGCCATTACTAAAACAACGTTAGAGTTGGGTGGCAATGATGCCTTTTTAGTTTTACCAGGTGCAGATATTAAACAGGCTGCTAAAGACGCGGCAACATCACGATTGCGCAATAGTGGCCAAGTTTGTACATCGGCCAAACGGATGATTGTTCATCAAGATGTTGCTGATGAATTTACTGCAGCATTAATCAATGAATTTAAGTCGCGTCATATGGGTGACCCAATGGCTGAAACAACAACCCTGGCACCGTTAGCATCTAAATCAATTCAAACAACCCTGCAAAAACAAGTAAATCTTGCAATTCAACACGGCGCTAAGGAATTGGTTCATGGCGGGATTGATGATTCAAAAGCAGGCAACTTCTTTAGCCCGGTGCTACTAACCAACATTGATGAAGCTAACCCAATTTTTGATGAAGAATTGTTTGGACCAGTTGGTCAACTGCATGTGGTGGAGAGTACTGACGCAGCAATTAAATTGGCCAATCGGTCACAATATGGTTTAGCTGGTGCAGTTTATGCTGGTTCAATTGAGCAGGCACAAATGATCGCCAAACAATTAGAAACTGGGCAAGTCTTTATTAACCAACCATCGAACGGCTATCCCGAATTACCATTTGGTGGTGTCAAAAATTCAGGTTATGGTCGTGAAATGAGTGATTTAGCATTGTATGAATTTGCTAATCAAAAAATGATTGCGCTAGGTTAACCCCGGGCAAATGAAAGGAGGAACCATTATGCAAAAACAAATCGAGCCGGCCGTCGCGCAAAATGATATTGCGCCAAAGACCGTTACATTAAAAAACAAAATTGCCTATGCGATGGGCGATGTCGGTAATAACTTTTTGTTTGATATGGGGCAACTGTATCTACTGAAGTACTTTACCGATCAGTTAAAATTACCAGCTGCAGCTGCGGGAACTATTTTCCTGGTGGCTAAAATTTGGGACGCCTTCATGGATATCAGTGTTGGAACTTGGATTGATAATCGAACTAATATTGGTAAACGCGGTAAGTTTCGACCATTTATTTTATGGTCCGCCATTCCGTTAGCGTTGTTACTGATTGCAAACTTTACTATGCCTAGTTTTTCAGTGACCGGTCAGTTAGTTTGGGCCTACATTGCTTATATGCTATTTGGCACCTGTTACAGTATTTCCAACATTCCGTTTGGTTCCATGATCCCAACAATGACCAAAAACAGTCAGGAGCATTCTGAACTGGCGTCATATCGTCAAGCTGGTTCTAACTTAGGCCTAATGATTGCTACAATTGGTTTTATGCCGATTGTGACGTCATTGCCCAATGAAAAAATTGGTTACACGGTGGCAGTGTTGATCTTCGCAGTTGTCGGCGTGTTGTGCCAATGGTACTCCTATGCCAGCATCAAAGAAGTGTATCAGGTACCAGTTAAAGAAAAAGTTGACCGAAAAGAAATTAAACATGCATACAAAGCATTACTAAAAAATAAATCACTGTGGACTGTTAGCTTGGTTAATTTGTTTACTTTTTCAGCATTTAACTTGAAGCTGGCAGTGCAGGTTTACTACTGTCAGTATGTGCTTAAAAATACTACCGCAGTGTCGCTACTTGGCTTCTTTAGTATTGGCATGGTGTTTGTCTCCGTCTTTTTGACACCAATGTTAACGCGTAAATTTGATAAGAAAAATGTTTACATACTAGGCTGTCTCATTTGGGCGGTGGCAGATATTGCCGGTTTCTTCTTTGCTAGCAATACATTCTTACTGGTGTTATTAACAAGTGTAGCTTACTTGGGCAATGGATTCACCAGTGCCCTTAACTGGGCGTTAGTGTCTGATTGTGTTGAGTATGGCGAATGGAAAACCGGAATCCGCTCAGAGGGATTGGTTTATTCGTTTTTCACTTATTTCCGTAAATTATCTCAAGCACTGGCCGGCTTTATTCCGGGCATTGTATTGTCATTAGTTGGCTATGTTCCTAATCAAACACAGACAGCAACCGCAATTCTTGGAATTCGGGGATTAATGTTTATCTACTCAGCTGTGTTGGCAATTGCGACGATTGGATTAATGTACTGGCTCTATCCGTTAACTGAAAATCGTTACAGCAAGATTATGCATGAACTGTTACAACGGCGAGCGCGTGAACCACAACCACAGCCGGTCCTGGAGAATAATTAGGAAGAAGGAATTAAAATGAAATATTTTTTAGATAGCGCCAAGTTAGATGAGATTAAGGTGGCCTATGAGCAATATGGATTTGACGGCGTTACCACGAATCCAAAACATATCATGAATAGCGGCAAACCATTTAAAACATGTTTAGCAGACATTGCAGCATATGTGGCAGACAAGCCTGATTTTCCAGTATCGGTGGAAATTAATCCACATCTTGAAAGTGCTGCAAAAATGGTTTCGATGGCCCAAACTATTAGCCAAATATCACCTAATTTTGTGATCAAAATTCCGACTAACCAACAAGGAATTATTGCTGCTCGTCAGTTGGAACAGCAGGGTATTCGGACTAATTTAACGTTAGTATTTTCACCTGCACAGGCGTTAATGGCCGGTAAAGTAGGCGCCAAGTATGTCTCACCGTTCGTGGGTTGGAAAGAAGACTACGGTGACGATGGGCTAAAGTACGTTCAAGACATTATAGACATTTATGCACATTATCATTTCAAGACTGAAGTGATTGTTGCGGCGATTAGAACTGCCAAACAGCTTGAGACCGCAGCAATTTATGGCGCTGACATTGTGACATGTGCTTTGTCTGTTTACGAGACCAGTTTCAACAATCCGTACACAGATTTAGGATTAAAGACTTTTCAAGCTGCATGGGACAATACAAAGACTGAGTAGGTGATTAAATGAGAACATTAAGCCAATTACAAGAACAAAATCAACATTTAAAAATCAAATCGGTGGCTGATGATGCATTTGCTCAGTTTGGCCAAATCATTTCATTACCGTATCAAGATAAACTAGCGCAACAGCTAGCAGCGACAGACATTCCAAGTAGCAATAATAAATATGTCCGCGATGATCAGGCCTTTTTAGCTGATGAACAACGGCAGGTGGTTGCACGAGAATGGTATGGCGAACAAGCAATTGAGATTGGTTATTGCAACGGCAATAGTAGTCAAATTAATGCTTTGGAATTTCATAATTGTTCTGAAATTAATTTAGCTGGGACGGATTTGGTTCTATTTTTAGCTCACCGGAATCAATTGCATGATAATCAACTTAATACCAATCAGACACAAGCTTTCTTTGTACCACAGGGAACGGCAATTGAAATATATTCAACGACAATGCATTTTGCCCCTTGTCGCGTATGGCAAGCTGGTTTCAAGTGTTTAGTGATATTAGTGGATCAAACCAATACACCACTGACAACAGCTCGTAAGTCATCTGATTTATTGTTTCAGCATAATAAGTGGTTATTAACTCATCAGGAAAATCAACGCATGGTCCAACAAGATGCCTATGTTGGTTTAATCGGGAAAAATTTAGCAGTTAAACCACTAAACTATATCGCGGAAGGAGTACGATGACATGAGTAAAATCTTATATTTACCAGTGGTGCGGCGTAAGTTTGACGCTGAATTTGCCACTAAAATTATGGCCGCTACTAAAAAACAGATAGTTGAATATGATGTAATTGCTCCTCAAGAAGCCTTAGGCGACCCACAAGAACTAGCAAGCTTTTTAAGTACAATCCAAGAAAATGACATTGCCGGAATTATTTTTCAAAACACCACGTTTACAGATGCCGAATTCATTCAATTAGTGCAGCGATCATATCCGACGACACCAATCTTGTTACTAGCCCCGCGCGAGCCCAGTATTCACGGTTGGCTTCATTTAAATGCGTTAACTGGACTAATGAGCAGTGGTAACTATTTAGCCAGCCAAAAGCACCAATTTCAGCATATTTATGGCAATCCAGATGAAGAGGCGGTACAGCAAGTCATCGCAGATTTTGTGCAATCGGTTAAAGTTAAGGACGACTTAGCCCATCTCAATATCGGTGTAGTTGGTACATTTCCACCAGGATTTTTCTTTTCAGACGCTGATGCCGATCAGCTACAGGCTAATTTTGGGGTGCACTTAAAACATTATGAAATCGACGAAGCCTTTGCTCAAGCAGAGGCGTTGCAGCCACAAGAATATCAAACCCAATTGGACTATGCCAGCCAGCACTACAACAACTTGAACGTCAAACAAGATGAAACAATCCGGTTCGTTAAATATGTGACATTGATGCATCAATGGGCACAACGTGATAATTGGGGCGCGCTAGCTTCCCGCTGCTGGCCTGATTTCTTTGATAAATATCATAGTGCACCGGGGTCGGTATGGACCCAATTAGGTGACCAAAAACTACCAACGGCGATGGAATGTGATATTCATGGTGCGCTTTCGATGTATATTTTGCAGCAAATGACGCCGCAACAAGATGCAACCTTCTTAGGGGATGTTTCCAGTTTGGATGAAGGCGATAATACGATCACAATGTGGCATGATTATGGTGCGTATTCACTTGCTAATCCTAAGTATGGTGTGGAGGCCAGTGTCCATCCCAATCGTAAGATGCCTGTCAGTCCACAAATGGTATTGAAGCCAGGACTAGTGACTATTTTGCGAGTGCATTATGATGCAGATGGCTACCGCTTTGTGATTACAAAAGGAACCGTGAAAGATACACCAGCCCAGTTTAATGGTGTTTCTGGTAGAATAGAAATGCAGCAACCGGTCAACGAATTGATGGACCAATTTGTGGCTAATGGCTACGAATCACACTTTGCACTTGTATATGGTGACTATGTGAGTCAACTTGAAAAATTGGCGCAAATGCTAGATTTACCCAGTACAACATATTGATAGAAAAAAATCGTCTCATTAGGTAGCTGCCTAGTGAGACGATTTTTAAATGGTTAAATTTAATCTAAATACAGTTTTTGTAAATCCTTCATTTGTGATTCAGAAACAGCTAAATACTGCTGCAAGTAGTTTTTAACATCGCCATACTGGCTGTCAATTTCTTGTAGAGCTGTGTTGACATAGTCTGGTGAGACCGTAGAGAGCGCGAATGTATTTTGGGCAAATGCATCCGGCAAACCAGCCGCTTTAATTTTGGCAATATTGGCGGCGACAAAGTCCCTTGTGACTGAATTGGTCAGTAAATAATCGCGCACAATTGTTGGTCGGTCAACGTTGAGCGCGCTCAACAAGAAGACAGCGCCCATCCCAGTACGGTCTTTACCGGCAGTACAGTGAAACAGTGCAGCACTGTGATCGTCATTACTCAGAAGCTGACTGAAAAATGTTTGATAGGATTCTTTAGCTTGTTTGGTAGTGACCATATCGCGGTATACGTCCAACATATGCTTATAGCCGGCATCTGGTCGGTCCGAATAATCAGCCATAATTTGTTCTTGACTGTGTGAAGCATCTGTTTCGTCAGTTTGAAAAACCGGTAAAGCAGTGTAGGCTGCACCAGTTGGAATTTTATCTGGACGTGCTGAAATTTCATCAGGAGCTCGAAAATCAAGATCGAGTTTTACGTTAAATTGTGCAAGTACATCTAAATCGTGCTGGTCGAGTGAATTTAAGTGTCCCGACCGAATTAAGCGCCCCCATTTGATGGTGTGTCCATCAGTGGTCGTGTAGCCACCAAGATCGCGAAAATTATTGCCATGTTGAATCGGTAGTAGCCGTTCGTATTTCATATTTTATCCCTCATCAATATTTTTTATTATCCATTCGTAATTGTACCGTGTCTGAAGCTAAAAAGACAATCTTTGGTTTGAGTTATGTTAATGTTCGTAGGACCCGGGCCAATTCATTACCCGCAATTTGAGAACCTTTGGCATCAGGATGGAGGCCGTCCGTGTAAGATAAGTGCCAATTTTTGGTTTCGATAAGTTGAATGTTGTTAAATTTAGTTGCCGTGGTGCGAAAAATAGGAGCAAACGTTTGGCTAAATGGAATCATTAATTTGATCGGCGCAGCAAAAAACAATTGGTTAACCTGTTGAATGAATGCTGGTAATGCTTGGGCAAATACTGAACGGTCAAAGCGGCGGTCGTTGACGCCAATGTTGATGACTATGGCCGCGGTGGCCGGGGGTTGCCACGGCGATGTGGCATCAATGTGATCGAGAAAATCAAAGGCGTTGGGCACACCCCCAGTCCCAGGCTTTAAAATTCCAGCAGCCGAGTATGAAATACGACCAGCATCCAGGTTTAATTGATCGGCGCAAATTGAAACATAATTAGCTTCAGCCGCATAGTCAAAAGATGCGTGGTGGCCATTAATCCAACAGCCTGATGTAATTGAATCACCAATAAAGGTTACGGGCCGAGCAAGTGGTGTTGGTGTGATAGTGGCTGATTGGTCTATCGCAAATGATTTTAGGGCAAAACCTTGCTTTTCAGTCCAAACACCGTCGAGATCGCTGTTACCAACCAGCATTAATTCAATGGTATGGCGGTCTCTTGACAAGTTGATTATTGCAGGCATCTGGTTGGTCATAAATCGTTGCCACTGTTGTTGGTCAATGCGAACTGCAATGGTTTGACTAGGACCAAATGGATTGCCATTATTGAAAAAGTCGACACCTAACTGAGTGCTATTTACGAGATTGAATTTAATGGTGGACCCAAGATTAGTTGAGTAAAGCGTGTCGGTCTGGTGAACAGATTTGATCGTCCAACGACCAACAAGGCTAGTTTGATTTATTATTTGCTGTGGTGTGAGTTGTTTAGTTATCATTAATTGCCCCTCAATATGAATATTAAATTAATGCTAAATAATTAGCCTTTTAATTAATAAAATTAGGCGTTAATTTTGTTTTGTATGCGACCATGGTAAAATAGTGAAGTACTTTAGGAGGTGCACAATGAAATTTATCAAAAAAATTGCATTAACCTTGGCACTTGTGCTAGTTGGTGCGGTTGCAATCCCAGCAGCAACGGCAACTGTTACCTATGCGGATACAACAGCGGATACTAGCAGCAGCTCTGCAGTGCAAACACAAGCACTATCGAAGCCCTACGTTGTGTATGGGGCTGGCTTAGCTTCCAGCGACCGGTCATCAGTGGCCAGTGCACTGGGTGCTAATGATAATTATACAGCATTAACTTCAACAGCAACTGATTATGCTCAATACATTAGTTCGAGTGGCACCACCGATTCAGCCATGATTAGTTCAGTTGCTTTGGCACCAGCCGATTCTGGCGCTGGGGTTAAGGTAAACATTGTTAAATATAATGGTGAAAGTAATATTACTGAAGTTACAGCGCAACAATATGCTATGGTAGCAACGATGGCAGGGGTTAA
Source organism: Paucilactobacillus wasatchensis (assembly GCF_000876205.1). GTDB lineage: Bacteria > Bacillota > Bacilli > Lactobacillales > Lactobacillaceae > Paucilactobacillus > Paucilactobacillus wasatchensis. Next base: position 7,534 of record NZ_AWTT01000011.1, on the reverse strand, counting down.
TGATATCATTATTACTGTGACTGCTAACAAAGCAGTTTCGGGTCAGGCTGCGTTAACTGGTGTTTATAAAGCATTAGCAGCAGATGGAATTACATTGAGCTCAGAGAATACCACAGCAGCCAATAGCGTACTAAATGCAACGCAATCAGCAATTGATCAAAATAGTGGTGACAAAACATATTCTGGTAAATTGATGGCGGCGGTTGGAACTGTATCTGCTGATTTAGCCAAACAACGGCAAAATGATAATGAATATGCCACCAAGGCCGAAGTACGTGAAATGTTAGATAAAGCACTAGCAAATAGTAACTTAAGTTCCAAAACGCCGGAAGCTTCAAAGGTACTGATCGTCAATGCATTGATTCAAGTACAAAAAGCACCGGTCTCAACTTCAAAAACATATATTAGCAACGTGAAAAATGTTGCGAGTTCATTAAAGGGTAGTGTCGGTAGTGCGATGGCCAAACTAGGTGACTTCGCCAATAGCGCGGACGGAAAAGCATTAATGGCAAAATATGGCAACATATTCCAGCGAGTATGGCAGCGGATTGTGGAGTTCTTTGAGGGCATATTTTAGGAGTGTGAGAAACCGCGCCTAGAAGTCGGAGTGTAACGTGAAAATAACGAGGATGGATGGCGAACTACAGCCATCCATCCTCGTTATTTTTATGTTACACGGAGACTTCTGCGGTTGTCGAACACGTTCAATCAATAAAAAAAGTAAAAGGCTTGCTTATTTGAATCATATTGTTACACGGAGACTTCTGCGGTTGCCGAACACGTTCAATCAATCAAAAAGTAAAAGTTTTGTTTAATTGCTAATGTAGTTGTTTAGCCAGTAAATTAAATTACTATAGCCCATTCACCCAATTTTCGCTCAATTTGTAGTAAACTATCCCCAAACTAATCAAAGGAGCAATCAAAAAATGAAAGCAATTGGAATATACGAAGGCGCACCTTCAGCCAAATCTCAGCAATTTGCTGAAATTGAACTGGCCAAGCCAGTCCCAACTGGTGACGATCTGTTAGTAAAAGTATCAGCTATATCAGTCAATCCAGTTGATACAAAGGTCCGCCAAGCAACGGCGGTGCAATCACAATTGAAGATTTTAGGCTATGATGCAGTTGGAATTATTGATTCAGTAGGGCCAAAGGTGACTGAATATCATCGTGGTGATCGTGTTTTCTACGCTGGTACTAATCAAAGATCTGGTTCTAACCAGGAATTTCAACTAGTAGATGCACGCCTGGTGAGCTTAGCCCCACAAAAACTATCCGATGCTGATGCAGCCGCAATGCCATTGACCATGTTGACGGCGTATGAATTAATTTTCGAAAAGTTTCAGGCTAAGTTTGGACCGCAGGCTAATTTGGGCCGGACAATGTTAATTATTAATGGTGCTGGTGGCGTGGGCTCAAGTGCAATTCAGTTGGCTAAGTGGGCTGGCTTTAAAGTGATTGCCACTGCCTCGCGCCCTGAAACAGTTGAATGGGTTACAAAAATGGGGGCCGATTTAGTTGTTAACCACCACCATGATTTATGGCAACAATTAGGTGACCAGTACGCTGACAAAATTGATGATATTATGATTCTTCATTCCACGGAAAACTATTTTGATGTTGCTGCTAAACTTGTGCGACCATTGGGCCATGTCGGATCAATCGTGGAAACAAGTAAACCTGTGGCGTTAGGCAAACTAAAAGACAAAGCTGCTAGTTTTGACTGGGAGTTTATGTTTGCAAAGGCTAAATATGAAATTGAAGTTGAATCTCAAGGAAAAATTTTAGCTGACCTGGCAAAATTATTAGATAGTGGAGCAGTTGCTTCAACCAGGACGCAAACGATTAATTCAATTTCAACAACCACGTTACAGCAAGCTCATGAACAAGTGGAAGCCAACAAGATGGTCGGCAAGTTAGTACTGGTTGGACCGTTTAATTAAAAAATAGGGGCTGGACAAAAAACATAGTTTTTGTCCAGCCTCTTTCTGGTTACGATTGTTATCATTCACATTTTAATTAATTAATGCTAAAGCATCACTATCTTCAATGGTAATCTTTTTGCCGCCACCTTGAATGATTAAGCCTTGGTCCTCAAATTCTTTTAGTTTGCGGCTGATCGTTTCTGGTGTGGTGCCCAAGTATGTGGCTAAATCCTTTTTCTTCAGTGGTAATTTAAATGAAGTGACTTTTAGTCCGGCGGCTGTTTCTACCAAATAGTCAGCCAGTCGAGATTCAATCGAGGAGGTTGTGGCCTGGGTTGTTCGCTTTTCTAACTTAGATAGGCGGTTACCAAATTCGTTTAACAAATTAATGCTAATGCTAGGGTACTTTTGCATCAGTTTCTGAAAGTCACTACGCTCGATTTGGCAAATCGCAGTTGGCAATAGTGCTTCACCAAATGATTGACGGTTGGTTTGTGAGAAAAGAGCAGATTCGCCTTCAAAATCACCAGTCTTTAATAAATAAAGGAGCTGTTCACGACCATTTTCGGCCAATTGATAAACTTTAACTTGGCCGCTAGCAATGATCATCAAAGCATCTAATGAATCGCCAGCCGCAAAAATAGTTTCTCCGGGCTGATAATGGTGCTGATGAACGATTGATTCAATCGTATCTTTATCAGCGTGGGTTAATTGTGCGAAAAGCGGAACTAATGAAACGCATTCGTGTGCTAAAGTCATGAGATAACTCCTCCTCGAGTAATAATACTAGCTAAAGAATAGCACTATCAGCGACAAAAGACTAAAAAATTGCATGTTAAATAATACAAAAACACGTGCTGATTCAGCGAACGAATCACACGTGTTTGCACTTTTATCAATCGTTATCGAAATGATAAAAATATTATTTATTGTAAGCAGTGGTGAATAAATCGATAACGTCTTGTTCATTACCAATTCGAGGGTTAGAACCGGCGTTACCATCTTTGAGTGCATTTTTAGCTAACAATTCAAAATCTTCTGGCTTAGCTCCTAATTCCTTCACTGTGCGAATACCAACTTGTTTTGAGATTCGTTCAAGTGCATCGATGGCTTTTTGAGCAGCATCCCAAACATTTAAGCCATCAACTTTTTCACCCATAAAGCGAGCAATATCAGCGAATCGTTCCGGTGCAGAAATCATGTTCCATTGTTCAACTGTTGGCATCAATGAAGCACAACATTCGCCATGGGGAGCATCATATTGACCGCCCAATTGATGAGCCATTGCATGAACGTAACCCAGATCAGCATTATTAAATGCCATTCCAGCTAGTAGTGATGCTTCTGCCATTTTTGTTCGAGCTTCAACATTGTGACCATCAGCATATGCTTGTGGTAAGTACTTGCTGATAATTTTAATTCCTTGAATTGCTTGGGCATCAGTGATGTCGTTACGATGCGTTGAAACATACGATTCAACGCAGTGAGTCAAAGCATCCATTCCGGTTGCAGCTGTCATTCGTTTAGGAACTTCGAGCATTAACAAAGGATCATTGAATGAAACTAGTGGAACGTTACGCCAAGAAATAACAACGAACTTTAACTTAGTTTCTTCGTTAGTAATAACAGTATGACGGGTAATTTCACTGGCAGTGCCAGCAGTTGTGTTGACGGCTAACAGTGGTGGCAGTGGGTTATCAAGTGTATCGATTCCAGCAAGCTTAGTGATGTCATCACCATTGGTTAAGACAATGCCAATTCCCTTGGCGCAGTCATGTGATGAGCCACCACCAACAGAAATAATACTGTCACAACCGCTATCAAGATAAACTTTTTTGCCTTCTTGGACGTTGCGAACCTTAGGATTTGGCTCGACGTTATCATAAAATACATAGTCAACGCCCGCTGTCTTCAATGAAGCTTCAGTTTGTTTAACGGGACCATTTTCCATGTTGCGTAAAAATTTGTCAGTAACGATCAATGGCTTTTTCATGCCCAAGATTTTGGCACGATCACCAATTTTCTTAATCACACCGGGTCCAAAAAAGTTGACGTTTGGCATCATGAAATCTGTGTTTGGTTCTACCATAAGTAATCCCTCCAGAGATAAAGTTGTTTGAAAAATAATTCACAATCAATGCCAAAAAAATAAAATTATTCGAGCTAAAATTGGCAATGATTGGGGCACCATTTTTCTGATTCATCGTTATTGTAAATGTATTACTTACATTTTGCAAGCGCGAGTTTTGCAAAGGTTATTGACAATTAATGTGTTCTGCTAAATGGCGATAATGAGTAATTAGATCTATCTCATTTTGAAATACAATTTAGTTGTGCGGTAGTGCACGTTTTCAATTGCATTACAAAAATGCAACCAAAAATACCCGCAGCAGATTAAATGTGCTAAACTGGATTTATTAAAATTTTATGAGGAGGATTGCAGACGATGAAACATTATCGCTTTACACGGCTCAGCTTAGGCTGGCAAATCGTGATTGGCTTAGTTTTAGGTATTATTGCGGGAGGAATTTTTTATCATAATAAAGCAGCAATCACGGTGATGCAAAACTTGGGGACGATGTTCATCAGTTTAATTCAGATGATTGTACTGCCAATTGTTGTTTCCTGTTTAACAGTTGGGATTGCTAACATGGGTGATATTCATAAATTGGGCCGGATTGGTGGCAAAACTTTAATTTATTTTGAAGTAATGACCACCGTCGCAATTGCACTAGGGTTAGTGATTGGTAATATTACCCACCCGGGGACATTTATTGATATTCATCAGTTACAAAGTACTGATATTTCACAATACATGAGTACAGCTAAATCAGCTTCACACACTGGAATTTGGGATACGATTATGGGCATTATCCCAACCAACTTTTTTAAAGCTCTTTCCACTGGTGATATGATGCCAGTAATTTTTTTCTCAGTATTTTTTGGTTTAGGAACTGCCGCAATTGGCAAACGTGGCCAAATTGTTATTGATTTTTTGCAGGCTACTTCAGAAGTAATGTTTAAGGTCACTAATTGGGTGATGAAGTTTGCGCCAATTGGAGTGTTTGGCCTAATTGGAATGACCGTTGGTGAAATGGGCTTTAGTGCACTAGCACCATTGGGATTATTCGTGTTAATTGCTTATGGCACAATGATTATTTTTGTGGTTGTAATCATGGGAATTGTCGCCCGTATTTTCGGCTTCAAGTTCTGGGCTTTAATGGATGTCATTAAAGAAGAGATCGGAATCGCATTTTCAACTGCTAGTTCAGAGGCAACGCTTCCCCGGTTAATGGATAAAATGCAAAAATATGGTGTTAGCAAAGGGATTGTCTCCTTCGTAATTCCAACTGGTTATACCTTTAATTTAGATGGTTCTGCCATCTATCAATCATTAGCTGCCTTATTTTTAGCACAGGCTTACGGTATCCACCTGACATTAGGTCACCAAATCACGTTGTTAGTTGTATTGATGATCACTTCAAAAGGAATGGCCGGCGTGCCTGGAGCTTCTTTTGTGGTGTTGTTAGCAACTGTTTCCACGATTGGGGTGCCAATGTCTGGCTTAACGTTTATTGCCGGTATTGACCGCTTTGTAGATATGGGGCGGACGGCAGTTAACGTGGTTGGTAATTCACTGGCAACCATGGTAATTGGTAAATCAGAAAATGAGTTTGATGAGGCCAAGAGCGAACAGTATTTGGCTGAAATTAAGTCGTAAGGGGTGCAAGCATTGGCAACAGAAAAATTATTACCGCGTGACCAGGTACCTGAACAATTAAAATGGAATTTGAAGTTATTATTTGAATCTGATGATGCAATGAAAGCGGCACTACAACAAACAATTCTGCGGGTAAATGAATTTACGCAGTTGCAGGGCAAAGTTGGGCAAAGTGCAGCTAATTTACTAGCTGCATTACAAGCAGAAAAAAGGATTAATGAAGAATTAGAGCGCGAATTTGTGTACGGATTTTTACGACGTGATAGTGATACAACCCAGGCACAAGCAGTTAGTTTGTATGGTGAAGTAGCCAATACGCTTAGCAGGATTAGTGCACAGACGGCCTTCTTGGAACCTGAAATTGTGGCCATTGATGAGGCGCAGCTAACAAAATTCTATGCAACCGAACCACAGTTAACTGAATTTAAGTTTATGCTAACTAAAATTCGCCAACAAAAGGCACATATTTTATCGGATAAAGAAGAGCAATTGCTTGGTCGTGCCGGGAAAGCGTTGGATGCAGCTGATGATATTTATAATACGCTGAACGATGCTGATTTAGATTTTGGACTAGTTCATGACGACAATGGCAATCAAGTGCCACTCACACATGGTAACCGGAGCCAGTTTACAGAATCTCAAAATCGGAATGTCCGCCGTGAAGCCACGCTGGCGTACGAAAAACCATATCATAACTTGCGCAATACCTTTGCTCAGACATTAAACAGTTTTATTAGCTCACAAAACATGCAGGCGGAAGTTCGTCATTTTGACAGTGGTCGAGCAGCTGCGTTGAGTGGTGAACAAATTCCAGAAAGTGTTTACGATACACTGGTTAAAAGTGTTAATGAGCATTTGCCGTTGGTTCATCGCTGGTATGCCCTGAAAAAAGAAATTATGCAGTTAGATCCGTTTTATAAGTATGATATCAATGTGCCAATAGCGGGTCAGGATTTATTGAAGACCACTTTTGCTGAAGGTAAAGCAATGACGCTGGATGCACTATCGGTGTTAGGGCCGGAATATGTTGCTGGGTTAAAGCAGGAATTTGATCAGCGTTGGATTGATGCTGCAGAAAATAAAGGCAAACGATCAGGTGGCTATCAAATAAGTGTGTATACTGCTAATCCATTTATTTTATTGAACTGGACGGATAAATTGTATAGCACATATGTGTTGGCCCATGAATCTGGCCATGCAATGCATAGTTACTTTTCACAAAAAAAGCAACCTTCAGAGTATGCCGATGCACCGATCTTTTTAGCTGAAGTTGCATCAACGTTTAACGAAAATATTTTGACAGACTATTTACTCAAAAAATATGCGGACAATAAGCAGGCGTTGATTTTTATTTTAGAGCAATCGATCTCAGGCTTTGTGGGCACCATTTATCGGCAAACCCAGTTTGCTGAATTTGAACATCAAGCTTATCAGGCCGAACAAAATGGACAGGCATTAACGGCCGATTATTTAGATCAATTGAATGGTGAGCTGGTGAATAAGTATTACGGTCCAGCAGTGACCGAGTCTGGCACAAGAACGCAAAGCTGGGCATATGTACCACATTTTTATATGAACTACTATGTTTATCAGTACGCAACATCCTGGGCGGCAGCAACAGCATTGTCACAAGGTGTTTGGCAGCATGACGAAGACGCCTTGGAAAAGTATCAAACATTTCTAAGGGCGGGTGGTTCTGACTATCCAATTGAAATTTTAAAACAGGCAGGCGTCGATATGACAAATGATCAGTATTTAGTCCGTGCCTTTGGCGTGTTTGAACAAAGATTGGATCAGATTGAACAATTATTAAGAGCGTGAGCAGCCACGATTTGACTCCGTGGTGTAAGCCCAAAAACCCCAGGACAAGTGAATTACTTGTCCTGGG